>JARYMK010000054.1 GCA_029907165.1 Anaerolineae bacterium
TGGGGCACAGGGTTTCTGGTGGACGAATGGCTCTGGGAGCGGGTGCGTCCGTCTCCCGATGACCCAGTGGTGTACATCCTGGGCCCGGAAGATGAAGTGCTGGTAACGCTGGCTCACGCCTTCTACGAGGACAAGGAGTTCAAGATTTGGGACATCGTGAAGGTGCGCCATTGCCTGAGCGATGCCCACTTTGACTGGGATTACTGCGCCCGGCAGGCCGAAGAGCGCGGCTGGCTCCACGGACTGAACGTCATCCTGGGGCACGTGTCGCGGGCCGAGGGCGTGTGGTTCGCGGACGCGCGCATCCCGAACGCCGTGGCGAACCGTCTGCCGCCTGCGTCGCTGCCGCCTGTGCGGGTGGAGACACTTCCTGTGCGAGTGGGCTTTGCCTACAGCAAGCGACACTACTTCGCCAAAGTTGCGCGAGACCGGCGACTGGAGTTCGCCCAGAAGTGGGATGACGCCGTGCGCCACGCCCTGGCCGGAGTGCGCCGCAAGTTGAAAATCCGCTCGCAGCGGCCTATGCTGGTCGTCCTCAGCGGCGTGGACGGGTCGGGCAAGACCGCCCACGCCGAGGCGTTGCAGGCCGCCTACGCGCAGTGCGACATTCGGGCGCGGGTCGTGTGGACGCGGGGGGCGTCCTCGCCGCTGACCGATGCGCTCATCCACCTGGGCAAACGGTGGCTGGGTGGCGCGTCCGTAGCCCCCGCTGGGCAAGGCAGCAGCGCGAGCGACCCGTGGCAGCGGCGCGCGGCACTGTGGCGGCGGCCCGTGGTGCAGCGTGTGTGGCCGTGGATCATCGCACTGGACCTGTGGCGGCAGTACATGGCCCGCATCGCCTGGCCGCTCCTGGGTGGTTGGGTGGTCATCGCCGACCGCTACGTGGCCGACGCGCAGGCCGAAGTCGCCGCGTACCTGGAGGCGGCAGGCGAGGGTCGTGTCCCGCTGGCGTTGCGCCTGCTGGAGCGCCTGTCGCCGCGCCCGGCCATCCGATTGCTGCTGGACGTGCCGCCGGATGTCGCCGCCCGCCGCAAGGCTGGGCAGGAGTCCGAAGCGTTTCTGGCGCGGCAGGCCCAATGGTATCGGCACCTGGCGCGGGCGAAGGGCTGGCACGTGCTGGATGCCGCGCAGCCTCTGGAAACCGTCGCCGGCGAGACCGTGCGCCTGACGCTGTTGCGCTATTACCGGCGCTATCGGACATTCATCAATGGCCTGTTCCTGTTCAACCCGCGGGCCAAGCGCCCGTTCCTGGAGCAAGGGTAGATGCGCGTGCTGGTGGTAACGAACATGTACCCGACGGAGGATAAGCCCGCCTTCGGCACGTTCGTGCGCGACCAGGTGGAATCGCTGCGCGCGCTGGGGGTTGACGTGGACGTGTTCTTCATGGACGGCAAGGCCAGCCGCCTGAACTACGCGCGCGGGTTTGGCGATCTGCAGCGGCATTTGTGCCGGCATGCGCCCTACGATTTGATTCACGCGCACTACGTGTTCTCGGGCCTGGTGGCGTTGAGCCAGCGCCGCTTGCCGGTGGTGTTGACGCACCACGGCATAGAGGTCGTGCTGGGCTGGCAGGGCCACCTGTGCCGCTGGGTAACGCCCCGCGTGGATGCGGTCATCGTTACGTCTGGCGTGGTGAAGCGGGCCCTGGGCGACGAGGATGCCGTGGTCATCCCGTGCGGCGTGGACATGGCGCGGTTCGCCCCCATGCCCCAGGCCGAGGCGCGCGCCCGCCTGGGTCTGCCCGCGGATGGCAAACTCGTCCTATTCGCGGGCGAGCCGCGGCCCGAAAAGCGGCTGGAGGTCATCCAGGCGGCGGTGGCCCTTCTGGCGGCGCAGGATAGCGGCGTGCGGTTGGTGGTGGCGTCCAACCGGCCCCATGAGGAGATGCCGCTGTACATGAACGCCTGCGACGCGCTGGCGCTGGCTTCGGATTTTGAGGGTTCGCCCATGGTCATCAAGGAGGCCATGGCATGCAACCTGCCCATCGTCTCGGTGGACGTGGGCGACGTGGCCGAGATTATCGGCGATACCGACGGGTGCTACCTGTGCGAGCGCACGCCGGAGGACATGGCGGCCAAACTGCGCCTGGCCCTGGCGCGCGGGAACCGTACCGACGGTCGGCGGCGGGTGATGCACCTGTCTCTGGAGGCCACGGCCAAGCGGATTCTGGCGGTGTACGAGGGCGTGCTGGCGACGCGCGGGGAGCCGCAGATTGGGTGAGGGCGACATGAGGATTCTGGCGGTGCTGGGCGAGGGCGGGCATACGAAGGAGATGGTGCGCCTGGTGGAACTCCTGGGCGAGGGGTACGAGTTCGGCTACGTCCTGGTTGCTGACGATGACCTGTCGGAGAAGAAGATCACCGTGCCCGGGCCGGTGTTCCGCGTCATCCGCCCGCGCGACAAGGCCCACAACCTGCCCAATGACGTGCGCAAGTTCCTCGTGTGCGCATGGCAGGCGTGGCGAGCGGTGCGGCAGTTTCGCCCGCAGGCCATGATTAGCACAGGCCCCAGCGTGGCCGTGCCTGTGGCGCTGGTCTGCAAACTCGCGCGGGTGAAGGTCATCTTCGTGGAGACAGGCTCGCGCGTTACCGCCCTGTCCACCACCGGCCGCATCATGTACCGCCTGGCTGATTTGTTCCTGGTGCAGTGGGAGCCCCTGGCGGAGATGTACCCGAAGGCGGTGTACGCAGGGAGGCTGTGCTGATGATTTTCGTAACCGTCGGCACCACGGATTTTGACGCGCTGGTGGAGGCGATGGATCGCCTCGCGCCTGCGCTGGGGGAGGAGGTCGTGGCGCAAATCGGGCGGGGGCGCTACGAGCCGAAGAACCTGCGCTGGTTCCGCACCGCACCTTCGCTGGAGCCGTACTACCGTCAGGCGGATTTGGTGGTGTCGCATGGCGGGATGGGAACGGTGATGGAAGTGGCCGCCATGGGCAAGCCGCTGGTGGCGCTGAGCAACCCCGACCGCTACGACCGCCACCAGGACGACCTGCTGGGCCACATGGAACGGCAGGGGCACCTGCTCTGGTGCCGCAACTTGGCCGACCTGGAGTCGGATTTGCGGCGGGCGCGCACCATGACGTTCAAGCCCTACGTCGCGCCGCCCACCCGTGTCCACGAGGTGATTCGGGAGTACTTGGCCCGCGTGGCTAACGAGTCGTCGGGCCGGCGATGATGATCGCACCGCCGGGCGCGGAGGACGCAGGAGGTGATTTCTCCGCACCCCTGCGGCTGTGCGGTGAGCGGTACATCGCCTGCCGTATCTGGCAGGCGCGTTGAATCGTTAGAAAAGGGGGAAACGACATGGCTGTACCTTTCGTAGACTTGAAGGCCCAGTACGCTGCGCTGAAGCCGGAGATAGACCGGGCGATCCAGGCTGTGGTGGATCGATGCGACTTTATCTTGGGGCAGGCGGTTTCGGAGTTTGAGGGCGAGTTCGCTCGCTTCTGCGAGGTGCGCCGTGCCATCGGCGTCGCCAACGGCACCGACGCCCTACGCCTGGGCCTACTGGCGGCGGGCATTGGCCCCGGCGATGAGGTCATCACGGCCGCCAACACATTCATCGCCACCACGGAGGCCATCAGTCAGACGGGCGCGGCCTTCCGCCTGGTGGACGTGGACGAGCGGACGTACAACCTGGACCCGGCCCTGCTGGAGGAGGCCATCACGCCGCGCACGAAGGCCATCCTGCCCGTCCACCTGTACGGCCAGCCCGCCGACATGGATCCGATCTTGGACGTGGCGCGCAGGCACAATCTCCTCGTCATGGAGGATGCCTGCCAGGCCCACGGCGCGCGGTACAAGGGCCGCCGCGCCGGGAGCATGGGTCACCTGGCCGCCTTCAGTTTCTACCCGGCCAAGAACCTGGGCGCTTACGGCGACGCGGGAGCCGTCGTAACCAACGACGAAGCCCTGGCCCGAAAGTTGGACCTGTTGCGCAACCACGGCCAGAAGAGCAAGTACGAGCACGTCATGGAGGGATACTGCAGCCGCCTGGACACGTTGCAGGCGGCGGTCCTCCGCGTGAAGTTGCGCCACTTGGACGAGTGGAACGCCCGGCGGCGGCAGGTGGCGGCCTGGTACAACGAGCGCCTCGCCGACTTGCCGGTGGTGCGGCCGCACGTGATGCCGGCCGTGGAGCACGTTTACCATCTGTACGTCATTCGCACAGAGCGTCGGGACGCCCTGCGCGAATTTCTGGCCGCCCGTGGCATCGGCACCGGGATGCACTATCCCATCCCGCTGCCGCAGACCGAGGCGTACAGCGGCCTGGGCTTCCGCAAGGGGCAGTTCCCGGTTACGGAGCGCCTGGCGGGGGAGATTCTCTCCCTGCCTATGTTCGCCGAGATGACCGAGGCACAGGTGGACGAGGTGGTGGGCGCCATCCGCGAGTTTTTCGCGGGCGCGTGATGTCCAGGCCATTGGCATTGAGGACGAGGCGAAGCGATCCCGGTCGGCGAGATTCTTCGCCAGTACGCGGCTCAGGATGACAGCCTACCGGAGATTGCTTCGGGCACTCCGTGCCCTTGCAATGACAACTTGTACCCATCATTGCAAGCGAAGCAAAGCAATCCCAGCCCTGCGCGGCTTAGAATGCCCGCAGGAGGTGAGTTTGGAGTGCGGCAAGTTCCGCCTATAATCAGCGCATATCTGGATAGCATTGAGGAGTGAGGTTGCATGAATCGCAGGACATGGCTTTGGATCGCTTTGGTGGGGGCGCTGGTCGGCCCGCTGGTTTTGCCGGTCATCGGCCCTGTTGTGGCCGCCGACCCCGACCCGGAGGGCGAGATCGTCCTCACTGGCGTGCAAGTTGTCGGTGACCCGAATGGCCTAGACGCCGCGACAATCCCTGGCGGAGGGCGGCCCGGCGTGTACATCGCGCGAGACTTGGACAATCTGGACCCGGGCTTCTATCCCATCCTCGGGGGGCATCAGACGTTCACGTGGAAGCAATTGGAGCCTTACGAGGGCCTTTACGACTGGAGCAAGATAGACGGGTTCTTGAGCGCGCAGAGCGCCAAGGGGAAACCGGCTGGGTTGCACATCGTTACGTACAACGGGCGGCGCGGCGGCCTGGGCGTCCCCGACTGGCTCCGAACCAAATGCCCTGGGGCCATCTTCACCGCAACGGCCAGTTCGAACTGCAACACAAACACTTACCCACCGCTGGAGGCCATCAGGTATCACAATTCCTGCTACCAAAACGCTTACTTCAACTTCATCTACCAACTTGGAGCGCGGTACAAGAACGACCCCCGTGTGGAGTTCATCCTCGCGGGCACGGGCGTTTACGGCGAGACGCAGCCTGGCGATGATTGCTACGATGCCGCGTTCCAGACGGCGGGCCTGACCTACGACTTGTGGCGTGCCTACGTGCGCGAGACGGCGCGGGCCTACGCCATCGCTTTCGGCGGAACGGGCAACAGCACGCGGTGGCCGGTCAAGCCCATCATGATCCTGAACGCGCCGGTGTACACGCACGCTTGCAATCGCGCGGAGATCATGACGGACGTAGCGCCGATGGGGATAGGTAACCTGGTAGCGGGCCTGGCTGCTGATGAGGATTCTGTTATCATTACACCGCCGTATTCGCAGGCTGGGTGTGGTCGGCACGACCCGCTCATCTCTGTTCAGCGGACGCTGCCGGTGGGCCACGAGGCGTACTGGTACCTCACGCCGCACGAGTACCTTGCCTACTGGGGGCTTCTGGCCGCGCTGGGGCATCAGGTGAACAACCAGTCGTATCCCGTGGATTACATCACCGTGGACTACACGACCACCGACTGGCGCGGGTGGATGTTCGCCGATGCCGGCGGCACCCCGCGCACGGAGGTGATGAACTACTTCCGCTGGGCGCAGCCCTACTTCGGCAAGACGGCCGCCAACGCTCCCAGTGTCTGGGTGGCTATGCGCGATTCCGGCTATACGTGGTATCCGCAGCGTGGCAACTACTCTTACTACCTCTATCAGGACGATACCATCGCGGGTGGGCAGACGAAACTCCTTACTTACCGCCGGCCCATAGACCCCGACGATTCTGGCGATGGCGCACTGCTCAACTCCCTCGTGCCCAAGGGGTACACCTCATACAACACCAGCATCCAGACCAACGTCAACCTGGGCGGAGCCTGGGGCGGCAAGGAATCCTGGATCACCCGCCGCACCGACCAGGCCAGCGGCAACCGCTACATGTGGTTCAAGATTGACGACGGGTTCTTGTTCGGCGGCTCCAACACCGTAACCATCAAGGTAACGTACTTTGACTATGGCACCGACACGTGGAAGATTGACTACGACGCAGTAGGAGGCGTCCAGCGCAGCACGGCCAACGTCCTCAAGACCAACTCGCGCACGTGGAAGACCCAGACTTTCGTCATCAACGACGCGCGCATGGCCAATGGCCTGCTGGGCGCCAGCGACTTTCGCCTGGACTGCAACGGCGACGGCGACGAGTACATCCACTTCGTGGATGTGAGCAAAGGCGGCGGAGGCAGCGTGAACTTCAACATCCCGCTGCGCCTGGGCTGGAACTTCGTGTCCGTGCCCCTCACGCTTGCTAGCACGAATGTGGAGGCGGTTCTGTCTCCCATCAGCGGCTCGTACGGCAAGGTGTACGCCTACGATGCCTTTGACACCACCGACCCGTGGAAGGTGTACGACGTGAGCCTGCCGCCGTTCCTCAACGACCTCACGCAGATCAACAACACCAAGGGGCTGTGGCTGTGGGCTACGCAGAACGCCACGTGGACGGTCAACGGCTCGTGGCCATCGTCCACGGCTATCCCGCTCAAGACCGGCTGGAACCTCATCGGCTACCCGGGGCAGACGACCAAATCGGTGGCCGATGCGCTGGCGACCATTGCGGGGAAATACACAAAGGTGTATACTTACGACGCCTTTGACGATGCCGACCCGTGGAAGGTGTACGATACATCCCTGCCGCCGTTCCTCAACGACCTGTCGCAGGTTCAGGCGGGACGGGCCTATTGGGTATACGTAACGCAGGACTGCACACTAACGGTTACGAACTGAAGGAGAATCGTATGAAGCGATTGATAAGACCGCTCCTGGTCGGGATGTTCATCGCGGCCCTGCTTATCGGGTATCTGCTCCCCGCCACGCCGGTGAGCGCCGTGCCGCCGCTGCCGTGCAAGTTCTACGGCACGGTCAAGCAGGGCGGGGCCAACGTGCCCGCGGGGACGGCGGTTACTGCGTGGATCGCGGGCGTCCAGTACGGCACAACAGCCTACACGCGCAGTTATGCTGGCGAGATGTGGTACGACATAGACGTGCCGGGCGATGACCCCGACACACCGTCCAAGGATGGCGGCGTTCCGGGCGACATCGTCTCGTTCAAGGTGGGCGACGTGTGGGCCGATCAGACAGGCGTATGGCAGACCGGCGAGAACGTCAGTTTGAACCTGACCATCGCAGCGCCGACGCCGACGCCCACAGTTACCGGCACGCCCCCCACGGCTACGCCGACGAACACGCCCACCAACACGCCCACGGCCACCAACACGCGCACGGCGACGCCCACCGCAAGCAACACCCCCACGCGCACGGCCACGCCCTTCGGCACGCCCACACCCACGCCGCTGCCCGTCAAGGTGCGCTTGCAGCGTTCGGCTTCGGGCTTCCCGCAGGTGTGGGATTCGTACATCCGGCAGGATCAGCCCGACGCCAACTTCGGCCCGGATCCGAACCGCCACTTCAAGATCAAGCCCGGCCTGCCCGCCATGAAGGGCCTCATCAAGTTTGACCTGTCGGGCCTGCCCTCGGGCATCACCGTGGTGAAGGCGCGGCTGGGGCTGTTCTACCTCACCCGTTACGGCGTGCCGGGGAACTTCACCCTGTCGGCCTATCGCCTGAATCGCGCCTGGATTGAGGATCAGGTTACGTGGAACCGCGCCACCTCTGGGGACGGCGGGTTCTGGGAGATTCCAGGCGCGGCAGGCGTGCCCGGCGACGTGGAAGGTGCGCCTTCTGGCTCCGTCATCATCGGAGACACGGACAACACACGCTACGAGATGGACATCACCGCGCTGGTGCAGGGTTGGGTGAGTGGCATCCCCAACCACGGTATGCTCCTCGTCGGGAGCGGCCCGACCGCCGACGTGCGCATCTACACGTCCGAGGAGCCGAATACCAACTACCGGCCCTACCTGGACATCTGGTACGTGTACGGCGCGCCTACGTCCACGCCCACGCCGACGCCGACGGGAGGCACGCCTCCTACACCAGGAGTGTCTCCCACGGCCACGACCCCGCCGTCCACCATCGTGCTGCAAGAGGGGGTGGGCGGCTACGCGGGCACGCGCGACGTGTACATGCACAGGGACGACCCCGACACCAACTACAACACCGAGAACCAGCGGTCCGAGTTGAAACTCAAGACCGGCAACCCGCCCATGCGCGCGCTGCTGTCCTTTGACCTCACCGGCCACCTGCCGCAGTGCGTGATCATCACGTCGGCGGTTCTGGAGTTGACAACGAACTACTATGCCAGCGATCCGACACGACCCATGACCGTGTCTCTGTACCGGCTGCGGCGGCCCTGGGTGGAAGACGAGGCTACGTGGAACCAGGCGGCCCTGGGCGACCCGTGGGGCGCGCCCGGGGCGGATTCCTCGGGCGACCGCGACTTCACGGCGGTGGCCTCGGCGGTGGTGGCCAACACCAACGCGAAATACTCCTTTGACATCACCCACCTTGTCCAGGATTGGGCGAATGACCCTGGGCAGAACTACGGCGTGCTCATCGTTGGCACGGGCAACCAGACGGTGGAGCGCCGCTTCTGGTCATCGGAGTACACGCAGTCAACAAGCCCGCGGCCGCTGCTGCGCATCAACTGGCAGCCGTGCCCGCCGACGCCTACGCCCACATCCACGCCGACACCGACGTTCACGCCGACCTATACGCCGACGCCGACGCTCACGCCGACGAATACGCCGACGCCCACGCTCACCCATACGCCGACGAATACGCCCACGCCGACGATCACCCCGACACCGACCAACACGCCCACGGCCACGCCGAGCACGGGGCGCATCTATGGCATCGTGTGGGATGACGTTACGCCCGATGGCGTGCAGACGGTCGGGGAGCCGCCCCTGACCAACATCATGGTGCGCCTGCTGGACCTGGCCGACAACCCCTTGCGCGTTGCGTACAGCAACAGCCTTGGGCAGTACGACTTCCCCGACCTGACGCCTGGGTGGTACCGGGTCCGGGTGGTCGTTCCGGCGGGGTACTTCACGACCACCGAACCGGCCTGGGACGTGCAGATTCTGGCCGGCTGGACTGTGCCCATCTCGTTCGGCCTTGCGCCCTTGGCGACAAGGACGCCGACGCCTACGCCGCGCGCGCCCAAGCAACTGGTGCTGCCCATCGTCATGAAGAATATCCGAAAGTAGCGGGCACGCCGCTTGCACGCGCTAGGTAGGGGCAGGTCTCAACCCTGCCCCTACAGGGTTGTTCTGGGGCAATTCATCGGGCATTCGTGAATTGCCCACCCCCAGGGGCAATTCGTGAATTGCCCCTACGGGTGCCCTCAATCCCGCGGGGCGGGGAGATTCGCCCGCGCGGTTGACAATCTGGGCCAAATGGGCCAAACTGTGCTGACGACTGCAACCTTGAGTCTGAAGGAAAGGCGCACATGCTGAAATCCTGGCTCGCGAAGGGCGGGGTGCTTGCATCCATCGCCCTGATTCTCATACTTGCGGCGGTGTTTGCGAAGCCCGCAGGGGCCGTGCCGCCCCCGCCGTCCACGTTCTACGGCACGGTGAAGGTGGACGGTGCCAACGTTCCCGACGGAACGCTCATCACCGCTTGGATTGACGGCGTGCAGTACGGCCAGGGGACGACCTCCACCCACGCGGGCGAATCGTGGTACGGCTTGCTGGACGTGCGCGGCGATGACCCCATTGAGCCGGGCAAGGATGGTGACCAGGAAGGCGACATCGTCGTGTTCCGCATCGGCGACTTGACGGCAGCGCAGACCGGCGTATGGCACTCTGGCGTTACCGCGCAGATCGACCTGACCGCCACCAGCGCGCCCACGCCCACCCCCACCGCCACGCCCACGCCGACCTTCACGCCGACGCCGACGAACACACCCACGCCGACCAACACGCCGACGCCCACCGTTACGCCCACACCGTCCACGGGCGAGATTCAGGGCCTGGTGTGGCACGACCTGAACCGCAACCTCACGCCCGAACCCGGCGAGCCCCCGCTGGCGGGCGCCACCATCACGCTGAAGAACGCCAGCCAGCAGGTCCTGGCGACTCGGGTTACCACCGAGACCGGCACGTTCCGGTTCCCCGACCTCGCGCCGGCCGTGTACTACGTGGTGGAGACCGACCCGCCGGGCTACCGCTCGGTGTCCACCAACAACAATGCCGTGATCGTAACGGCGGGCAGCATCGTAACCGTCCTGTTCGCCGACGAGTCCATCAACACGCCCACGCCGTCGCCGTCGCCCACGCCCACGGCCACGCGCACGCCGACGATTACCCGCACGCCCACCATCACGCCGACGCCGACCAACACGGGGACTGCAACCAAGACGCCGACGCCGACGGCCACGCGGGTGTTGGACATCAGCGGAGCCGTGGCGGTCGCCTGCAATTCCTACGTGGTCGGCGACACGCGCGGCAGGCCCAGCAATGTTTCCGCCTATTCGTGCTACCTGGCCTGGCCCGAGACCGGGCCCGAACAGGTGTACGTCATCACGCTGACGGCGAAGACCACCCTCACGTCGTGGCTTTCGGCGCTGGAGCCCGGGGCCGACCTGGACATCTTCATCCTGTCCGCGCCCTACCCGAACGCCTGCGTTGCCTACGGCGAATGGCTGGCCAGTTACTCTGCCGACCCGGGGACTTACTACATCGTCGTGGACGGCTACCTGGGGTCGGTCAGTTCGTACCGGCTGGACATCACCTGCGAGGGGACGCGGCACAAGGTTCGCATTCCGGTGCTGTTCAAGGGCATGTGATGCCCCGTTGGCGCATGAACAAACTGTCATTGCGCCGCTGGCTTTCTTTCATCCTCTGTTCATCTCGCATCGGTATAATGGAATGGGGAAATGCCCCTGGTTGCGCCTGCGCGGCGGGCGAATTGACACCGCCCGTGCGGGTGTGATACAATCCCGCCCGCGCCGAACAAGGGCGCAGCCCGCGGTGCCGTTCCGGCGCCCACATGGAGGTTGCTGGTGAGACGGTTTGTGCGAGGGATCGCGATAGCCGCCGGAGTTGTGATACTCACCCTGCTGTGCACGTCGGTGGCGCTGGCCCAGGATTGGCCCTGGGTGCAGATCAATGCCGACGGCTTCGGCATCGTCCAGAACACGGAAGTGGCGTCGCTGGCGACACACGGCGGCGCGCTGTACGCCGGCGCGGCCAACGCCACTGCGGGTGCCGAGATATGGCGCTACGCGGGCGGCGTCTGGTCGTCGGTGTCCACCGGCGGCTGGGGCGTGGGGCCTGCGCTTGCCGTCCCCTGGGCCATGGCCTCGTACTCGGGCAGCCTGTACGTGGGCACGAACCAGGCCCAGGTCTGGGCCTACAACGGCGTTACGTGGGGCCTGTCGGGCACCCTGGGCGCGGCAAATGCGAACGTTACCGCGCTGGCCGCTTACGGCGGCAACCTGTACGCGGGTACGTGGGATGCCACCAACGGGGCGGCGCTCTGGCGCTTCAACGGCATCGCCTGGGCGCCGATCATGACGGGCGGGTTTGTGGGCCAGGGCAGCCCCGTAACGACGACCATCCTCTCCGCGCTCCATGTCCACAACGGCCTACTGTATATCGGCACCGGCGATGGGCCGGGCGCGGCGCAACTGTGGACCTACGACGGCACGACGTTCGCGCGGGTGGACGGCGGGGCCTTCGCAGGGCGCGCTCGCGTCCATGACCTGTGCTCCTACTCCGGCAGCCTGGTGATCGCCGTGGACCACCAGATTTGGCTCCTGGACGCCATGGGCCTGCGCCTGCTCCGCCAGATGGACGGCGCTCTGGCCGTGTCGGAAGTGGAACCGCTGGGCGGGTTGCTCCTCGCGGCGGTGAACCACGCCTCGCAGGGGCCGGTGATCTGGGCCTACGACGGCGGGCAGTGGCGGCAGGTCAGCAGTCCGGGCTTCGGCGACGCCGACAACCTGGCTGCCGATTCCATGCTGTCCGACAGCGGCACGATCTACGTGGGCACGCTGAACCCGCCGGACGGCGGCGAGGTCTGGAGCCAGGCGCTGGTGCTGGACGTCGCCAAGACCGACTGGCACGACCCGCTGTGCATCGGCTGGCGGCAGCGGTACACGATTCAAATCCAGAACACGCAGAACTATACCCTGACGGGCGTTGTGGTAACGGATACGCTCCCCGCGAGCACGCTGTTCCTGCCGGGCGACTCCACGCCGGGGGCGGTGCAGGTCGCGCCGGGCGTTGTGCAGTGGAACCTGGGCACGCTGGCGGCGCTGGAGACGCGCACTCTCTATCTGGAGTTGCATACCTACAGCACCATTCGGCATGGCACCATCATTACCAATACCGTGTGGGCTACGGCGCAGGAGGGCGTGAGCGACTGGGGCGTGGCCGAGACGCTAATGATCCTATGCGCCACGCCTACGGCGACTCCAACGGCCACCGCGACGGCCACACCCACGCCGACGCGCACGCCAACGCCCACGCCGACCCTTACGGGCACGCCGACGCCCACCGGCACGCCTACATTCACGCCGACCGCCACGCCCACGGCCACACCGACGGCAACCCCCACCCTCACGCCCACGGAGACGCCGACGCCCACGCCCACCCGCTACGCGGCCAGCGTCTCGGGCGTGGTCTGGTACGATGCCAACCTGAACGGCGTGATTGACCTGGGCGAGTTGCCGCTCCCCGGCGCGTATGTCCGCATCAAGGACACGCTCGGCAACATCCTGCACGAGTTCGGCCCGACCGGACCCGACGGGCGGTACCTCTTCCCCGAGGTCTTGCCAGGCGAGTACATCGTGCAGCGAACGAACCCCCCGGGGTATTTCTCCACGACGCCCGACGAGGTGCGCATCAGCCTTACGCCGCGCAGCGTGGCCTTCGTGGACTTCGGCGCGGCCCGACTGTGGCGACTGTACGTTCCGTTCACCTATATCGTCAGGACTCAGAGACTGGCCGAATGGCCGTAAGCGCGGGCTGTGGGCTGACTTGTGAGCACAGCGCGTGGCGAACGAGCCTTCGCATCCGAACGTCGGCGTCTTCTCACCGATGAGGTTCGGGAAACCACCTTTCAGGAGATCAGGTTAGTGGAACGACAAGTGAAAGTAGGAGTTCTAGGCGCCGGGTATTGGGGGCCCAAACTCATCCGCAACTTCCAGGAGATACCCAGCGCGGACATGGCCATCGTGTGCGATCTGCGCCAAGACCGCCTGGACCACATCCGCGACCTGTATCCAGCGGTACGCGTAACCACGGACTACAAGGAACTGCTCCGCTCGGACGTGGAGGCGGTGGCCGTTGCCACGCCCATCCCCACGCACCATCGCCTGGCGAAGGAGGCGCTTCTGGCGGGCAAGCACGTGCTGGTGGAAAAGCCGCTCACCGCCAACAGCGAGGAGGCCGAAGACCTGGTGAACTTGGCCGAGCAGCGGGGCCTTACGCTCATGGTGGGCCACACGTTTGAGTACAACCCGGCGGTGGAGTACCTGCGCAACCTCATCGCCAGCGGCGAACTGGGGCGCGTCTACTACATCAACGCTACGCGGGTGAATCTGGGCATCTTTCAGCCGGACATCAACGTGGTGTGGGACCTGGCCCCCCACGATGTGTCCATCCTGACGTTCATTCTGGGGATGCTGCCGGTGAACGTCAGCGCGCGCGGCGCGGCCTATGTGCGCCCCAAGATTCACGACGTGGCGTACCTGACCCTGCACTTCCCCAACGAAGTCATGGCCGATATCCGCGTCTCGTGGCTGGACCCGTGCAAGATTCGACGCATCACCGTCGTTGGCAGCAAGAAGATGGTGGTGTACGACGACGTGGAGCCGACCGAGAAGATCAAAATCTACGACAAGGGTGTGGACGTTCCGCCCTATAGCGACACGCTGGAGGAGTTTCACCTGTCCTACCGATACGGCGACATCACTACGCCTGCCATCCCCAACGTGGAGCCGCTGCGCGTGGAGTGTGAGCACTTCCTGCACTGCATCCGCACCGGCGAGCGCCCCCGAAGCGATGGCCGCGACGGGCTTGAGGTCGTGCGCATCCTGGAGGCCGCCACGCGCTCGCTGCTCAACGGCGGGATGAGGGAGCGTGTGCGGCTGTGAAGGTGCTCTCGGACCTGGTGCAACTGGGCGCGCCGCACGCGATTGACGACGGCGTGGTGCTGGGCTATCCTACAGGGCGCGACATCCCAGACCGACGGCTCGTCGTGGGGCCAGGGGTGCGGCTCCGATCAGGCACGGTGCTGTACGAAGGCTCGGTCATCGGCGCCGACTTCCAGACGGGCCACAACGTGATCGTGCGCGAGGAAAACCGCATCGGCGACCATGTGGCTATTTGGAGCAATTCGGTGGTGGACTACGGCTGCGTCATCGGCCATCGCGTGAAAATCCATACGGGGGTATACGTGGCCCAGTTCACGGTAATAGAAGATGACGTGTTCCTGGCGCCAGGCGTCATCATCACCAACGACATCCATCCGGGCTGTCCGGAGTCCAAGCGGTGCATGAGAGGGCCGACCATACGGCGAGGAGCGCAGATCGGGGGCAATGTAACGCTTTTGCCCTACGTGGAAATCGGCGAGCAGGCGCTCATCGGCGCGGGGAGCGTGGTTACGAAGGACATCCCCGCCCGCGCCGTGGCCTATGGCAACCCGGCCCGCGTGGTGTGCACCATAGACGACTTGACCTGTGAGACCGGACTGACGGACAAGCCCTACCGGTAGGGGAACTCCATGGGCATTCGCAGAAGCCTGGGGGATGCCCCAGGCTTTGTTTTTGAGGATGGTTCTCCCCTCGCCTTCGCGCTTGTCAAGCGCGCGGGCTGGCACGAGACTTGCATGCCGACAGATGCCTGCAAGCGCCTTCGGGGCCTGCGAACTCCGGGGGCCTAACGTAAAGGGGAGGATCTATCATGACACGCCGAAAGGACGACGGCTGGATTGACCTCAAAGCCGACAAGCGAAACACCTGGCTGCGAGTCCTGCTCATCGTAGCCATCGTGCTTCTCTTTGGCGCGGCGCTGTTCCTCGTCTTGAAGGGAGCACTGGCCCCAAGGGAGGTGCAGCAGCCCGTGGCCGAGAAGACCGTGATAATCCCTCACGAGGCACGACAGGAATCGCGCCTGACCCTGACCCTCTCGCCCAACGAGTCCATGCGCATTGGAGCGTCCACCCTGCGTATGGAGGCCGTCCTCACTGACCTGAACGGTAACCCCCTCGGCGGGCGCAAAATCGCCTTCACCTACAATGATGAGTGGAACTATGCCTACTACGCCCGCACCGATGCCCAGGGCCGGGCCGTGTACGATATGCCCATCGTCAATGACCCCCTGCGGACTGGGTTCTGTGGCTCCGGCGGGTTCCGAAACACGGCCTCCAGTTACCAAGCCGTGGCCTACTTCCAGGGCGACGCCCAGTACACCGGCAGTCGCGCCACCGGTATCTTCATGGTCGGGGGCGGGGGCGATGCCATCCCAACCCGAATAGAAATCGTCTCCGTGCCGAGCCAGGTGTCGCGGGGCGACTCGGTTACCGTACGCGCCCGTCTGCTGGACACCCAGGGCAAGCCCCTGCCCGCGGGTCGCACCATCTACTTCTCTGGCTTCTACGACCAGCAGAGTGCGTCAACCGATGCCGATGGCTACGCTCAAGCGACGCTGAAGGCTTCGGGCGCGGAGCACGGGAACAACACCATCACTGTCGTGTTTACCGGCGACATTGCCCAGTTTGCAGGGGCGAAGTACGATGGCTCGGCAGCCAACCGCGTGGTGTGGGTGGCCTCGCCGCCCCGCTACGTCCCCAAGCCTCCGCCTATCGTGTACTGGATGTACGACTGGCGCAATGTGAACCCGAACGACATGCCCGAGTATGGGCCATTCGGCTCCATGCACATTGTGCCGTGGTCTGACATAGATGGCGACTTCAGCAGCCTGCACGCGTATCTGGACAAAGCGTCGCAGATGAAGATCACGCTCCCCGATGGGCAGCAGATTTCCAAGCCGGTAATCCTGCACGTCTGGTTCTACGGCGGGTCCGAGACGGTTGTTGATATGACGCCCGAGCGAGTCAAGAAGATGATAGGGGGGAGCTACATCCTGCAACCCTCAGGCTGCCCACCCCAGGTCGCCCCTAAGTATGACCATCCCGTTTGGCAGGAAGAATACCGAAAACTCATTTATGCCCTTGGGCGGGAATTCGGAAACGACCCGAGGCTGGCTGGCGTCGTCATCGGCATTGGCTTTGATGGCGAAGCCGTCGCCACCAAGAACTGGGGAGGATGCGACTACCAGAGCGAATTGCTCAAAGAGGTTACGCTGAGCGAGTTTGAGAATCTGCTCCTGGACGCTGAGAAATGGCACCGTGAGGCCTTCCCCAACAAGCCCATCTACCTGGCGGGCCTGCCCTACAATGTGGATTTTGGCGGTACGCTGAACCCGCCCGTGGGCCTGAAGACCAACATTTGGCATCCTAACTCTGGCAATTTCGCCTACAAGAGCAATGCCGAGCGCACAGTGGAATCCATGATCTGGTTCCGCAGACCTCTGCTGCCCCGCGCGGGCGAGACGGCGGGCGGGATGCACATCATGCCCGGTCCCGCGGGCGCGTACTGGATGTTCCTGGCTGCCATGTCGCACAAGCTGGACTTCATGGACATCCACTCGGACGTGCTGGGAGTATTCGCAGCCGTGCCGGGATTCTCCAACTTCGTGAACACGCACCTGGGGAAGAACGTGGAGACAACCCCCAGCGTCTGGATCGCCTTGCGCGAGGCCCAGGATACCACGCGAAAGGAAGCTACCGGCTGCTGGATTTCGGGCCTTTACGGCGATTACATGTTCTACCTGTACCGGCTGGAGACCGCGCCCCAGAGCCGCACAGTCGCCGTCAAGAACGTAGACCTACCGGCGCCCGCCCGCAGCCAACACTTCACCAACCCGCGGACCGAGGACATGCAGCGCCAGACCTCGCCGTCGTACACGGCCCGGCGCACCGATGCCGCCAGCGGTAACAACTACATGACGTTTGACATAGACAACGGCTGGCCCTTCGCCAACCTGCCCCCGCAGAGTGGGCTTTCCTACAAGATCAGCCTCGTGTATCTGGACAAGGGCACCGACAAACTGACGCTGCAGTACCCCGACAGGCAGGGCCAAGTCAAGTCGCTGGAAATCCAGAAGCGCGGCACCAACATGTGGGTACAGAAGGACTGGATCGTTACCGATGCCTACTTCAACGACCAACTGGACGGCATGGCCGACCTGCGCATCTGGAACAACGGCGACGGCGACGAGACTATCCACTTCCTGGACGTGGCGGGGTCCTGGAACGGCTTCGCGCCGACGCCCACACCCTGGCCCACACGCACGCCGACGGCGCAGCCCACGGCAACGCCGCCGGGCTCGCCTCAGCCCCCGCCGCCCACGCCGACGCTGGCGCCCAACCAGGCCGTTAAAGTTTTGCAAGAAGGTATGAATGGATACGTCGGAACTGAGGATACCCTCATTGACGCCTGGGATGAGAACAAGGCCAACGGCACGGCCAGCCGTATCGCCGTGCGCCAGGGCGACGTGCGAGCCTCGCTCATCACCTTCCATGCCATAGACCTGCCGCCCGGGGCGAGGCTAGAGTCCGCTTCGCTGGAACTGTTCGTGGAGAACCGTAGCAACCCCAACCCCATGACCATAATGCTGTACAAGGTCAACAAAGAGTGGAGCGAGGACGCAGCCACGTGGCTTCGCGCGACGAACCAGTTGGCCTGGGCGGCACCGGGCGCCAACGGTATCCCCGACGACCGCACCGGCACTCCGCTGGATTCTCGCACGCTGAGCGACGCGAGCACCTGGTACACGTTCAACGTTACCCAGGCGGTGCAGGAGTGGCTACAAGACCCGTCCACGAACCGGGGATTCGTCCTCAAGGGGTCGGGCAGCGTGTCGGTGGAGTATCAGTTCGCGTCGGCTGACCACGCCACGGTGGCCGCTCGCCCGCGCCTGGTCTTGAAGTACACCATGCCCACGCCGACGCCCACCCCCACCGCCACGGCGACGCCGACGGCCACGCCCACGTTCACGGCGTCTCCGACGCGCACGCCTACGGCGACGTTCACGCCTGCGCCCACGAGCACGCCCACGGCGACGCCGACCCATACGGCTACGCCCACGCGGACGCCCACCGCTACGCCGACGCTTACGCCAACCGAGACACCGACGGCGACGCCGACCCACACGCCTACCGACACGCCGCTGCCGACGGATACGCCTACGGCCACGCCGACCCGCACGCCAACGGAGACGCCGACGGCCACACCCACGGCGACCCCGACGGCCATGCCG
>JARYMK010000055.1 GCA_029907165.1 Anaerolineae bacterium
GAGACGGCAATCCCCTGCTCCCGCGCCAGTTCTGCAATGAGGCGGTCGCGCGTAACGAGGACAACCTCCATCTCCCGCGCGGCGGCGTGCCGCGCCAGGAGCCTCAGCCCAACGGGGTTGCGCAGTGCGGTGTGGCCCCTCGGGAGCACTAGCACCACGCGCTTGGCCTCGGCCCAGTCCAGCCGATCCCGAATCGCAGGCAGGTCGTCGGTCGGTTCAAGATAGATGATCTGCTCCATGCGACAACCGACCCCCTAGGCCGGCAGGTGCTCGCGCACCCAAGCCGTTACGCTCTGCACTGCCTCGCTCAATCGGCTGACATCGCGGCCGCCCGCCTGGGCCAGCGTGGGCTTGCCCCCGCCGCCGCCCTCAATCAGGCGGGCCGCGTCGCGCACCAGGGCCGCCGCGCTCAGCCCGCGCTTCACCAAATCCTCGGTAACCGCCGCCACCAGGCTCGGCTTCTCGTTGATAACCGCGCCCAACAGCACCACGCCCGTCGGGTGCGCCTCGCGGAACCAGTCGGTCATCTCGCGCAGGGTGTCCACGTCGGACGCCGAGACCACCGCGCCGAGCACAGGCACGCCGCGCACCTTGTCGGCCTGCTGGATGAGGCTCTCAAACTGCTGGCGGGCCTGGGCGCGCTTCCATGCCTCCAGCGACTTCTCCAGCGACTGGACCCGCTCCATCAAACTCAACACCTTGCGGTCCACCTCTTCGGGGTTGCAGCCCAGGAACGCGGCAGCGGCATTCAGCGTCCGCATCCGTTGCGACACCATGCGCTGCGCCGCCCGTCCCGTAACTGCGACGATGCGCCGCAGCCCCGCGCCGATGCTGCTCTCGCTCTGGATAAGGAACAGGCCGATTTCGCCCGTGTAGGCCACGTGCGTGCCGCCGCACAACTCCTGGCTGAAGGCTTCATCGCCCGACCCGATGCGCACCACGCGCACGCGGTCGCCGTACTTCTCCCCGAACAGGGCAATGGCCCCTTTGGAGACGGCCTCCTTGTACGGCTCCACCTCGGCAGTTACGGGATAGTTCGCCAGGATGGCGTCGTTGACCGACTGCTCCACGGCGTCCAGTTCGTCCTGTGTCAGCATGGCCGAGTGGGTGAAATCAAACCGCAGGTAGTCGGGCGTAACCAGGGAACCCGCCTGCTGGACGTGCTCGCCCAGGATGTAGCGCAGTTCGCTGTGCAGGATGTGCGTGGCGGTGTGGTTGCGGGCGATGTCCTGTCGCCGCTCGTAGTCCACCGCCGCCCACGCCTCATCGCCGACCCTGGCCGTGCCCGAAGTCATCTTGCCAAAATGGACGATGAAGCCGGGCAGCATCTCTCGCGGCTCCACGACCTCAAACTCCCAGGTCAGCGCGTCGGTCGCCCGCTCGTACCCCGCGATGATGCCGGTGTCGCCCACCTGGCCACCCTTCTCGGCGTAGAACGGCGTATCGGGCAGGATGAGACCCACCTCCTCGCCCTCGCGCGCGGTGTCCACCAGCGCGTCGCCGCGGACGATGGCCGCCAGTCGCGTATCCGCCTCGTAGGTCTCGTAGCACAGTTGCACCACGCCCTGGTCCGGCAGTTTGCCCTCCACCTGGAGTTTGTCCAGTATCTGACGGTAGCGAGCCAGGCGGTCCTCCTCTCCCGTCGGGCCGAAGTGCTGGGCCGCGCGCGCTCGCTCCCGCTGCTCCGCCAGCGCCCGCTGGAACCCCTGCACGTCCACCGTGAACCCCTGCTCGGCGGCGACCTCCCGCGTCAGGTCCAGCGGGAAGCCGTAGGTGTCGTACAGACGGAACGCCTGCTCACCAGGGATTTCGCGCTTGCCCTCGGCCTTCAGGCTGTCCATCATCTCTTCCAGGAGTCCGAGCCCCGTGCTCAAGGTCTGCTGGAATCGCTCTTCCTCCTGGTTGATGACCTTCAGGATGAACTCGTGCCGCAGGCTCAGTTCGGTGTAGGGGTCGCTCATCTGGTCAATGACGACCTTGGCGACCTCACCCAGGAACGGCTCGGTGAAGCCCAGCATCTTGCCGTGGCGGGCTGCTCGCCGCAGGATGAGGCGCAGCACGTACCCTCGGCCCTCGTTGCCCGGCCGCACGCCGTCGCCCACCAGGAACGTTGTCGCCCGGCCGTGGTCGGCGATGATGCGGTAGCCCACGATGCGCTTCCGCATCTCCTCGTCCGAGTGGCCCAGGAGTTCCTGAATCCGCCGCATGATGGGCGTGAACAGGTCCGTGTCGTAGTTGCTGGGGGCATCCTGCAACAGCGACACAAGCCGCTCAAACCCCATGCCCGTATCCACGCCCGGCCGCGGCAGCCGCGTCATCTGTCCGCTCTCATCCATGTTGAACTGCATGAACACCAGGTTCCACAGTTCCCACCAGCGGTCGCAGCCGTTGTCCAGTTCGGGGCGGCAGTTGGGGTCGCCGCAGGTGCAGAACTCCTTGCCGCGGTCGTAGTGGATTTCGGAGTTGGGCCCGCACGGCCCGGTATCGCCCATCATCCAGAAGTTGGTCTTCTTGCCCATGCGGGCGATCTTCTCCGTCGGCACGCCGATCATGGTGTGCCACAGGTCAAAGGCTTCGTCGTCCTCCTCGTACACGGTGGGCCACAGGCGGTCGGGGTCCAGTTCCAGCACGCCCGTGAGGAAATCCCACGCGTACTGAATGGCCTCGCGCTTGAAATAGTCGCCGAACGAGAAGTTGCCCAGCATCTCAAAGAAGGTGTGGTGCCTGGGCGATGGGCCTACGGTTTCCAGGTCGTTGTGCTTGCCGCTGACCCGCATGCACTTCTGGGCCGTGGCGGCGCGGGCATACTCGCGCTTCTCCAGGCCCAGGAACACATCCTTGAACTGCACCATTCCCGCGTTGGTGAACAGCAGCGTCGGATCGTTGACCGGCACCAACGACGAACTGGGAACAATGGTATGCCCTCGCTCTGCGAAGAATCGCAGGAAAGCATCGCGCAATTCCTTGCTGGTCAATCGCTTCATACCCTCAAACCCCTTCTCTCCTCCGGGATGCTCGCATTCTAGAGCATCTGTGGACAAGTGTCAAACGCACAGGCGGGAACGGGACGCGGAAAGCGCGGACGCCACCCGCGGATAACCCGGGTGGCGCCCGCATAGGAAGGCGCAGATGACCCGGCGAGGACACCTACACCACCTACCCCACCGGTTTGGGAGGCCGACGCCCAGCGCCGCACGCCTGTCGGATTCGGCGCTTTCTCACGCTTCGGCTTTCGCGGCGTCGGCAGGAACCTGCTCGTCCTCCTCCACGAAGATAATGGCCTCAAACGGGCAGTTGTCGTGGCACGTGCCGCACTCTATGCAGATGTCCGGGTGAATCTCGGACTTGGTGGCCTCTTCGGTGATGGCACCCACCGGACACCCCGCCACGCAGATGCCACACTGTTCACACTTGTCGGTTACCACATACGGCATGTTCGGTTCATCCTTACGTTGGTCGGTGCAACAGCCCCTAGCCGGAGTAAATCCCCTCGGGGTCAATCTCTTCGCGAATGATGCGCACCTGCTCGGCGGTCGGCGGCTCGGTAAACGGCACGTGCTCGGGCACAATCGGCTTGAACCCCATCGTCCCCAGCACGTCTTCCAGCGTGCAGCCGGGGTGGATGGAGAGCAGCGTCATGCGCTTGCTTTCGGGGTCAAATCCGAAGATCGCCTTGTCCGTGATGACGCGGCTAGGCCCGCCAGGGAGACCCGCCTGTGCGCGCTCCTGCCCGCCGCGGATGTACCCTGGGCTGGTGATGAACGACACGGCCTCCTTCAGTTTTCGCTCCTCGTGGCGAATGATGATGATTGTCCGCTTGGACGACGAGGCGATGTCGTTGGCCCCGCCGCTCCCCACGAAGTGGCGGAACTTGCCCTTGGGGTCGCCGAGGAGCGTCGTGTTCAGGTTGCCGTAGGCATCCGTCTCCAGGCCGCCCAGGAAGCCCACGTCCACGCGCCCGCCGTGCAGCACGCCGCCGAGCATGTCCACGAACGTGCTTAGAACCTTGGAGCGATACCACACCCGAGGGTCGGCCAGACCCACGCCCGTGTGGATGGGTTCGGGGTCAATGACGCCGAGTTCAAACATGATGGTGATGTCGGGCGCGTGGGTGCGCTTGGCGAGGAAGGTCGCCACGACAGGCAAACCCAGGCCCACGGCCACGATCTCGCCGTTCTTCAGTTCGCGCGCCCCCGCCACCGCCATCAACTCAAACGGGGTGTACTCAACTTCGGTGCCCATGTCCAGTCCCTCCATCAGTAGCCCAGGATCGGGTCCGCGGCCAGTTTGGTCAAATGCCGCACCCCGCCCAGGAGTTCCAGATACTCCCAGTGATCCTTGACGCCGTACACGTATTTATCCAGGTACGCGCGCATGCCTTCCGGCGTCTTGGCGGCCTCGGCGTACAGGCGAATGTGGTCGGCATCGTAGTCGTACACGCGGTACACGGCCGTGGGGTGCGCCGAAAACGGCAGATGCACCACATGCGAAACGCGGAACCCGTGAATCACCGTGCGCTCCGGGTCGCGGCGGATGACCTCGGTCGGGACCAGCTGCTCCGTGATGACGATGGTGCGCTTGCTGGCCTTGACCTGCTCCTCGTTATCCCATCGCGGGCCGTAAATCCAGGCGTTGCCTTCAGGGTCTGCGACCTGCACCTGCACTACCGCCACGTCGGGGTTCAGGGGACGCAGCGCCAGCCACTTCTCGCCCGTGAACGGGTCGTCCACGTAGGCTACCGCCGAAGGGGCCTTCTCCTCCAAGTGCTTGAGCACATCGGAGCCGCGCAGCGAGCGGATGGTGATGAAGGGCAGGCCGAGCGCCCCCGCCACGTAGCGGAACACCATGGAGAGGCTGCTGTATTCCTCCGCCACGATGCTCCCTTCCTCAATAGCGCGGTTGACGCAGGCCAACCGCCCGAAGCGGTCCAGCGATCCGCCGCCGTACAGGATGCGGGACACCGCGCCGCCGCCCACCAGCAGGTCGGCATCCATGGCCCCCACGCACTGCGACACCGTCAGGTTCCGGATGCCCTGCCGTAGGACTTCGGCGGCGAATGCCATGGTGGCGCGGGTGATGGCGAAGCCGGACAGCGCCACATGCGAGCCGCTCGGGATGGATGCAACGGCTTCGGATAGAGTTACGACTTTGTCCATGTCCTCTGCCTCCTGCGCTACAGGTCCGGGCGCGGTTCAAACAGCACGATCGCGACCTCGCAGCCGTCGTCGCCTACCTTGATCTCTGCGATCTCAGCAGGGCGCTTCAGCACGGCCTCCACCGCCAGCACCACCAGGTTCGCGGGCACGCACATCAGCGGCTCGGCGCCGGCAGCGATGAACCGCCGCTCCACGCTCTGGTGCAGGCAGCCGGGAATCTTCAGCCGTACGATGCGATCCTCTTCCTCGTGGGACATGCCGGCGGCGATGCCCTGCTCCACAAGCGCCTTGGCGATGCCCTTCACGATTTCGGCGACCGACTCGCCGCGAATCTGCGACAGGCACTTGTCCGCGAAGTACTCGCGCCCGACAGTGGTGAGGCGGAACCGCGCGCCGTTGCCGCGCTCATCCCAGAACGCCTTCTGAATCTCATAGATCACGCTGTTTGCGTAATCGCTGGGAATGTTCTCGCGTGTCATGCTTCCTCCTTGTAGTACGGGGTTCCCCAGACTTCGTTGTACACCAGTTCGTGCAGCGGCAGCCGCGGCCGCGGGCGATGCGGGCGGGTCGGATGCCCGACAGCGATGATGCTCACGATCTTGATGTCATCGGGAACCTGGAGCAACTTGTGCAGTCGCTCCTCGTCGCGCACGTCAATGCACGGCGCGATGACCCAGCACGCGCCCAGGCCCAACGCCGTTACCATCAGCAGCATGTTCTCAATCGCCGCCGATGTGTCGTAGGGCAGGTCCCAGACGTTCTTCCGGCCGCACACGACGATGTCCACCGGCGCGTCGGCCAGGAATGCCGACACATTGCCCGACGTGAGTTTCTCAAACGCGGCCTTTTTCTTCTCTTCGTCTTGCAGCCCCGCGAAGCGCTCGTGCATCTTCTTGGTAACGAACTCGGCGGTGAAGCGGCGGCCGCTGCCTCCCCCGCCGATGGTCCCGAGCGCCTTCCGCGTCTCGGCATCCCGCACCACGATGAAACGCCAGGGCTGGGCGTTCTCGCCCGATGGAGCCTGCCGCGCCGCCTCCAGAATCATCTGGATGTGCTCCTCGGACACCGGCTCCTCGGTGAAGGAACGGATGCTGCGACGGTCTTGGATGACCTTCATTGTGGCTTCCGCCAACGTGTACAGTTCCGACATTGCTACCTCCGATTTGCATTTATGAGACTTGCCTGGCGCGGCTAGGCGGGTGGCTGTCCTGTCCCCGCGCAACCGCCGGCAACTTGTTGGCAACCCCAAGAAACATGATGCCTACTGTGCATTCCGAGCGTCGGCGTTCGCATCCCGCGACTGGAGCGTGTCGCCGACATATTCCAGGTCAAACCACCACTTCTCCTCGGGGCGGCTTTTGTGCAGCCCCAGAAGCGGAGCGGCTTGGATTGCCACCCTCCGCATCACGGCAGAACGCATCGCCAGCCGCCGAACTAGGCCATACCACCCGGCAGCCGGCGCCGTCCACGGACAGACCTTGACGCACCGATTGCACATGGTGCCCTTGGCGTTGGTGAAGTTGAAACTGGCGCACCGCTGCGTGTCCAACTTCCACGTCTCGTATCCGTTGTACAGAATCTTGTCGCCCTTGGGAATCGCATGGCTGGGGCAGTTGTCCGCGCAGATGTGGCATTCCTGGCAGAACCGCTGCAAACCGAAGTCAATGGGCTTGTCGGGGGCCAGCGGCATGTCGGTCAGGATGGCCGCGGCCTTGAAGCCCAATCCCAGCGTCGGGCTGAGGACGATCCCCGTCCGGCTAATTTCTCCCAGGCCGGCCCACAGCAGCAGCGGGGGCATGAGAACCGAGTAGCGGTTCACGAACGACGGCCCGTACTGCGCCGACGCATCCCAGCCCAGTCGCCGAATGTAGTTCGCCACCGTCTCGGCGACCAGGGCCAGATGGTCATACGCTTGGAACGACACCGGGTCGCCGATCCAGTCGCGCCCGGTTGAGGCGCGGACTGTCCACCAGTCCTTGCGCATGGCAAAGACAATCGCGTTGGGGTACTTCGGTTCTATCGGATTGCCCTGCTTGTCGCACTTGTAGTACGCATACGTCGGCACTCGGCAGATGCCCACGGCGTCGGCCTTCAGGAACGTGCACACGGCCTTCATGTGGCGAGCGAGCGCCTCGGGGTCGGCGGGAATCGGCGCGACCTGCCCGGCCACAGGGTTCGCCGCCATGGCGGCCAGATAGTCCACGATGTTTTTCTGCGCTGCCGACAGCGGGTACTTCTCGGGCAAGGTGCGCTGCATGTGCCGCTGCACGACGGGGCCATACTCGCCGCGAGTCGCAAGGCCGTAGGCCGTGTCGCGCATGTCAATCCGCTGCACCGCGTCGGTTATTCGGTTCGTGGGCACGTCTACGCTCCGGATGCCTTGCATCGGGGGTATCCTCTGAATCCAGGCTCGCTCGGAGCAGACGCCGGGTCTGGGCCTGCGGCGATGGCGTGTTCCGTTGTGTGCATTATCGGCCACCGCCGCAGGCGACCAGGTCCTCAGAGTCGGTGCTTACCTCTTGTCAAAAGGCACAGCGGGATAGGCCAACGGGGCCGTAGCGTGCTCGGGCGGCCAGACCAGTTCCAACTTGCCATTGATCCACTGCGAGAGCGGGTTGAGCACGTTGCCGGTGCCGTCGGCGTTGAACGTAACCGGCCCGATGACCGTTGTCATGTTCGTGGCGGCGATGGCGTCGCGAATCGCATCGCGGTCCAGCGTGCCCGCGCGCTCAATGGCATCGGCCAGGATCTGCACGCAGGCATACGCCGGGCCGGTCAGCAGGTCGGCAGGCCGTCCGAACTTGGCCTGGTGATCCGCATTGAGTTTGTCCACGCCGGGGAACTTCACTCCGTGGTGCCAGCCGGCGAACATGGTGGCGTAGTCGCCGATCTTGCCCAGGGTCTCGGACCAGGCCACGTTCTCAGGCGCACGGATGATCAAGCTGAACTTGGGCGTCCACCCCAGTTCGGCCATCTGCTTGAACATGGCGATGCCATCGGGCTGCACGGGCACGGCGAACAGGGCATCTGCTCCCGCGCTCTTGGCCTTGAGGATCATCGCCGAGAAGTCGGCGGAACGAGGGGTGTATTCCTCATGGACGACGATGTTGTACCCGTACTTCGCGGCATTCTCCACCCACATCTTGCCCAGTTCAGCGCCCCAGTCCGTCTTCTCCTGGAAGATGGCAATCTTGGTCGGCCGCTGATCGGCAGGAATCGTGTTCAGGACTTCAAACACGTCCCGGGTCTGGGCGGGCGACTTCGGGAAGGGCGAGAACAGGTACTTGTACCCCTGCTGGTGAATCTGGTAGAGCGCGAACGCGATGCCCAGGTACGGGACCTTGTTCTTCTCGGCGATGGCCGCGGTGGCTGCATGCATGTCGCTACCCGCGCCGCCCAGGTAGGCCACTACGTGCTGCTCGGCGAACAGGGTCTCCATCTTGGAGACGGCCTTGGTCGGGTCCGACTCATCGTCGTAGATGGTGAGCCGCAGCGGGATCTTCTTGCCGTACTCTTTGACGTACACGCCACCCGCCGCGTTGATGTCGGCGACGGCGATTTCGTACCCGGGCTTCACCATCGCGCCCAGGGAGCCGAACTTCCCGGTCAGCGGGATAGACGCGCCGATTTCAATGAACTCGGGCGCAGGCTTCGTCGTCGGGGCTACCGTTGGCGCGGCGGTGGGCTGCACCGGCGGGGTCGTCGGCTGGACCGGCGGAGTCGTGGGCTGCGGGACCGGCGTCGGCGTGGCCTTCGGCCCACAAGCCGCCAGCAGGGTGCTCAGCACGAGCACAACGGCGATTACCATAGACACTTTGCCTCTCATACCTTATCCTCCCTTTCATGCTGTTTCACGATTTGGTCTTCCACAGGAAATCTCAGACAAAAAGGTTTCGTGCACACCACCTCCCTTATGCTTACAGAGCACGGATGCTCCGCGTTCGCTCCCGCGCTATCCCGCAGGGAGCGCGGCTTTCCGAGATTTCGCACGGCTGCCAAGCGCCGACCGAATCTTGCTCCAGGCCTCCAGCAGCCCTCCGGGCAGGAACAGCACCACCAGGATGAACAGGATGCCGAAAATGATCAGATGCGCTTCCACGACTTTGAGCGCCAGCAGTTCCTTCACGAGGACGTAGAACACCGCCCCGATGATGGGGCCAACGACGGTTCCCGTACCCCCGATGTAAACCGCCATCATCGTGTCAAAAGTCCAGGCCGGGCTGAAGGGAAACTGGGGGTAGTACCCCACGTGGTAGAAGGCAAAGGCCCCGCCTGCCAGGCCAGCCAAAAAGGCGCTGACGCCGAAAGCCAGCAACTTGTGGCGCAGGCCGCTCACCCCTAGCGATTCCGCCGCGTCTTCCTCCTCGCGCACCGCCATCAGCCCCAGGCCAAGTCTGGACTTGACCAGGAAATAGGCCACCCCGACCGTGAAGACGGCCACCGCCAGGAACAGGTAGTACCGAGGCATCAGGCGGTACGTGGCCAGATAGCGGGCGGGCAGAGAGGTGATCAGAGGCCACTTGTTTGCAACCGTAACGTAGAGGACCTGCGCCAGAGCCAGGGTGCCAATGGCGAAGTACGCTCCCTTGAGGCGAAAGGCCGGCGCCCCGATGATAAGGGCGAAGATCACAGGCACACAGGCCCCGGCGAGCAGGGCGGCCCACAGCGGCCATCCCCCCAACCACGTGAACCGCGCTACCAGAGTGCCCAGGCCGAAGAAAGCCGCATGGCCCAGGTTGGTCTGGCCTGCGTAGCCTCCCAGGATGTTCCAACTGGAAGCCAGCGCCACGTACAGGAGAACCAGACAGGCCAGGTTAATCGTGCTGTCCTTCTTGACAAAGAGCGGCAGCGCCGCCAGGACGGCTACCACGGCGACCACAAGAGCCAGTACTGTGATCCGCTTTGCGCTCATGGTCCTAGCCCTCCTTCACGCCGAACAGGCCTTGTGGCCGCAAGATGAGCACCAACAGGAAAAGAGTCAAGGCGACGATCTCCCGAAACGCACCGCCCAGCCAGAACGACGTGAGCGACTGGGCCACGCCCAGGACGACGCCGGCCACGAAAGTCCCCATGATGCTGCCCAGCCCTCCCAGCACCATGACGATCAGGGTGATGAGGGTCCACTCCAACCCCATGTTCGGCTGGATGGAATACCCCACGCTCACCAGCGCGCCCGCCATCCCCGCCAGGGCCGTCCCCAGAACGAAGGTCAGCAGGTACACCTTCTGCACGTCAATCGCCATCAGCGTGGCCGCTTCCCAGTCCTGCACCGTGGCCCGGATGGCCTTGCCGGTGTACGTCCGCTGCAGGAACTGGTGCAGCGCGAACAGGACAATCAGGGCGATGAGGAAACTGGCCACGCGCACAAGGGGGAATCGCACCCCGGCAAGCGAGATGACCCGCGAGGAGTAGGTGGTCGTGATGCCGCGGTCGTCCGCCGTCCACAGGCGAAGCGCCACGTTCTGGAGCACCAGTCCAAGCCCAAACCCCACGAGGAGCGTGTTCTTGACCTTGGTTTCTTCCGGGTACTTCACCATACCTGCGAACAGGAGTTTGTAGAGGATGACACCGAGCACCACCATCAGGAGCACCACGATGGGAAGGCCCACGAACGGGTCCACGTGGTACAGTGTGTACAGCCAGAAGCCAGCATAGCCGCCGAGCATGAGGAGTTCGCCGTGAGAGACGTTCAGGAACCGCGTAACGCCGAAGACGAGCGATAGCCCGACCGCCGCGATTCCGTACAGGCCGCCCACCAAGATTCCAAAGGCCAGGTTCTGCGCGATTGGCGCGAGCATAACCACCTCCACATTACGCCAGATAGGCTCGTCTAACGGATTCAAAGGACAGGAGGGCCTCGCCGCTGCCTTCGCCCACAATCCGGCCGTTCTCAATTACATAGGCCCTCTGGGTCAGTTCCAGGGCGGCCCGCACGTTCTGCTCCACCAGGAGCACCGTTACGCCCTGCTTGTTGATCTCGGTGATCATGCGGAAAATCTGCTCCACCAGGAGCGGGGCCAAGCCGAACGACGGTTCGTCCAGCAGCAGGATGCGGGGGTTGGACATCAGCGCCCGGCCGATGGCCAACATCTGGCGCTCGCCGCCGCTCAACGTGCCGGCCCGCTGGCGCTTGCGTTCTTCTAGGCGCGGGAAGAGGCCGAACACGCGTTTGAGGTTCCGGTCCTTGGTCTTCCTGGCCTTCATGCCGAACGCGCCGAGTTCCAGGTTTTCCATCACCGTGAGGCCGGTGAAGACCCTGCCGCCTTCCAGCACCTGCGAGATGCCCATCTCCACAATCCGGTGCGGGGGCTCCTTGAGGAGAGAGTGACCATCCAGCAGCACGTTGCCCGCCGTCGGCTTGACCAGCCCGCTGATGACTTTCAGCGTCGTCGTCTTGCCCGCGCCGTTGGGCCCTACCAGGGCGACCAGTTCTCCCTCCTCCACCCGAAGGGACACGCCCCACAACGCCTGAAGGTCCTTGTAGCCTGCGTCAATTCGTTCTACTTCAAGCATACCGCCTTCCCCAGATAGCATTCTATGACATGCGGGTCCTCGCACACCTGGACAGGTGTGCCCTCCGCAATCTTCTCGCCCATGTTCAACACGACGACGCGGTCTGATAGCCCCACGATCGCCTTGACGATGTGCTCCACGACGATGAGTGTAACCTGCGAATCGCGGATCTGGCGGATGAGTTGCATGGCGTCCTCGGTTTCACCGGGGTTCAGGCCGGACATGAACTCATCCAGAAGGAGAAGGCGGGGCTTTGTCGCCAATGCTCGCGCCAGTTCCAGCCGCTTGCGCTGCATCAGGGTCAGGTTCCTTGCCTTGACATGCGCCTTGTCCAGGAGGTCCACGCGGTCCAAAATCTCCAGCGACTCCTCAGCGGCCTGTGCCAGGTTCTTGGCCGGCTGCTGCCCATACACCCGCCCCACCATGACGTTCTCCAGCGCAGTGAAATCCAGGAACGCCTTGGTCAATTGAAACGTGCGGGCAATGCCCCGCTGCGAGACCTTGAACCGCGGAAGCCCGGTGATGTTCTCGCCCATGAAATGGACTGTGCCCGCATTGGGTTTGAGGAAGCCGGTGATGAGGTTCAGGAGAGTGGTCTTGCCGGAGCCATTGGGGCCGATGAGGCCGAGGATTTGACCCTGTTGGAGTTCAAGGTCAACGTCCCGTATCGCCATGAGTCCGCCGAAGGATTTGGTCAGGCCTTGCACCTTCAGAAACGCCATCGTTTTCGCTCCTTGCTCGGATATCCGCAATACCGGGCCGGTCACCGCTGGCCAGGAGGGTGTTACTATTCGGTACAGATTTCCATCATACAAGACAGCGTATCACAATACGATACGGGCTATCAGATTGCGATACAATTCTCTTATACCACAAAAGACGCCCGTTGTCAAAAAATCCCTCGCCGCGCCGCAGTTCCGCTGCGCGCTGGCGAGGCATAGGGCTCGCTCGGGGGTTGCGCCGAGGGGTACGCTCAGAGGATTGGGGGCCGACGCGCACGGCCAACGCAGGTCCTGGCCTGGCCAGCAGCGTCCCCGCCAAACACACCGCGGCCGAGGCGGGATTGCCCCCCAACCTCGGCCGCGGGTTGAGATGCGAACGCGCCTACAGGGTGCGCAACTGCGCCGTCAGTTCGCGGACGTCCGGCACCTCGTCAAAATGCCACATCATCTCCACCAGGCGGTCGGTGCGCTTGTCCCCGAGCATGGGCGAAACCAGCCAGCGGAACTTCTCCTCAATCCGCGCCTCGTCCCATCCGGTCTGCGGATAGTTGATGTTGCCTTCCACAATGCCGGAGTAGAACTCGCGCCCGTCGTGCGTCCGGATGGCGACGGCGCAGGCGTACTTGCCGCTGAGGTCGCCCGTCTCGGCCAGGCGGTACAGGCGGTTCAACTCGTCCGTCTCCACCAGTTCTATCTTCTCCACCAGCGCGCGAATCGCGGGATCGGCGTAGCGGTGCTCCAGGATTTGCTCCGGCCCCACCTCGCCGTCCACCAGGACGGCGGCCAGTGGCCACGCCATGTTGAACTGCGCCTCCTCGGTGGTGGTCGGCAGACGCGTCCCCAGGCGCACGCCCACCCATGGCGACTCCACACGGATGTGCGCGATGTCGCCAACGCGAATGCCGTGCTCCCGCACCAGGTCGGTGGCCGCCTTCAGGGCCGCGTGGGTCCAGGCGCAGCAGGCGTACCCCTTCCAGGCGATGCCGTGCGTCATGATGTAGTTCTGGCCGATGTCCTGCACCCAGTTGGCATACTCCGCCATCTCCAGGACGCTTGGGATGCCCGTGAAGCCCTCTTCGGCCAGTTGCGCCGAGATGATGCCGTTCATCGCGCCCCAGCCGATGCCGTGCTTCACCATCGCCGGATGGTCAATGTCGCGCATCATCGGCAGATTGGGCGCGTGGTACTCGGCGATGCCCAGCGCGTGGCGCACGGTCTGCACCGGCAACCCCATGAGGTGCGAGGCCACCGCCGCGCACGCCACCGACCCCCACGACCCGCACGCCTGGTACACGTTGTGCGTCGCGTGCCAGATGCGCGCCGTGCGATGGGCCACCTCATACCCCACCACAAGGCCGGTCAGCATCTCCGCGCCGCTGCGTCCAAGCGATTCCGCCACGGCCAGCGCCGTCGGGAACAGTTGCGCGCCCGGGTGCCCCTTGGTGAACAGGCCGCAGTCATCAATGTCAATCCCGTTGGCCGCGTAGCCGTTGGCGAAGGCCACCCCGATGGCCGAAGCCCGGCTCCCGTGCAGCAGAATCGTGGCCGAGTCGCCGGGCCATGTCTTCGCGGCGTAGCGGGCGGTGATACGGCTCACGGGCGTGCGCGTTCCGGGGATTGTCGCGCCAAGCGTGTCCATCGCGGCCATGCGTGCCATCCGCTGCACGGCGGGCGGCAGGTCCTGCCACCGCGCGCCCGCAACGAACCTGGCGGCTGCGTCCGAGCCATCCCAAGCCATGTCAAGCCTCCTTTAGTAGGTTCCAACGTCTGTTGGTGGCTGTTCAGGTGCGTCGCACCTGAAGGAGTGCACGGGTCATAACCAACAACAGGTAGAAACAATCTTACAGTTTTGCGAGCGCCTGCTCCAAATCACGGATGATGTCATCGGGGTCTTCCAGCCCCACCGACAGGCGGATGAGGCCGTCGTCAATGCCGGCGGCTGCCCGTTCCTCAGGCGTCATGTGCTCGTGCGTGATGGTGGGCGGGTGCATGCAAATCGTGCGGCTCGTGCCGAAGGTTACGGCGTGCGTGATGAGTTGGAAGGCGTCTATCACCGTGGCCGCGCCCTTCATGCCGCTGGGCACCACGAAGGACAGCAACCCGCCGCCCGCCTTCATCTGTCGCCGCGCCAGGTCGTACTGCGGGTGGGTGCGCAGGCCCGGATAGTTGACCCGCTCGACCTTCGGGTGCGCGGCTAGGAACTCGGCCACCTTCTGGGCGTTCGCGCTGTGCCGCTCCATCCGCAGCGACAAGGTCTCCAGGAATTGCAGCGTCATCCACGAGTCAAACGGCTGCATGATGGCGCCGACGAACTCGGTGGTGTTCCACCGGATGTCCTCCACCAGCGCCTCCGGCCCCACGATGGCCCCGCCTAGCACGGTGGCGTTCCCGGCGAGGAACTTGGTGATGGACAGCAGCACGATGTCCGCGCCGAGTTCCATCGGCTTCTGGAGCGCCGCGGTCGCCGTCGTGTTGTCCACCAGGAGCGGCACGCCGTGCGAGTGCGCCACCTCGGCCACCGCCGCGATGTCTGTTACGAACAGGCACGGGTTGCTGGGCGTCTCCACCCACACCAGGCGCGTCCGGCGGTCAATCTCCCGATCCCACGACTCGGGGCTGGCCGGGTCCTTGACGAAGCGGAACTCCACGTTGCACCGCTCTGGGAAGATGGCCGCTGCCTGCTTGTACCCCTCGCCGAAGATGTGAAGGCTGGTAACCACGTTGTCGCCGGGCCGCGCGATGGTGAAGATGAGATTGAACAGCGCCTGCGAACCCGACGCCGCCGTAACTGCCGCTTCGCCGCCCTCCAGCGACGCCAGGCGCTCCTCCAACACGGCAGCGGTCGGCGTCTTGGTGCGCCCATAGACCGGATACGGAATCTTGTCAAACCGCTCGTAGGGGTAGGTCATGGACTGGACGATGGGCGGGACAAAGGAGCGAAACTTCTCCAGGTCCTTGCCGGGCTTGAAGCCCGCATGGAGCGCGCGGGTATTGAACCCCAGGTCGGCATCTGCGCGTCGGGGCGGCCTGCGGTTCGGGTCGTAGACCCAGGGCTTGCGCATGAAAAAACGGTCGTCTTCGTGGGTCATCGGCATCTCCTTTCTGCTCCGGTGGGCCTAGTAGTACCTGATCACAGAGAAAATTGCCTGTGTCATCGCCAGCGAAGCGAAGCAACTCCATGCCTCACCTGTCATGCTTCGCTTCGCTCAGCATCTCGGTGGACGAGATTCTTCGGCCCTCCGGGCCTCAGAATGACAGTCTACCGGGATTGCTTCGGGCGCTGCGCGCCCTCGCAATGACACACCGTCAAGAACCCCTGCGGCAAAGTACTAGCCCTGGCGTTGATCCGTTCCTGTTCCCGCTCCACGATGCGGCGGATGGCACGCTGCACGTCTTCGGGCAGGGGTTCGGGCTTGTGCTCGGCCAGAATCTTGTCCACCTGCTGGGCGGCGCGCTGCTCCATGGTCGTCGCGCCCATCTCCACCCACTGCGAGTACACGCGCTTGTCGGCCAGGCGCGAGTAGTACGCCTTCTTGAAGTTGCGCAGCGTGTGCTTGTGCTCCAGATAGTTGCCGGTCGGCCCCAGTTCGTCCACCACGTCCAGGGCCAGCGTCTCGTCGTTGACCGGCACGCCCGCCGTCGCCGCCCGCAGGAACCCGATGAGGTCGTTGCAGATGGCCATGAGTTGCAGCGAACCCTGAAGCCCCGCGTCCATGAATCCCACATCGTGCACGATGTTCGCCCCGTGCAGCAACGCGGTGAACAGGCTGATGGTGGCCTCGGCAGCGCACTGCTGGTCCAGCACCTTGGAGTCGGTGGAGCCGCCCAATCCGAAGACCGGTAGCCCGTAGAACTTGCCCATCTCGGTGGGCACGCCCTGCTCCTCGGCCAGCACGTAGTTGCCCACCATCGTCTGCAGGTTGTACGGGCCGCCGTTCCACCCTGGAACGGCCACGGGCGACCCCTCGCGCACCAATTGCGCCAGCACGATGCCGAGGAGCGTGCCCGCGTTCATAGTTGCTGTGCAGCCCGCGGTCGTTACCGGCGAGTTCACGCCGCCCGCGTTCAGCGGGATGTACAGTTGGGGCAGGCCCTTCTCGGCGAAGTACATGCACTTCTGAAGGGCCTCGGCGTTGGCGATGAGGCCCGACGTAACGTTGATGTAGCACACGGCGAAAGGCCGCCGCTGGAAGGCTTCGGCGCCGCCCGCCACCGCCTCGCACATCTCTACCGCCGCCACACAGCCCTCAAAGTCCGGCGTAACGAACACGATGGGCTTGGTGGTGTTGTTCAGCATTACCTCCATCTGGTAGCGGTCGTAGATGCGCTGATCCACGTCCTCCGGCAGGAACATGGACATGACGAAGTCAATCTCCGGCAGCGCGTCCTGCACCACGGCGGCATCCCGCACGTCGTTGAGCGTGGGCTTGCGGCGCTGGCCCGTCCGGTGATCCAGGATGTTCAGGCAGTCCGAGCCGCCGCCGTAGTACGTGTTGTAGTCGCGGGCGCGGATGGCTACCTTGCCGTTGCGGTCGTAGAGCGTGATCTGCTTGGGGGTAACGGCCAGCGCCTTCATCACCATGTGCTCGGGGATACGGACGCGGATGCCGTCGGCCTTGGCCCCGCCCTTCACCAACAGGGCGCGGGCCTTCTCGTCGTGAACGTCCACGCCGACCCGCTGGAGAATCTCCAGGCTGGCCGCGTGGATTTTCTCGCGCTCCTGTTGCCCCAGGCGACAGTAGTGCGCGCTGGTCATGCTCATCCCATGCGTTTGCAGCATCTTTTCCCTCCCATCCTGTGATATATCACATTATAGGAGATAACACATTTATTGTCAAAGTTGGTACGTTTGGATGCGACCTGCCCTAGGTACGGGCGAACCTACGTGTTCGCCCCGAACCGGTGTGTTCGCCCCTACGCGCCCTTCAGGATGTACTCTACCTCCGCGCGCACGGAATCGGGCAAAGGCTGCGGCTTGTGCTCCTCCAGGATGGCCAGCGTGCGCTCCTTCAGGCGCTGCCCAAGCCGCTTGCTTCCCTGCGCCACCCAGTCCTCCATACGCTGGCGACTGAACAGGGCCGGCGCCCACAGGTCGCGGAAGTGCTTCAGCGTGTGTTTCTGCGTCAGGAAGTCGCCGCCCGGTCCCACCTTGTGGATCACATCCAGCGCCAGCGACTCGGCGTCCAGCGCCACGCCGCCCATGAACTTGCGCATCATGGAGATGACCTCAGCCGTGAACACAATCATCTCCGGCGACGTGGTCAGGCCCGCCTCCAGGTAGCCCACGTCGTGCACTAGGTTGTTGCCCGCCAGGAGCGCCACCAGGACGGAGAACGTCGCGTCGGCAGCCGCCTGCTCGTCCAGGGCGCAACTGTCGGAGTGGCCCGCATAGCCCCACGTCGGCAGGCCGTAGAAGCGCCCCATCTCGGCCACAGCGACGCGAGCCAACTGGAACTCCGGCGCGCCGTACACGCTGATGGTCGTCTTCATGTCCATGTGGTGCAGGCCGCTGCCGTACACGAACGGCGCGCCCGGCCGCTTCAACTGGTGCATGACCAGGCTGGACAGCGTCTCGGCGTTGCCCAGGGCCAGCCCGCCCGCCAGGGTTACCGGCGCGGTCCCGCCCATCATCGGCGCCGGCGAGTGCACGATGGGCAGCATGTTCTCGGCCATGAACAGGAGTTTGCCCGTCGCCGTCTCCGAATGCTTGAGCGGCGTGGAGGGCTCGGAGTACAGGAGCAGGGTCGGGTTCAGCCGCAGTTGCTCCATCCCGCCCGCCGCCGCAGCCGCCATCGCCGAGATCGCCTCGCAGTCGGCGCGGTCGTCGCAGACGAACACGATGGGCTTCGTCGTGTGCTCCAGCATGAGGGCGAACTGGTGGCGGTAGGCGTTGGCCGTCTTCAGGTCCGATGGGATGCCCATGGACATGCAGAACTGCAACTCGGGCAGGGCGTCCACCACGTGGATGGCATCTACCACATCCGCCACCGTGAACGGGCGAATCTGGCCGGTGCGCGGGTCCAGGTAGTTGGGGCAATCGGAGCCGGTGCCGAAGTAGGTCTTGTTTTTCTCTAAATAGAGGCGTTTGCTGCGATCCCGCCCGGCGATTACGATACGCTCTGGTGTGGTGTTAAGCGCATCCTTGACCA
>JARYMK010000056.1 GCA_029907165.1 Anaerolineae bacterium
CTGCGACCTCGCCCACCAGGCGCAGGAACTCGTCTCGCGTCATGTTGCCCTGCACGTTGCCCAGGATGTAGCGGCGGCCTGGCTGTCCCCGCTGGGCCGCGAGGATGTGCCCCCGCGCCACGTCTCTCGCCGCCACCAGGTTCAGGCCGCCCGGCGGGAACGAGGGAACCCTGCCCTGGAGCGCGTCCAGCACCCTGCGCCCGCTGGACGATGGCTTCACGTCCCCTGCGCCGATGGGCGACGTCGGGTTGACGACAACGGCGGGAAGACCCTCCCGCGCCATGGTCAGCGTCAGGAGTTCGGCCAGGTACTTGGACCGCACGTAGTGGCTGCACGAGTCCCACAGGTTGAACTCCACGTCCTCGTTGGGCAGCGAGCCGTCGGCGGGCCTGCCAATGGTGCCGATGGTGCTGGTAACCACCACGCGGGCGTGGCGCAACGCCGAGGCCGCCTGCAAGATGTTGCGCGTCCCCACTACGTTGGTCTCGTACATCAGCGCGCTGTCGCCCTCGCTGGTGGAGTAGAACGCGGCCACGTGAAACAACGTGTCGCATCCCTCCAGGGCTGCGGCCAGGCTATCGCGGTCACGCAGGTCGCCGTAGGCCACTTCTACGCCAAGTTGCTCCAGCCAGTGCGTATCGTGGCCGGACCGCACCAGCGCGCGCACCCCCACGCCATCGGCCACCAGTTCGCGCACCAGAAGTCCCCCGATGAACCCCGTCGCGCCTGTAACGAACGCCTTCACCGCCCAAGCCTCCTCGCAACCCTCGCCAGAAGCCCGCGCCGCACCGGCGCTGATGCCGGCGTCCACGATGCGCGGAGCACCTCTGCACGGCGTTGCGCCTCCTCCAAAGACACCGTCCAGTCCAAGGCTGTGCCCGGATACTTGTCCACAACCTTGACGTGCAGGGCCGACGGCCGCATCTCCGCGACGAACCGCGCCGTCTCGGCAATGGCGGACTCGTCCTCGCGCGGCAAGCCCGTGAGCAGGAAGACGCGCAGCGCGATGCCAAAGCGGGCGCATGCCGCAGCCGCCGCCAACGCCCGCCCGCGGTAGACGTCCGCATTGGCCGCGTCGCGCACGCGCCCCGCCGCAGCCAGCACCGCCGAGTCGGCCGACTCCAAGCCCAACTTCACTGCCACGCACCCTGCTTTCGCCATGGCCTGCACTAATTCCGCGTCCAGATCGTCGGCGCGGGATTCGCACTCCCACGCCAGGCGCACCTTGCGCCGCGCAAGGGCCGCGCACAGCCCCAGCACCCTGTCGCGGTCGCGGGCGAACACAGGGTCGCGGAAAACCACGCGCGCTGGTCGGAACTCCCGCGCCAGGTACGCCATCTCGTCCACCACCTCGTCCACCGGACGCGGGCGGAACCGATGGCCCTGGGCCACGACGTACGGGCAGTAGGCGCACGTGTGATCGCACCCCTTGCTGCCCATCACGGTGAGCATCCCGTACCCCTGCCATCGGAACAAGTCCCAGGCAGGACGGGGCAGGTTCGCCAGCGGCCGCCCCGCATCATCCGTCGCTATGCCGGGCTGGCGCAGGTCGGATAGCGACAACGGCCCGCACCACCGCGACGGCTCCGTGCCCAGCAGGGTGATGAACAACCCCAGCGTTCGCTCCGGCTCGCCCACAAGCCACGCGATGTCGGAAACCGAGCGGAGCGCGTCTTCCATCCACGCCACCGACACGCCAACGGCCACAATGGGCGTATGGGGCAGTGCCGCGCGCGCCGCCCGCAGGAACGCAGCATCGGCATCCCTCGTGGCCCACGACACCTGCGCGACCAACCACGTGGGCGACTGCGCCGCTGCCCACGCCACCGCCTGCTCCACCGAGTCGCGCTCCAGCACGCAGTCGCGGACGACGACCTCCAGGCCGCCTTCGCGCAAGGCCCCGGCCACTGCTGCCAGCGTGTGCGGCGGGTACAGGAACGCGCCCGGTTCCGGGTACACGTTCCCCATGCCGCCCGCGCCCTCGCGGTTGGCGGTGGTGCCCGGCGCACTCGGTGGGTTGATGCACACCGCGCGGCGGGTCATGGCGCACCTCCCTGCAGAGCGTACACCAGCGTCCGGCCCTTCCTGCCCACGAACTGGTACACGAGTTTGAGTTCTGGCGGGGCTGTCTCGGGCTGGAGCAGCGCTTTCATGTGCGGGCGGATGACGGTAACCTCCCGCTCGTCCACCACCACGTAATTCACGCCGTGGGCGCGGGCGTAGTCCAGGAACTGCAACATCTCGGCGCGCGGCGACGGAACCCAGTCCAGGCCCGCGTACAGGGCAATCGCCAAATCCCGCGACATGACGATGGTCCCCTGCGGCGCGTGGTTTTCCAGCCACAGGCCGGCCTCGCGGTGGCCGAAGTCGGTGCCGCGCCGCCCCTCTCCCACGGCCACGACCGTCAGGCCCACAAACGCCACGCACACGAGCACAACCGGCAGCGCGACAAGCAGTCCCCGCAGCCACGCGGCAAGCGGCCGCTCCCCACGCAACGTCTGCACCGTGTCGGCGGCCCAGTCGCCCATCGCCACCGCGCCCCGCCCCACCCACGCCAGCGCAATCGGCAGCGCAGGCGCGAAGAAACGAATTTCCACATGGAACGGCAGGAACGCGGCAAGAAGCGGGAGCAACCCCGCCGCCCAGTACAGTTCGGCAACCGCGCGCCGCCTATCCCACGGCTGGGCGAACCAGGCCAGGCCCACGAAGACCAGCAGCAGCGTCGGGAACACCGTGATGTCAAACCAGGCGTCCAGTAGCAGGCGGACGTTGGCCCAGACGCGGCGCATGACCTGCATCGGGCTGGCGGCCAGTTCGGCGGCTAGGTCGCGCTGGAACCGTTCGGGCGAGTACCAGATAATCTCGCGGGCGGTGCTGTCCAGCGAGGCAGTTACGCGGTCGTATTCGGCGGGGTCGCGGGCCAGCACCGCCCGGCCGATGTCGTAGGTAACGCCCAGTTTGCCGCTGATCATCCACTGGCCGGTGTGGGCATGGATGTACACGAGGTAGGGCAGCGCGACGAGAATCGCCGCGGCCATGAACCCGGCCAGCGCCGCCCATGCCCGGCCCAACCGCGCCTGCCGCCGGGCCAGAATCCCCACGACCAGCACCGCCGCGCCGAGCGCCGCGTAGAAACTCCCCTCGGGGCGCGTGAGATAGGCCAGGGCGAAGCACGCGCCCGCAGCGACGGCAGGCCCCACACGCCCGCCCTCGGCAGCCGCCCACGTGAACACCAGCCCCGCGAACACGCACAGCAGGTACAACGGTTCGGTCATCGTGCCCCAGTACAGCACAGAGGTGTTGAGCGCGGGGCACAGGGCCAGCAGCAGGCTCGCCGCCAGGGCCACCCGCCCGCCGAACAGCCGCCGCACCAGCGCGAAGAACGGCACGATGAGCACTGCGCCCGCCAGGACATACACCGCGTCGCTGGCGGCCTTCAGGTCGCCGAGCAGGCGGTAGAACAGGCTCGCCACCAGCGGGAACAGCGGCGCGTAGTGCAACTCGGGGTGGCCGGCCACCGAGAAGCCGCGACCCGTGGCCAGGTTTCGCGCCAGCGTCAAGTAGTCGGGCTCGTCCCACCGGATGGCGCGGTCGGCCCACAGGACGAGCGCCAGCCGCACCGCCAGCGCCACCAGCGCGATGGCCGCAACCGCCGCGTATTCCTTTCGCACCCCTCGCTTGCTCTCCGACACGATTCTGAACCCTCGCTTATTCTCGCAGTGCCATCACCGCCGCTGGTACACGAAGATATCCGCCCCTTCCGTCGCCATCTTGCGGAAGCGGCCTTCGTGCTCCACCAGGTCATACTGCGCATCCAGTTCGGCCTTCAGCGTGCGAATCTGGCCGAAGTACGGGTCGTTCGGGTACATGTCAATCGGCGCGATGAGCCAGATGCGCCCGTCCGGTGCGCCGCCAGCCGCCACGAAGTCCAGCGTGAACGGCACGGCCAGGTGCGCATCCTCCCAGCGGGCGCGCCACCCCTGCCAGATGATCTCCTCCACGCGCCCGGGCGGCTGCGGAAACGCCACTTGTGCCTGCTCGCCCGTGAAGTAGAAGTTGAACGGCGTGGCAAGATAGTCCGGCGCGATGATGAGGATATCGTCCGGCCCGGCCGCTTCCTGGACATACTGGGCGATCTCTCGCATGGCCGACACGGGCTTGGCGTACAGGTTCTGCAGCGGCGTGTACCAGAACAGCAGCGCGATGACCGCCAGCGCCATCAGCCCGTAGGCCGGGCGCAGACCCGAAATCGCCCGCGCGAACAGAAAACACAGCGGCGGGAACACCGCCATCGCTACATACGACGGAATCAGCCCGTGCGTCCTGGTGGTGGCGAGGATGCCCACCGTCATGGGGAACACCAGCGCCAGCACCACTAGGTCCAGGGCGGGCGTGAACTCGTAGGCCACCGCCAGGCGCTTGCGGGACACGGTGAAGGACAGCGTCCCGATGGCCAGCAGAAGTATGTAGGGCAGAGGCCGATTGCCCGGCCACGTCATGGATGTCAATTCGTTGAAGATGCGCCAGAAGTGGCCCAGGGGCGAATTCTCGCTGCGCACCCACGGCCCCATGACGATGCCCGGAATGCGGAACTGCTCCAGCAGCGTCGGCAGCCAGGGCAGGTACAGCAGCCCCACCCCGCCCAGCGACGCCATCCACGCGCCCAGCAGCGCAACCCGCCGGTCGCGCATGAGCCAGTGCCACGCCACGAACAGGTTTTCGGCAGCAAACACCAGGATGCCCCAGTTGTGGGCATACATCATGAGCGCCGACGAGACGACCCACCCCACCCAGTAGCGCCGCATGTTGTGCCGCGTGGCATCGTGCAGCGTCCAGATGGACAGGAGGGCCAGCAGCGGGAGCAGCGTGTACATGCGCGCCTGCCGCGAGACCAGGATGTGCATGGGCAGGAACGCCCCCACGCCCGCCGCCAGCACGCCCACGTAGCGGTTGAATAAGTCCCGCCCAACGGCGTACAGCAGCGGGATGGTGGCAATCCCCACCAGCGCAGGGAGCAGCCGAATGCCGAACTCGTTGGTGCCCCAGATTTTCGCCCAGAAGTGCATCAGAAAGAAGAACAGCGGCGGGTGGCCGTCGGCGACCAGCGCACCCGAAATCCCCGCAGGGAATGCCTTGGCGGCGACGAACAGCCCCTGCGCTTCGTCGCGCCACAGGCCGTCAGCCCCCAGCCCCCACAGCCGCAGTGCCGCGCCCGCCAGGGTAAACGCCGCGACCGCCCACACTTCCCAGCGCAGCCGCGCGGCCACCTTGCCGAGCCCTTGCCTCACCTGCACAATGATCTTGCGAAGCAATTCCATAACCCCCGTCTCCAGCATGCAATCACGAATGCGGCTTGATTCGGTACACCACAAGTCGCTCACCCTCGCTGGTGTCCACGTGGACGAGTTCCAGTTCGGGCGGTATCTGCGATTCATCCATCAGGAAGGCCAGTTGCGGCCGCAACTTCTCCACCTCGCGGCTGTCCAGCACGAAGTAGTCCGCGCCCACGTGTCGCGCGTAGCGGAGCACTTCGGGCCAGGTGGCATTGGGCGTCGGCTCCCACTGCGCGTCGGCGTAGAACGCGATGGCGGGGTAGCGCGCCATGATGACCGTGTCGCGCGTCGTCGCCAGGTTGTCCTTCATCCACAGGCCCACGGTCTTATGGGCGAAACGGAACGAGCCACGCGCCGTGTTGTCCATCACGCGGGGCAGCGCCACCACTAGCATCGCCGCAATGAGCAGCGTCGGCAGCCACGTCCCCCAGCGCCGCCAGGCATCGCCCCCATGCCCCAGCGGGGAGAGGGAAGACGCACCGCGCCGCGCCCATAGCAAGCCCGCCGTGCCCGCAACCCATTCGCCCAACTTGATCAGGCCCGCCGCCAACCACAGGATGAGCGTGGGCAGCAGCGCTGCGATGTACCGCTCCTGGATGAAGAACACCAGGAACGCCATCACGGGCAGAAGCGACAGGAGCAGCAGAAACTCCCGCTTGGCGCGGGTGCGGTTCCACGCCTCGCCGAACAGCCCCAGCCCCAGCAGCGGCAGGAAGAAGTACGGGAACATACGCGGCGAGAACGCCTGGGATAGCAGCGTGAGGATGTTCTGGTACACCAGGCGGGCGAACTCGCCAGGCGCTTCCAGGATGGCCTCCATCATGCTCACGTGGTAACTCTCGCGGGAGAAGAAGAACACCTCCAGCCCCGTGGAGTCCAGCCCCCATGTTGCCTTGTCAAACGCCAACGTGTCGCCGTAGGCCAGCCGCCAACTGGTAACGAAGGTTACACCCGCCTTCTCGCTGACCATCCACGCCCCCGTCTCAAGGCGTACGTAGATCATGTACGGCATGAAGATGAGGGCGAACCCCACCGCCAGGCACAGGAGTTCCAGCGCAATGCGCCGACCCGGGTTTCCAACCCGCCCTGGGTTTGCAGCCCGCCTGCCGGCAACCCACTCAAACAGGCGAACGACGACCAGGTAGAACAGCAGGATGGCGAAATAGGCAATGCCCTCGGGACGCACGATGTACGCCGCGCCCGCCGCAAGCCCTGCCAGGAACACCGCCCATGCGCGGCCTCGCTCCATACCCGCCAGGAGCGCGAACATGGCCCCATACGCGAAGAAGTAGTAGGGCGGCTCGGTCATCGTCCCCCAGAACAGGATGGTGCCGGTGAGCGCGGGGAACACCGCCGCCAGCAGGAGCGCGATGTACCCCACCTCGCGGCTGTAAATTCGCCGCGCCAGGCCGTACAGGGGCAGCAAGAGCGCCGTGCCGAACAAGACGTAGCAGATGTCGCTGGCCACCTCCAGGTTGCCGGTGATGAGGTAGAACACGGCGCTCAGGAACGGGTATCCCGGCGTGTGGTGCACGTCCGAGTAGCCCGTGAACGAGTAGCCACGCCCCTCAAACCAGTTGCGGCCCAGCCACAGGTAGAACGGCTCGTCGCCCCACACGACGCGATCCACGAACAGCACCAACGCCAGCCGCACCAGAAACGCCAGGGCGACCAGAAGCCCAACCCACAGCCATTCTCGGTTCCGCGAACTCTCCTTCACCCGAGCGGTCATTCCGTGCCCCCAGCCTCCTGCTTCTGCGCGGCGCGCGCCTCGGCCAGTTCCGCCTCCAGGCGCCGCACACGCTCCTTCAGAATCGCCACCTCCTGCGCCAGGACCTTTGTCCGCTCGCTGAAGCGCGAGATGCTGGTGGAAAATTGGAACAGGATGAACAGGATGCACACGGCTGCCACCAGCCCGATGAACGCGGGCGGATACGTGATGCCCAGCGCGAACGAGATGGTGTCCAGCAGGTCAATGATCACCGGCAGCAGCACCAGGACGATGCCGGTGAACAGCCACAGGATGGCGTACTCCTCTTTCAGTTTGCGGGTGCGCACCAGGTTGACGACGAACACGAGGATCCCGATGCCCAGCGCGATGAGCAACACCCTCGCAGCAAGGCTCATCTCTCCCCTCCTTGCGCGGCCGGCGCGGGCAGTTTGCGCCAAAGGACGTAGAAGACCAGCGCCGCCAGCAGCAACGTCCCGAACATGACATGCGAGCGCACAAACCGACTGGGGATGGGTGGGAACTGGAACCACTGCCTCCCCAGCATGAAGTAGGCGATGACCAGCGCCCCGGCCTCCAGCCACGACCAGGGGTATGTGCTCACGATGCGGCACGTGAGGACGATGAGCGGCAGCAGTACCCACACGAAGGCGTACACCTGCGAATGCGGCTGGGCAAGCAGGAGCACGACGATGGCCGCCGCAAATTCCAGGTCAAAACGCGGCGACCGCACATCCACCGGCTTGCGGGTGAACCAGGCCAGCGCCGCGCCCAGCACCGCCGCGCTCCCCAGCCACAGGCCCGTCGCCAGGACGGGCAGTTGCAGCCCGCGCAGCGTGGGCGAAAAGATGTTGGGGCGGAACGTGCGGCTGAAGAACCCGTTGAGCGACTGGTTGAGCGGGAACGCACTGAACGCTCCGCCCGCGTACACCGACCACGCTTCTGTGTACGCGGCGAAGTTGTCGGGCCCGGCGATGAGGATGCTCGCCCCCAGCGCCACCGCCGCCACGCCCAGACCCCATGCCGCCGCCTTCCATTTCCGCTTCCACGCCAGGAACAGGATGAACGCGCCCGGGAAGAACTTGATGGCCGTGGCGAACCCCAGCGCCACCCCCGCCCAGGTGTCCTGGCCCCGCTTCAGCGCCAGGAAACTCAACGCGATGAGCAGGAACAGGAGAATCTCCACCTGGCCCAGGCGCAGGCACACCGTGGCCGGGTAGTAGCCGTACAGGAGCACCAGCGCCACGACCGCGCCCGTCCAGTCCAGCCGCCCGATGGCCGCCAGGACTGCCGCGCAGGCCCCCAGTAGGAACAGCGTCGTGAGCCCAGTCCACAGCGCCGCCGCCACATCGTAGGGCAAGAAGGTCAGCGGCACGGTCAGGATGGCCAGCAGCGGCGGGTTGCCGTAGGGCCACTGGATGCTGTCATCCGCCATATTGAACTGGCCGCTCTCCAGCGCAGCACGAAAAGCGGGGCTCTCGGCGTAGATATTCTCGCCCGCCCGAAGCCGCTCGGCCGCCTGGTAGAATATCTCAAAGTCGTGGTTGTTCGTGATGCGATACACACCCACGCCCCACCAGACGACCAGCGCGCCCAGCGCGAGAATCACCAGCACCTGCACCCAGCGGTTCATGCCCCGTACGCCTCCTTGTGGGAGTTGTTGGATTTGACGCTCGCTGCCCAGGTTTGCAGCACCTCGCGCATCGGCGCGAACGCGAAATCGCGCAGCAGGGCGCGCACCTTTGCCAACCCGCCCCTGCGCCCCCAGTACATGGCCGCATGCTCAAGCGGAGTCAAGCCTTTGACCTCGGGCGTGCCCTCGTACAGTTCCCACGGGTGCACGTACACGGCAAAAGGGCGCGTGCGGTTGACATCGCGCAGGCAGCGGCGCACGAGCCAGTAGGGCCAGAGCCGCAGATACGCCCCGCCCGAGACGGGCAGCCGCAGCCCCGCCACGGTACACACCGTCATGGGGAACTCCCACAGGGGGCCTCGCGGCTCCTCGCGCTGCACGTCCGCCGCCGAGATGCGGTACGGGGCCAGCGGCGCATCCGGCACGCCGTACAGGGGCGTCCGCGCCGGAAAAATGCTGGAATCGTAGGCGTAGCCGAACTCGCGCAGCACCGGTATGGCCCAGCGGGTGTCCTGATTCAGCGAGAAGGTGGGGGCGCGGAACCCCGCCGGACGCCCCCCATCCAGGACGCGGTCGTACAGGTCAGCGAACTCGCCCAGTTCGCGCTCCAGTTCGGCTTCGGACATGGTCCACAGCGGGCGGTGGCTCATGCCATGGCACGCGATCTCGTGGCCCAGGTCGTGGATGCGGCGGAACAGGGCGGGGTGCTTCCTCATCACCTCGCCGACGACGAAGAACGTGGCGCGGACACCCGTCTCCTCCAGCATTGCCAGCAGGGGTTCCAGCGCCTCCTCAACCTGGGCGCGCGGCTCCACAGGCAATTGCCGCTGGCGGATGAGTTCCGCCTGGTACCATTCCTCCACGTCCACGGTGAACGCGTTGATGGCCTGCACCATTCACGCACCTCCCTGGTGAATCCGGTTCTGACGGATTCCGTTTTGCGAAGGGCGGATGGCGTTGGTGTGGGTTTGTTTCCGAAGCAGGACCACGAAAATGGACAGGAGCATCTTGACCACGTAGTAGATGGGCTTCCAACCGGCGTGCATGGACGTGCCGCTGATGCGTGCCCGCACGATTGCCGGGACTTCCACGACGTTGAAGCCGGCATGATGGAGCACGATGAGCGTATCGGCATCCGGGAAGTCGGTCGGATAGTTGTCGCGCGCGAAGAACTCCATGACCTCGCGGGTCAGGGCCTGGTAGCCGGACGTGGGGTCGGTGAAGGGCCGACGGGTAACCCGCCGCACGATGGCGCGGAAGACGCTCATGCCCGTGCGGCGCACCCATCCAGCGTTGTACTCCATGCGGCCCAGGAAGCGCGACCCCAGCGCCACGTCCGCGCCCTCGTCCAGAGCGCGCAGGAGCCCCGGCAGGCTCTGCGGGTCGTGCTGCCCGTCGGCATCCATCATGATGCCGATGTCGTAGCCGTGCTCCACCGCGTAGCGGAAGCCGGTCTGCACCGCGCCGCCATAGCCCAGGTTGCACGGCAGGCTCACCACCGTGGCCCCCTTGCGCCGGGCGCGCTCTGCGGTGTCGTCGGTGGATGCATCGTCCACCACCAGCACGTCCAGCTTCGGATCCACCGCCCGAATCTGATCCAGGACGGCCTCTATGTTGTTCGCTTCGTTGTGGGCCGGCATGATGACCAGCCGACGCTTCTCGCTCAAGTCCTGCTCTCCCATCCTACGATTGCCCCATACGCAACAGACTGTCGTCAGCCACCCGCACTGCGGCGCGCCGCCCCACGCCCCCAGGGCAAGCGCCCAAATCGCAGGCGGAACACAGTGTACAGCGCGCGGTAGATTTCCCTTTTGGACACCTTGGACGCGCCCCGCCGTCGGTTCTCAAAGATGATGGGCACCTCGCCGACGCGGTAGCCCAGCCGCTGCGTGCGGTACAGCATCTCTATCAGGAACGAATACCCCTCAGAGAAAATCTCGTCCAAAGCCACGCGCTCCAGGGCCTCGCGCCGATAGCACCGGAAGCCTGCGGTGCAATCCCGCGCCCGCAGCCTCAGCATCGCGTCCGCGGCGGCCAGTTTGTCCAAGATGTCGCCCGTGCCATCGGGCGAATTGTCGTCCATGACGATGACGCGCAAGGGCAGCGGCAGCGCCAGCAACTGGCCTACCAACGGCTCTATATTCTCAGCCTCATTGTACGTCGGGATGACGACGGCGATAGAATTACGCTGACCGCCCACGTGCACCTCTCCTCGCCTGGAATTCGGGATTCCGCACGGCCACGGCCGCAAGCGCCAGCGCCGCCGCCGCGCTCACCAGCCGCACCGCGCCGAAGACAGCAGGCTCCTCGTACACCAGAAGCACCTCGTGCGTCCCTGGCTCCAGGCGCACGCCCAGCAGCATCCCGTCCACGCGCTCCACAGCAGCCGGCACGCCGTCCACGAAGGCGCGCCAGTGCGGATACCAGCCCTCGCTGACGACCAGAAGCGCCTGGGATACGGGTGCGGCTTTCAAGCGAATGCGCGTCGGGCTTTCGCGCAGGTACGTTACCTCGCCGCCCACAGGGTCTTCGGACGCCGCCGTGGAACGCAACAGGGCGAAGGGACGGTGCCCTGGCTTCTCCAATACCTCCACGGTCTCTGATGTCCACGCGATCCGCACAAACCCGGCTGCCTCCGCGGCGGCGCGCAGGTTGCCGTACTGCGGGTCGGCCTTGCGCAGCATGGCGTACCGCACGCTCAATGCGTCCAGCGCCGTGTTCAAATCGCCCCAGTCCAGCAGTTCCCACGTGTGAATCGGCGCTCCCTCCACCCAGTGGCCCGCAAAACGGGGCACGGGAGCCAGCGGCAGCGAGTACGACGCCGCATACCGCACTGGATTCTGGCTTGCGGGTTCCCACAGCCGCCAGTGGCCGCTCTGCGCGGTCAGGAAGGCATACGCCGCCCGCTCGTCGCGGGTGAAGTAGGATTCCTGCGCGCCGAACACGCCGCCTGCAGGGCGGAAATCAACCACGATGACCACGGCAGCCAGCGCAAGCCACACGTTCAGCGGCACGCGGCGCACGATGCGCTCCAACGTCATCACGCCCAGCCCCGCCAGCACCGCCAGGGCGAACACCACCAGCATCAGCCCGCGAAACGGGATGAGCGTCTTGAACAGCGGCAGCGCCTGGAATGGGTTGACCGGCACGGTAGGGCCGAATGCCATCCACAGCGCCAGCGCGCCCAGCACGGCCACCACCCACCCTTCGCGCTGCCTACGCAACTGGGCCAGGCCCAGCGTCGCCAGCCCCAGCACCGGCCAGCCCAGGTACCAGGCGAACAGGCCGCCGAAGGATTTCCAAATCGTCGGCAGGGTGGAGGTGTCCACCGAGATGCCGACGCGCCGAATCAGCGCGCCCCACAGGAGCGCGGGCGCTGCCGAGTAGTCGGCCAGGAGCGCCGTGGCCGCACCCCCCGTGCTTGCGCGCATGTGGTACGCGCCGAGGTACTTCAGTTCCATCGCCGCGGGCAGCACCATGCCCACCGCCACCACCGCCGCGCCGATGCCCACGACGGCCAGGCGGGCGACCGCCGCGCCGAATGCCGTCTCGCGCCTCACGACCTGCGCCAGTTCGCGCAGCGCCGCGTATGCCGCGAACCACACCGCCGACACCAGCGCCCGCTCGGGGCTCACCCACGGGAACAGGCCCAGACACAGCGCCGACAGGGCCAACAGCCGCGCGCGCCTGTCGGGACGCCGCAGCGCCCACTCGTAGAACAGGAACGGCAGCGGCAAAAGCGCCCAAAACGGCACAAACTCCCACCAATCCACCGCCGTGTGGATGTGGTACGGCGCGATCATGTACACCAACCCAGCCATGAGCGCCGCCTGCCATCGCCCTGTCAGAAGCCGCATGTATTCGTACGTCGCCACGCCCGATGCCGCGAAGCCGACGAACGCCAGCGCCTTCAGCGCCTGCTCCATCGGAATGCCCAGCCACCCGATGAGGGCCACGCTCGCGTACAGCGGCCAGGCCAGCAGGCGCATCCACGGGAACCCACCGAACTCCCACGGGTTCCACGGGGTCAGAGAGCGGCCGTGGCGCAATTCGTCCAGCACGAACCACGACGTGGCGAACTGGACGACCATCTCCATCCGCGGCGAGGCGGGCATGCGACCATTGAGCCAGCCGCGCATGAAGAACAGCATCACCAGGGCCAGAAAGCCCCAGTGCGCCCAGCGGCTCATGAGTATGCGCTTGTACCCCTCGCGCCTATCGGCCGAGGTGCCAGGCGATGACCTCGTCAATCTTGTCCTCCAGCCGCCCTTTCGGGTCGTATCCCAGCAGGCGACGGGCTTTGGAGATGTCGGGTACGGAATACCGCAACTCGCCAGGATGCGCGGGTGCATATTCGGGCCGAATGGCGGGGTTCAACTTGCGGCACAGCAGGGCGGCGACTTCGTTGACCGACGTGGCGCGCCCCGTACCGATGTTGAACACCTCGCCCGCCACATCCTTCTGCGCCGCTAGCACCGTCGCGTCGGCCACGTCACCCACGTACACGAAATCGCGGCGCTGTTCCCCGTCGCCGAAGATGACGGGAGGCTCTCCTGCTAGCAGCCGCTTGATGAAGATGGTGATAACGCCCACGTAAGGCGTGTAGCCCTGGCGAGGGCCGTAGGTATTGAAGTAGCGCAGGATGACCGGCTCCAGGCCCAGCACTTCTGCCAGGCACAGCAGGTACTTCTCGCCCGCCAGTTTGCCCACGCCGTAGGGCGAAATGGGTTCCGTCGGGTGGGTTTCGGCAATCGGGTCGGGCGTCGGCGCGTCGGCATAGACACCCATGGACGACGCATAGACGAACCGTCGCACCTTCCGCGCGGCGCAGGCTTGCAGCATCGTCAGCGTGCCCATGACGTTGGTCTGCGCGTCGTCATAGAACCGGTCCACCGAGGCGCGGATGCTCACGCGGGCGGCCAGGTGGAACACGATGTCCACGCCATCCAGCGCCCGCTCTACCGTCGCCGCATCGCGGACGTCGCCGACGACGAGTTCGGCCCCCAGGGGCACGTTCTCGCGCACGCCCACCGACAGGTTGTCCAGCACGCGCACCTGGACGCCCAGCCCCACCAGACGCTCGGCCACGTGCGACCCGATGAATCCTGCGCCGCCGGTTACTAGCGCCCGCTTGAACCCAAGCCCTTTCATGGCGCGGTCTCCCTCAAGTCCAGCGTTACCTCTGGCGTTACCAGTTGGCGCACCAGGTCGTGGGGCGTGTCCACGACAGTGCCCGACAGAATCAGCGAGTCCTGGATGAGAATCGGGTGTTTGATGACGACTCCGTCGCCCAGCACGGAATTCTGCACCCTCGCGCCCTCGGCCAGCGTTACCCCTTCGCCGATGACCGAATCCACGCCCAGCCGCTTTAGTTGCTCCAGGTTGCACTCCAGCAGGTCTTTGGCCACCGTAACGTTCACGTCCATGTCCACCACTTCGGCGGGATAGACGGGATAGCCGTCCTCAATCAAAATCTGGATGGAGTTGGTGAGTTCGTACTCGTCGCGCTGGGCCGTCCGAGGCGTGCGGCGGATGGCGTCAAAGATAGACAGGTCAAAGGCGTAGATGCCGCAGCCCTTCAGGTTGCTGGGCGGGCATCGGGGTTTCTCGATGACGCGGGTAACGATGCCGCTGGGATGCACCACGACGGCGAAGTTGCGGCTGATGCGGGCGGGGTCCGCCTCGCGCTTCACGGCCAGGACAGCCCCCGCCTTGCGCTCCCAGAACATGTCCACCATCTCGCCGAGGCGCGGCGCCATCATGAAGATGTCGCCCAGGAACAGCAGGAACGGGTCGTTCACATACGGCTCCAACTGCCCCACCGCGTGGGCGATGCCGAGTTTCTCCTTCTGCTCCACGTAGGTGATGTGCATCCCAAGCCACGCGCCATCGCCGAACCGCGACACGATGCCCTCTTTCAAGTGGCCGACCACGAGGATGACCTCGCGGATGCCGATGCGGCGCATGTCCTCCAGTTGGTACTGCAGAATCGGCTTGTTGCAGACGGGCAGGAGCGGCTTGGGCCGGTAGATGCTCAACGGCTCAATGCGGCTTCCCTGCCCCGCCGCTAGAATCACCCCGATCATCTTGCCGTTCATGGACGTCCACCTCACGATGGCCTTTGGCGTCCTGCGAATCGCCGAAGGCCGACTGCTAGATGCGGTTCAGTATCCGCGCGCGGTACAGAACCTGCTTGAGTTTGAGATAAACCAGGAACCACCCCATCTGCCAAGCCGTGCGGAACGTCTTGAGTTTGGACTGTCCCGCAAGCCGCTCCGAGTGGGTGATGCCGACCTCGCCGATACGGTAGCCCAGCGTCTGCGCCTTGACCAGAATCTCCGTCGGCGTGGGATAGCCGCGCGCTTCAATCTGGATGGCCCGTGCTACGTCGCGCCGCAGGAGTTTCAGCGCGCAGTTGGTATCCCGCAGGTGCAGCCCGAACATCAGCCGCACCAGCACGTTCAGCCCGCGGTCGGCCACCACGCGCACGAACGTATCCCGCTTGCCCTTGCGGTAGCCCGTTACCAGGTCGTACCCGCCCCGCCGCAGTTCGGCCAGCAGCAAGCGGTACTCGGCGGCGTCAAACTGGCCGTCGGAGTCAATGGTAACCACGTAGTCGCCGTCGGCATGGGCGATGGCCTGCGACAGGGCGTAGCCATAGCCGCCGTTGGGCTTGTAGTCCACCACGACGAGGAACGGTATCTCGGTCTGGAGTTCGCGCAGAATCTCCAGCGTGCGGTCGGTGCTGCCGTCGTTGGCGATGACGATCTGCCCGCGGATGCCGTCGCCGCGGATGACCTCCGCCCAGTAGCGCACGACCTGCGCGATCCCCTCCTCCTCGTTGTAGGCGGGGGCGCAGATGGAGATTTCGGGTCTGTCGTCAGTCCGCTCGCTCATGTGCCATCCCTTGCCTCATCATCGGCCGATGAGAAACGCCCCGCCGCAGATGAGCAGCACGCCGATCCACCGCGCGGGCGACACAGGCTCCTTGAGAATCAGCCACGACAGGAAGACCACGATGACGTACCCCAAGCCCACCATCGGGTACGCGAAACTCAGCGGCAGCCGCGACAGCGCGACCAGATAGACGACGGACGACAGCGCGTAGCAGAAAATCCCCAGCACCACGTAGGGGTTGGAGAACATCCGCACCAGCGCATGCAGGCTCAGCGCGTTGAGAGCACCCACCTGGCTCATGCCTGTCTTCATCACCATCTGGCCCGCCACGCCCAGCGCGACAGCCGCCAGCAGAAACAGTACCGGACTCATACTCGCTTTGCTCCTTGACGAAATCATCTTGTCCCCGCACCTGAAAATCGGTACACCCAGATCGTGTCCTGAATGTAAGATTTCTTGTTGCCGTTTACCCACTCGCTCGGCGGGATGGCGGGTGTAGGCGGCACCAGGCGCATTAGCGCGCCGCCGTGATACAGGCCCTCGTCCTCAAAACGGCCTGCCAACTCCCACCCACTGCGATTGTCCATCAGCGCCCTGGCCTCATCCCAGGACCTGCCCAGGCTCCACTGCGCCAGCAACACGATGCGCACGCCGTTGGCCTCCAGCCAGTCCAGCGTCTCCTCAGATGGGAACCGGCGCAGAATCTGCTCTGCCTCCCGGAACGCCAGCGGGACGAAGGTCCCGTACCCGTAGGCGATGGGCTGGCCGTGAACTCGCTGCTGGTACAGGGGATAGCCGTACCACGTGCGCGCCAGCGGGAACTGGGCCACCGGCGACGGCTTGGGCTGCGCCGCCAGCCAGGCATCCACGGGCTGGCCCCTCGCTTCGCTATATCCTAGCGGAAACGGCACAGACGCCAAATCCAGCGCCAGGATGAGCGCCAGCCCGACGGACAGCGCAACCCGCCCCGCGCGCGCCCTCGCCCGCTCCGCGAGGAATGCCGCCCCCGCGCCCGCCAGCAGGCTGACCGATAGAACCGCCATCAGCGCGAACCGCGCCGGTACCCGCATCGCCGTGAAGAACGGGAAGAACAGGTACAAGAGCAGCGTCGGCATGGGGATGAGCACCGTCCCCGGCGCATCCATCTTGCCGAAGCGCAGCGGGTTCAGCGCCGCCTTCTCGGTCAGGAAATACATCCCGCGGGCGAACGTGCGCGCCACCGCGTCGGGCACGGGAATGCGCACCGGGCCGTCTGCGACGTGCAGCGTCGTCCCCAGGGCCAGCACCAGCGCCGCCAACCCAAGCCACATGTACGGCCGCAGGTTCCGCTCGCGCCGCCACAGGACAATCGCCGCCAGCGCCAGCGCCGCCCATCCCAGGTACAACACGCCCTCCTGGATGTTGGGAATGTACCGCCGCGCCAGCGCCTCGCCCCAGAGCGGGTGCAGCACGCTGGGCCACAGGGAATCGACCACGCTTGCCGACCACTGGTCAATGTAGGCCAGGTCGCGGTATTCCGTCGCCCCCGCGCCCGCGTTGCGCAAGAGCGGGATGGCCGCCGGGAGCATCACTACCCCGGCCACGACGGCGAATGCCGCAAGAACCGCCAGCAGGCCGCGTCCCGTCCACGTGCGCCGTGTCTGCGCCCACCGGAACACGCCGAACAGCGCCAGGAACAGCCCCACCATGTAGGCGTAGTACCACGACGACAGCGCCGTGAGGCCCAGGAATGCGCCCGCCAGCGCCCCGTCCCGGACCGCCTTCGTCCGGAAGGCCCGCTCCGCGAACAGGAACGCCAGCGGAATCCACTGCGTGCCGAGCAGGGGCAGGTGGCCCGCCCCCAGATGCGCCATGCGGTAGGGGCTGAAGGCGAACACGGCCCCCGCCACCGCCCCCGCGAGTCGGCTACCAGTAAGATACCGGGCCAGGCAGTACATCGCCCACCCGGACAATGCGAACGACAGCAGGACGACTGCATTGTAGGCCACTACCTCGCCCCAGAGCGCGGCGAAGGGCAGCGCCAGCGCCATGTTCGCCAGCGTCGTCTCCGACAGACTGACGTCGTAGCCCGCGGGGTAGAAGACGTCCGGGTTGAACAGCGGCGACTGCCCGCGCTCCAGCAGGGCAGTCTTGAACCCCCATATCTTGTAAACGTACTCGTAGTTATCGCCTGGCGGGCCGAGCACGGCGTCGGACAGGTGCGCGGCGAGCGGCCACGTGCCCGCCACCGCAAGCGCCGCGAACACCGTCAGCACCGCCAGGTGCTCCCTGCACGACATCCGGGCTGCGGCGCTCATCCCGCCCCTCCGCGCCGCCGGAAGTGCAGGATGGTGATGTCGCGGAACTCGCGCCGCTCCACCACATCCCCGTAGTGCCGCAGGTACTGCTCCAGCGCGTCGTTGTTCGTGTGACTGACCACGAGCCAGAACTCGGGCGCACGCGCCACCACAGGTGCGACCTTCGGCTCCAGATCGGTCTCGCTCGTGTGCCCACGCCAAACGGGGTGCAAATCGGCGTCCACCTGATAGTAGTGCACCAGCGGCACGCGGATATCCTCATCCACCAAGAAAATCGTGCTCCCCGCAGGCGCGTTCTGGGTCAGGTAAGCCGCCACACCCCGCCAGTCCTCTTTCTGCGGCACGGCGTACAGGATGAGCAGCACCGCAGCGACCCCGGCCAGGTAGGGAACCATCACCGTCCACCGCAGGGCCGTGCGCCGAATCTGGATGAATCCCCTGCCCGCGACGATGGCAAAGGCCGGCACAAACGGCACCATGTAGCGCAGGACGAACATGGGCTTGAACTGCGCCGCAACGAACGCAATGGCCGCTGGCAGCACCGTGAGCAAGACCGCGCACGTCCATTCGCGCCCACCGCCCCGCCACCACGATTCCGGCAAAACCAACCCTCCGTTGACCAACTCCGGCTCAAAGAA
>JARYMK010000057.1 GCA_029907165.1 Anaerolineae bacterium
GGTCGCCATGAACGGCGCGATGAGGCCCATGTAGGTGTCATCCCAACCGATCTTCTGGATGAACAGGTAGTTAGGAATGATAGTCGCTTCCCAGGGAATCATCATGGTGGACAGGAACACCATGAACATGAACTGTTTGCCCTTGAACGGCAGGAACGCAAACGCAAACGCCGCCAGGCTCGCGAGAACCAACTGCGAGATCATCACTCCGCCAGACTGCACGAAACTGTTGAACACGAACCGCAGCAGCGGCGCCATCCGCAGCGCTTCCTTGTAGTTCTGCCATTGGAAGTCTAGCGGGATGAGTTTCGGCGGATACGTGTCCAGGTTCTTCGCGCTCAGCAGCGACGTAACAAAGCCGGTGTACAACGGGAACAAGATAACGATGGCCGCGACGGTGAGCAGCGCGTAGAGAGCAACCTTTCCGAGAACCTGTACGAACCTATGTTTGCTCATGCGTAGTGCACCCTCTTCTCAATGACGCCAAACTGGATGATAGTCAGGATGAGGATGATCACGAACAGCACGAGCGCCTGCGCCGAGGCGTACCCATACTGCCCGTTGAAGTAGAAACTCCGGTAGATTTCGTGCACCACCACCTGCGTGGAGTCCACCGGCCCGCCGGCGGTGAGCACGTTGACCTCGGTGAACGTCTGGAAGGCGTTCAGCGTGATCACCACCAGAAGGAAGAACAGGCTCGGCGAGAGGAGCGGCAGCGTAATGTGCCGCCAACTCTGCCAGAACCCTGCGCCGTCAATCTTAGCCGCCTCATACAGCTCCTCGGAGATGCCCTGCATTCCGGCCAGCAGCACCACCGTGGCGAAACCCGTCTGCAGCCAGATGCGTGGGATCGCTACCGAAATCAGCGCCCAGCTGGTGTCGGTCAACCAGGGAATCCTCCCGAAGCCCAGCGCCTGCGCGAAGTAGTTGAACGTACCGATCACCGGGTGGTACAGGAACATGAAGATGAGCGCTGCCGTCGCGCCCGAAACAGAAATGGTGATGGCGAAAGCAACGCGATAGAACGCAATGCCCTTCAGGCGCAGGTTTCCAAGTGTCGCCAACACCAGCGATAGAATCAGCACGCCCGGCACCGTGTAGGCCACGAACTTGAGCGTAACCAACAGGCTGTTCGCGTACACGGGGTTCTCCACCAGCCGCTGGAACCACTTCAGCCCGACGAACTTGGTCATCTGGCCGATGGGGTTGGTGGCATACAGGCTCAGAATCACAGTGCGAACGAGAGGCGCGAAGACGAAAACGGTGAAGAGAACGAGGGATGGCGCAAGATAAGGAAATGCGGTAACCCACTGCTTGATTTCGCGACCTCTCTGCTTCGCCCGCGCCTCAGCGACGCTGGAACGGGTTCGTGAGAGCACTGCCATGTGCCACTCCTATTGAGCGATTTGTAGTTGCCGCAGGGGACCGCGGGCGAAGAGCCCGGCGCAAAGACAAGCAGCCATCTTTGCACACGTGAATATACCACAGTCTGTCCAGATTGTCAAGTCGGATTGCGAGTGCAAGCCTGCTGTAATGCTGCCTGCCCCGCCCCGCTTGACGCCCACCCGCACGCCCGCTACAATTGTGCCCAATGGGATTCCATTCGGGAGGCCAGGGGTGAAGACAGCTGCAAACGCATGGAAGACAGCCGTTGCGATGGTGGCGATCTTGCTGTGGGCGTCCCTCGGCGGCACATGGAGCCGGGCGCTGGCGCTGAACCAGACCGTCCCGACGCGGACCCCCACGCGTCCGCCCACCAGCACGCCGACGCCCATCCCGCCGACGCCCACGGCCATCCCACCGTCGCCGACGACACGCCCGCCCGACACGCCCGCGCCACCGCCTCCCACGGCCACGCCCGCGCCAACCGACACGCCCACGCCAAGGCCGACGGCCACCCGCACGGCGACACTCACGCCCATGCCCAGCGACACCCCCACCGAGACACCGACGGCCATCCCGCCGTCGCCGACGTCCACCGCCACGCCCCAGCCGCCCACGGCCACGCCGACGGACATCCCACCGTCGCCGACGACGCGCCCGCCCGACACGCCCGCGCCGACCCCGACGCCCATACCGACCCCTGCGCCCACGGCCGACCCGGGCCTCGCCGTCATCGGCGGCGCAGCGGTGGGCTTGGTCCTCGTCGCCGCGGGTCTCGTGCTCCTGGCCCGCCGCAGGATGGCGCAATGAGCCTTCGCCCGCCAGTGCAGACCCGCGCCCTGCGAATCCTGGGCAGCGACTGGCTCGCGCCCGACGAGCCGCTGGCCCCGCGCACGTCGTTTCGCATCGGCGGGCCGGCGCTGCTGTTCGCCTCGCCGCCGAATGCGGCTGCCCTGCGCCGGGCGCTGGCCTTCTGCGCCGACGAGGGCCTCGTCTGGTTCGTCATGGGCCGGGGGACAAACCTCCTCGTCAGCGACGCAGGATACAACGGCATGGTGATCCACATGGGCAAGGCGTGGGCCTGGGTTCGCATCTCCGGCAGCGCAGTGGAAGTGGGCGCCGGATACCCCCTGCCTGCCCTGGCGCGCAAGGCCGCCGACGTGGGCCTCTCCGGGCTGGAGTTCGCGGCGGGCATCCCTGGCTCCACGGGCGGCGCGATTGCCATGAACGCCGGCGCGTTCGGCGGCAGCATGGCCCAGGTGGTGGGCGAGGTGGACTGCATCCTGCCTTCCGGCGAGGCGCGCTCGCTGACCGCCGCCGAGATGGCCTTCGCCTACCGACACTCCCGCGCCCTGGCCGAATCCATGATCCTCACCGGCGCGCGGCTGATCCTGACCCCCGGCAACCCCGACGAAATCCGCCGCCGCATGGCCGATTTCCAGGCCCAGCGCAAGGCGCGCCAGCCCCTCTCGGCATGGAGCGCCGGCAGCGTGTTCCGCAACCCGCCCGGCGACGCCGCGGGCCGCCTGATAGAAGCAGCCGGGTGCAAAGGTCTGCGACGAGGCGGCGCGCTGGTCTCGCCAAAGCACGCCAACTTCATCGTCAACGCTGGCGGGGCCACCGCCGCAGATGTGCTCGCCCTCATGCGCGAGGTTCAGCGCCGCGTGGAGGAGACCTTCGGCGTCCGCCTGGAGCCGGAAATCAAACTGCTGGGGGAGTTTGACGCACCCACGCCTGCCGCCCCTGCTCCTTGATCGCGTCGCTCAAATCGCGGGCGGCTTCCTCGTCCAGCACCCACACGACCCGCCCTCGCGCTGCCAACGCGCGCGTCGCAGGCATGGCCTCATCGTGGGCGAGCAGCACGCGGGCCACCGCATTGGCCTTGGCCGCGCCCGTGGCAAGGAAGACAACGCTCCGCGCGGCCAGGATAAGCGGCAACGTGAACGTGATGCGTTGATGCGCCACACCGGGCGGCGGGTCCACAGCCACAACCAGATGGGCCTGCTCGTCCAGCGCCGGGCTTCCGGGAAAAAGCGACGCCGTATGCCCGTCCTCCCCAACTCCCAGCAGAATCACGTCCAGGCGGGGCGGATCGCCCCGGACGATTTCGCGCAGGACGCTTTCGTAGCGGCGGGCTTCCTCGCGGGGTTCGGCCTCTCCGCGGATGCGGTGCACATGGTCCGGTGGGATGGGCACGCGGGACACCAGCACCCCTGCCGCCGCGCCGAAGTTGCTGTCCGGGTTGTCCGGCGGGATGCACCGCTCGTCGCTCCAGAACAGGTGGGTGCGCGCCCACGGCATGCCCGAAGCGGCGGCCAGGCGCGCATACGCTGCCAGCGGCGTCCGCCCGCCCGCGAGCGCCAGGGTGAACCGGCCACGCTCTCGCACAGCCATGGCCGCATCGTGGACAATGAGGTCGGCCACGCGCATGGCGGCGTGCTCAGCCATCGGAGCGATAACGATATCAACGCGCGTGCTGCTCATCGCCACAGTAGACCTGCCACTCGCGCCCGTCGGCACTGAGCAACCGCGCAGCCCCCTCTGGCCCCCACGAACCCGGCTCGTATGGCTCCAGCGGCGCACCCCCCTGCTCCCAACCCTGCACCATCGGATCAATCCAGGCCCATGCGCGGTCTATCTCGTCGCAGTGGGCGAACAGCGACGGGTCGCCCAGCGCGGCGTCCAGCAGGAGCCGCTCGTAGGCGTCGGCCAACCCGCCGGGCCCAAACTCGCGCCCGTAGTGAAACTCCATGTTCACCGTGCGCGTAACCATCTCCAGCCCGGGCGTTTTGATTTCAAACAGGAGGTGCATGCCCTCGTCGGGTTGCAGACAGAACGACAGGCGGTTGGCGGGCACGGGCCGATCTTCCATACGGCGGAACACCAGATGAGGAGCCCGCTTGAATTGGAGCACAATCTCGGTCGTCTTCGTCCTCAGCCGCTTGCCCGAACGCAGGTAGAACGGCACCCCCTCCCAGCGCCAGTTGTCCACATGCGCCTTGACCGCGCCGAATGTGGCGGTCTGTGAATCGGGCGCGACGCCGGGCTCCGTGCGGTAGCCCTCGTACTGGCCGCGCACCGTGAACTCCCCCACACGTTCGGGCGGAATGGGCCGAAGAACTTCCAGCACCTTGACCTTCTCCTGTCGGAACATCTTGGCGTCAAACGACGCCGGCGGCTCCATGGCGATCAGCGTGAGCAGTTGGAGCAGGTGGTTCTGGAACATGTCGCGCAGCACGCCCGCGCCGTCGTAGTAGCCCCCGCGATGCGCCACCCCCACGGACTCGGCCACCGTGATCTGCACGTGATCCACAAAGTTACGGTTCCACAGCGGCTCAAAGATGGCATTGGCGAACCGGAACACCAGCAGGTTCTGCACCGTCTCCTTGCCCAGGTAGTGGTCAATACGGTAGATGTTCTCTTCGGGGAAGGCCGAATGCAAGACCTCGTTCAGGTGGCGGGCGCTCTGGGTATCGGTGCCGAAGGGTTTCTCAATGATGATCCGCGTCCAGCCATGTTCGGAGCGGGCAAGGCCCGAATCTCGCAACTGCTCTACGATGGGAATGTACAGGTCGGGCGGCGTGGCCAGATGGAAGAGGTAGCGCCCGTGCCCAGGCCCCACACCGCGCTCCGCGTCCAAGTCCGCCAGGAACGCCCGCAGCGCAGCGTAGGAGTCGCCCGTATGGTAGTCCAGGGTGAAATAGTGGATGTTGGACGTGAGGCGCTCCCAGGCGGCGCACCGGACGGGCGTGAGACGAGCGTATGCAGCGACGCCATCCCATAGCCGCGCGCGGAACTCATCATCCGTCATCGGCGTGCGCGCCGCACCGATGACCTTGAGTTCCTGGCCGGGCGTCAGAAAGCCCGCGCAACACAGGCTGTGCAGCGCGGGGATCAACTTGCGCCGGGTCAAGTCGCCCGACGCGCCGAAGATGACCACCGTGAAGGGCGGCAAGGGCCGCCTGGATGAGCCTCTCGTCGCCATCGCTCCCTCCGCGCGGGAATGTACCCTACTGCGCATTATACCGCACGGATGCGCTGGGGTGAAACGTCGGCGGGGCAACGGCGGCCATCGTCGGGCATTCCGAACGGGGCGAAGCCATCTCGGACGGAGGGGATTGCTTCGGGCGCTGCGCGCCCTCGCAATGACAACTTTCATCCAGTCATTGCGAGCGAAGCGAAGCAATCTCGCGCCTACAATTAGGGGTGGCTTCGTCCCTGCGCTCCTCGCAATGGCGGGGCAACGGCGGCAGCGGGAACGTTTTTGCCAAATCCGGCCTTCTGTGCTACACTTCGGCCACAGTGCCCCCGTAGCTCAGGTGGATAGAGCACCGGCCTCCGGAGCCGGGCGCGGGCGTTCGAGTCGCCCCGGGGGTACCACTAATCTTGGCATGGACTCTCTCACCCCCGTTGTTGGCGCTTTTCCACCTCGTCAACTGTGATTCATCTCGTTTCTCTGTTCGCCGAGCATGCGCCGGGCTGCCCCCGCACCGCATGGGCTGTGTTACTCACCACCCTGCGCGTGAACCCTTCCTTAACTGACCGTAGGGTCTGAGCTCGTTCAGACTGTGCTATAATTAGATAAGAATTATTCTCCACAAGTAATTCTTTTCCGTGGAGCAGCCACTGTGGATCCAGAAACCCGCTTCAACGAGTTGATACAAAGACTCCGGCAGAGGCAATGCCGCCTGACCCCCCAGCGTATCGCCCTGATCCGAGTTCTCACGTCCAGCGAAGATCATCCAACCGCGGCCCAACTGTACGACCGATTAAGGGCGCAGTTCCCAACCATGAGCCTGGGAACCGTCTACAAGACCCTGGACCTTCTCTTTGAGATGGGCGAGGTGCTGGAGATCAGCGTGAGCGACGGTGCTGCCCACTATGATGGAAGAAAGCCATTTCCTCACCCGCACCTGATCTGCATCCGGTGCAGGAAGATTCGCGACGCGGAGAGTAGCCTGGCCGAGAACATGACCCTGGAGATCACGCAGACGTCGGGATTCCGGATCGTAGGCCATCGCTTGGACTTCTATGGACTGTGTCCAGATTGTCGGCAGGCTGAATAGGTTATACGGCATGCCACCCTTTCATGCACCACGTACATGGTGAAGGCAGGCCTGAGTGTACAAGCCCTGATAGTGACAGAAAGGAGGCTGGTAGCGGGGTCCCTTGCCTATTGTAACGTGCGGAGCATTGGGTGCATACGAGTACCAACGAAGGGAGGCATACCAAATGAAACGTATCCTGTTAGTCGTCACTCTGCTGTGTTTGGCAGGCGTAGCCGCCTACGCAGCAACAGTTGTACCGAACGAAATCCAGCAACCAGGCACTCAGCCGAAACAAGTGGGCAACCTGGAAAGCCCGGACAAGTGTGACAACTGTCACGGTGGGTACAACACAGCCGTGGAGCCGGCCTTCAACTGGCGAGGTAGCATGATGGCGAACGCCGGCCGAGACCCGATTTTCTGGGCCACACTGGCAGTCGCCGAGCAGGACTTTGACGGCTCGGGCGACCTCTGCATTCGGTGCCACAGTACGGGCGGCTGGTACGCGGGTCGCTCCACACCCACCGATGGCTCCGGACTGGCCTCTGGCGATGCCGATGGTGTGGAGTGCGACAACTGCCACAAGATGACCAACCCTGACAACTCCGAACACCTGGGTGTGATGATCCCGCCCTTCATCGCCAACGACGAGAAGACACCGGCCACCGGCTATTACGGGAGCGGCATGGAGTCGCTCTTCGGTGGCACAGCCAAACTTGGCCCCTACAGCGACGCGGCCGCAAAACACCGGTTCATGCAGTCCAAGTTCCACCGCGACGTCAACTACTGCGGCACTTGCCATGACGTTTCAAATCCTGCTGTTGGCGACCTGGCTCACAATAACGGAAGGCAATCTACGAGCGACCCTGTCATTGCTAGCGGCACGCTTGGATCTCCTTTAGAGACGAAGGCCGCGTTCAACAACTTCCCTTATCAGTACGGCATCGTTGAGCGCACCTACAGCGAGTTCATGGCAGGCGCCCTTTCAAAGACCCTCGTGTCCAGTTACGCCAGTTTGCCTGCTGACCTGAAGGCGGGCGCGATCAAAGCGGCCTTTGACAGCGCAAAGGGCAACTACGCCGATGGAACCGCCCGCTATTTCAGTTGCCAGACATGCCACATGCGGGCGATTACTGGATATGGTGCGAACAAGGCCGGCATCCCGCTGCGCACCGACCTTCCCTTGCACGACATGACCGGCGGCAACTACTGGGTGCCGGACGTCATTCTCTACCAGAACAGCCAGGGCACCCTTCGGCTCGGCGGCGGTCTGACGGCCACACAAATCTCGGCGCTCCAAGCAGGCAAGGCGCGCGCCCAGCAACAACTCCAGTTGGCGGCCTCGCTCAGTGTGAGTGGCAACATCTTGAGAGTCACGAACCTGACTGCGCACAAGTTGATCTCCGGCTACCCGGAGGGCCGGCGAATGTGGCTCAACATCAAGTGGTACGACAGCAACCGCAACCTGCTCCGCGAGGACGGCCAGTATGGTGTGGTTACAACGGTTAATGGCGTGCCGGTGAAGTCCCTCATCAATCTGGCTGATCCGAATACCAAGGTCTACGAGGCTCATTACGGCATGACTCAAGAGTGGGCCGCGCAGCTGTTGGCAATGGGATACCCGCCTAGCCTGCCCCTAAGTTTCAACCGCATTACAGGCGAGGTTGAGTACACGCTGGGCCAACTGGCCGCGCAGGCACCTGGCACGTACCATGAGACGTTCCACTTCGTGCTCAACAACACCGTTGTAAAGGACAATCGCATCCCACCGTATGGCATGAGTTACGAGGACGCCAGGAAACGGAATGCCTTGCCCGTGCCGGCCACTCAGTACGGTAACCCCGGCCCCGGAGGAACCTACAACTACTGGGACGAGATTACGCTCACCCCCCGGCTGGGGCAACCTACGCCACCATCGCCTTGCTCTACCAGCCTACCAGTTGGGAGTACGTGCAGTTCCTGTATCTGGCGAACAACCGCACGAATGCGTTCCTGGCCAACGAGGGGGTGAACCTGCTAAACGCGTGGCTCAACACAGGCATGGCGGAACCGTTTGTCATGGCCTCCACAACGTGGGGCACCGCACCGGCTCCGCCGTGCGGGACGCCGGGAACGCCCGCTTCGCTGACCGCGCAGGCCGGGAGGAAAAGCGTTTCTCTGACCTGGCGCGCGAGCAGCCCTGCGCCGACTGGCGGTTATCGCATCTACTACAATCAGGCGGGCAAACTTCAGTTCCGGGCTTCCGTTGGGCCCACGACGTTGACCTACAAGGACAGCGGGCTGACCAGCCGTGTCCAGTACTGCTATGTCGTAACCGCCTGGAACGACTGCAACGGCAACGGTGCATACGACGCAGGGGTTGATACGGAGAGCGCCCCGAGCAACCAAGCCTGCGCAACGGCTCAGTAGAAGCCGGCGCAGGCATCCCCAGCATGGCCCCAGGGCAGACGTGCTGGAAAGCCTGAGGCGCTTGAACCAGGAGCGTGATCGCAAGGCCGGCCATGGCAAATGAAGACTCAAGATTCCACGCCGTGGCCGGCTTTTTCCCCGTTGATCGCGAATGAGGCCATAGGAGGCGCCCGGCGCCTCGCGCCCAACGGCGATGCAGACCGCCGTCCCCGCAAAGTGGCACCCCCTACCGTTTCCACGGCGGCGTCTCGGGCAGCAGCGCCTCAAACTCCCGAATCAGTTCAGCCTCGTATTCCCCGGCGAACTCGCCGCGCAGGAAGCGGGGGAATCCCTCCTTATAGAACTGCTCCCAGGACTCATCCTCCCGCCCCGGGTTGATGGGGAAGAACAGGGCGTTGTTGGCGCGGGCCGCCTTCAGGTCGCCGGGCGCGTCGCCAATCATCAGCACGTGCCCCGCCGGGTACTTGCCAGCCGACGCGTACCGCAGGTGGTCGGCCTTCGTGCCCATCTCCTGCCCGGCGATGGCCCGCACGTAGCCGTCTATCCCGTGCTCCTGCCACTCGCGCACCAGCGCCTCGGTCGGCGTCTGCGACACCACGACCATGTCGGCGTGCTGGGCCATCATCTCCAAACTCTCGCGCACATACGGGAAAGGCGGCACGCCGAACACGATCTCCTCAATGGTGCGGTTCACCGCCTCGCTCCACTCCAGCGCCTGCATCAGTTCCGGGTCTTGCGTCTCGGCGATCATCTCCTTGAGCGAGTCGTTGCTCAACGGACGCCCCGACGCGATGAACTTGCGAATCTGCGGCGCTTCGGGGATGGCCGCGTGGCGGCGCTGCACCTCCGGCCTTTCCCGCAGCAGGTCAAACACCATGACCAACGCGGGCCAGCGGTTGATGCCGCGCCACTTGGAGTACAGGTTCACGAACTCCGCCGTCTCGCGCGCGTATTTGGACACCGGCTGAAGCCGCCAGTACCGAATGATGTTGGGGATGAAGCACTCCTTGTGCTTGATCTCCATCGTGTCAAAGACGCAGCCATCGGAATCTATCCCCACAAAGAAGTCGCGCGTGGGCTGAAGTTCCACAAGAGGCTTTGCCGCTTCAGGTACCGATGCCATGAGACCGTCCTCCTGCAATGGATTCGTCTTGACTATACGCCGCTGCACGCCGCGAACCCGCCATCCACGGGGATGACCGCGCCGTGGACGAACCGCGCCGCCGGCGACACCAGCCAGAGCACCGCGCCAATGAGGTCAAATTCCGGGTCGCCCATGCACCCCATGGGCGTATGGGCCAGGATGGTCTTGCCGCGCTCGGTCCACTCGCCTGTTTGCTCGTCCACCAGCAGGTAGCGGTTCTGGTTGGTCAGGAAGAATCCCGGCGCGATGGCGTTGACGCGAATCTGGGTGCAGTAGTTCTGCGACATGTGGGTGGCCAGCCACTGGGTGAAGTTGACGACGGCTGCCTTGGCCGCCGAGTACGCCACCACGTTGGTGAGCGGGCGGATTGCCGCCATGGACGCCACGTTCAGGATGACGCCCGACCCCTGCTGCGCCATCTGCCTGCCGATGACCTGGCATGGGATGACCGTCCCCATCAGGTTCAGGTCAAATACCCAGCGAAAGGCCGCCTCCGGCAGGTCAAAGAAGGACAGGTCCCTGGACGTGGTCGCCTCGCGCTTGTTCCCGCCCGCGCCGTTGATGAGGATGTCCACGCGGCCAAACCGTGCGAGAGCCGCATCCAGCGCCTGCTGCACGCTGCCCCTGTCCAGCACGTCAACCTTCACGGCCAGCGCCTCGCCCCCCTGCTCGGTGATGCGTCGGGCCACAGCCTGGGCCGCGTCCTCCATCAGGTCGGCGATCACCAGGTTCGCGCCCGCCTTGGACATCGCCTGGGCGATGTTGCTGAACAGCACGCCGCCCGCCCCTGTGATGAAAGCCGTCTTCCCCTGCAAGCCGAACAGAGAAACCAGATACTCCGTGTCCATACGTGCCTCCTCTCGCTGCAAGACTCACAGCGATTGTTGCACACGTTCTCATTTCTGTCAAATACGAGCACCGTTTTCAACGCGAAGGGGGCTTGCGCCCCGCGTTCTACTCCATCGTGAGCACGGCAGCGCCCTGCACCTGCCGCGCCTTCAGCCGCTGGAGCACGCGGTTGGCCTCGGCCAGCGGGTACGTCTCCACCTCTGTGTGGACCGGGATTTGTGCGGCGACTTCCAGCAGCCCTTGGGCGTCCTCGCGGGTGCTGTTCGCCACGCTCCGCACGGTGCGCTCATGGTACAGCATGTCATAGGGCATGGGTGGGATATCGCTCATGGTAATGCCCGCCAGGGCCAGCGTCCCGCCCTTGTCCAGCGCCGCTAGCGCCAGGGGCACCAGTTCCCCCGCCGGCGCGAAGATGATGCTGGCGTGCATGGGAGCGCCTGCGTCGTCCCGCGCATCCCCAGTCCACACCGCGCCCAACTCCCGCGCCAGCGCCCTGTGCCCCTCGCCCCGCGTGAACACGTACACCCGGCATCCCCAGTGCCGCGCGATTTGCAGCACGATGTGCGCCGACGCGCCGAACCCGTACAGTCCCAGGTTCTGCCCGGGCTGCACGCCGCTGAGACGGAGCGCGCGGTAGCCGATGATCCCTGCGCAAAGCAGCGGCGCGGCCTGGATGTCCGAGAAACCGTCCGGCAGGCCATAGACGAACCGCGCGTCGGCCACCGCGTACTCCGCGTAACCGCCGTCGCGGTGAAGGCCGGTGAACTCGGCGCGCTCGCACAGGTTCTCGCGGCCGCTGCGGCAGAACGCGCACTCGCCGCACGTCCACCCAAGCCACCCCACGCCGACCCGCTGGCCCTGCGCCAGACCGCTCACCCCCTCGCCCACTTCGTCCACGACACCCGCAATCTGGTGGCCGGGGATGAGGGGCAACTTGGGCAGGCGCAACTCCCCCTCCACCGTGTGCAAATCGGTGTGGCACACGCCGCACGCCCGCACGCGGATTCGCACCTGTCCCGGGCCTGGGTGCGGGTCGGGCAGTTCCACCGCCGCCAGAGGCGCGTTCTCCACGGGACTGGGTTCGCGCAACAGCATCGCTCGCATCTTCACCTACCTCAAATACGCCACAGCGATCTCTTCATCGCTGTCCATCACGACCTCCAAGCGCTTGCCGCCCGTGAGCGCGGGCACATCCAGCACCCGCACGACGTCGCTCCAACGGGCATCTTCCGGCAACAGGTCGGCCAGCGCATTCGGGCTGTCCTCAAAGAACTCCGTCTTGAACAGCGCGCCGGGCGCGTCGGGGAAAATGGCCAACGGGTATATCTGCGCCTCCACCAGGTCTTGGAAGAAATGCGTGCCGTAGGAGACCTCCGGGCTGGCCTCGGTGCCCGAAACGCCCAATTCCACCAGCATCCGCGCGTTGTAGATGTCGGCGTACGTAACCTTCACGCCCAGGTCTATGTTGGAACTGCCCCACCGCCCGGGGCCGATGAGGATAAACCGCTGCCCCGCGAGTTTCTGATTGAGCCGTCCCACGACACGCGCCACCTCGGCCTTCTGTGACGCGGTAGGCAACGCGGCGTAGGCGCTCGGGCTGATGTAGATGACATACCGAATGTCGGCCACCCGCCCATGGGGCACCAGCCAGCGACTGATGAACAGCGCGCGCTCTTCCGGGATGTCCGGCACCGAGACGCCCTCGGCCTCGGCCATGCTGGCCTGGGGGCGGCACTGGAGCAGGCAGATGCGCGGGCGCGGCCTTGCGCCGTCCGCTTCCAAGTCCAGCGTGAACTCCGTGTCCACCGGACGGCCATAGTGTCGCTCTAGCAACGACAGGAGGTCGCGCAGGTCCGCTGGGAACGTCGTCTCCTCAAGAAGGCGGTCAAAGGTGAACACCATCCGGCCACCGGCGTCCTCTCCGAACGGGCGCAAGGGCGAGAAATAGTCGCCGCAGTCCCACACGACCAAATACGGCAAGGGCGGGTAGTCCTCGCCCACCACGTCCTGGATGGGCAGGGAGCGGAATTCGTTGGCCTCCATGTCCAGCACGTCTATGAAGTGCTGCGAGTAGCGGCGGATGTCGCCGACGCTCGCTTCGGGCCGCAGCCGCGGATGGTTCAGTGCGACCATGCGCGGGTAGTCGTTGGGCACGCGATCCACAGCCCGCGTCCCCAGCCCGCACACCATGCGCACCAGGCCATCCTCCCTGCGGATGCGCGGGTTCCACCGGAACGGGTTGCGGCTGAAGGCGACACCCGCCACCGCCGGGAAGAACCAGCGCCCGTACCGCCGGCCCTGCACCTTCTGGATGAGGATCGCCATCCGCTCATCGTAGTCCACCAGGCCCATCTTCTTGCGGTAGAGCAGCGCCGCCGGATTCACCACGCTGGCGTAGATGCGCGCGATGGCATCACACAGCGCCGACAGATTCTCGTCCAGCGTCCCCTGATTGGGGCAGAAGTGGCTCTCGTACTTCCCCGCGAACGATGTCCCGAAACTGTCCTCCAGCAGGCTGGACGACCGCACAATGATGGGCACCGGGCCGATGTCTTCCAGCAAATCACGCAGGGCGCGGGTGATCTCCGGCGGGAAGCGCCCCTGACGGTACACGTCATAGATGTGAGGATATGTCTGCTCAATCTCCTCCTGCGGCCGGTATTTCTGGTTCATGTACTCCAAGAGATGGTTGTAGGCATGGAAATCGTAGTAAACGTCGGCGCCCACGTAGTACGAATCAGGGATGCTGACTAGCGGGCGCAGGCGCTGGGCCACCTCCGACTCGTCGGTCTGCAGAACCTTCCATGCCAGGAGCATCCCCGCCGCCTTGCCGCCGATTTTGCCCCGGCCGATGCGGCGCGCGCGAATGTCCTTCAGGTCGTGGATGGTGAACAGCCCCCGCGCAAGGCCGATGAACTGCAGGTGGTCGCTGATCATCGCCTTCAGCAGGACGACGATGATCTCCTGCAAGTGGTGCTGGATGCGCGCCCGGCGCTCCGGCGGCAGCGCCTCGTACTCCTCCCCCTTGGCGAACAGGATGTCCCACGGGGCCAGTTCGGGGTTGAAGGTCAGAATCTCGTCATCGGGCAGCCGCTGGGGGCCCAGCACCTCGCTCACGATTCGGCGGAACAGATCATGGGGTAAGTTGTATGCGAAGTAGAAATCGGTCAGCGTGTCGCGAATCTGCCGAAGCCGCTCGTTCCACATCTCGGCCGATTCCTGCACCAGCGGGTCCGACAGTCCCTCGCGCTGCTGGGACAGGATGGCCTTCTCGCGCACCTCGGCCTCAAACCGCTCCTGGGTAATGACGCCGCGCGAGAACAGTTCGTGCCGCATGCGCTCGCGGATGCGCGACGCCAGGATGGGATATTGGCTGATCTCCAGGTACAATTGCAGCACCTTGGGCATGAACCGCCCGTTCTCGTCCATCCGCGCCTCTCCAAACGGTAAGGGCATTCAAGCCGTCGCGGGCATCGTGCGCGACGTTCCTAACTATTGTAACACATCGCCGCGCTTGTTGCCCAAATGGCCCACAACATCAACAACGGAGCGCATCTGTTATGATGAACACCAAAGAGAAACGCCGGGGTTGGTTCTTAGGTCCACTTGCCGACGCAGGTTCGCCGCCCTATTCTCCACACTATGGCTGCCTTGTCTGCCGCCCTGCGCTGCCCAAGCCGTACAGCAACGCCAGCAGCCCCCACAACATGAAGCCGCCCCGCGTACCCCACACGGTGATGTCCACCAGCCCCTGCGCGAATAGCGCCGCCATGCCTGCGACGGCGCCCGCCGCCAGAGGCCACAGGCCATCGCTCGCCGCGCGCAGCACCCGAAGGCCGGCAATCGCCCGACGCAGCGACGCCGCCGCCAACGCCAGCAACGCCGCCAGCCCAGGCAGCCCCAGGTCCAGCCCCACCTGGAGATACAGGCTGTGCGCGCCGGGCTCGGTGAAAGCCGCGTACCCGTACAGATCGCGGAGCGCCACGTTGAACCCGCCCATCCCCACGCCCGTCAGGGGAAAATCGCCCACCAGCAGCAGCGCGTAGTGCCACACCCGCTGCCGAAACGCAAACGTGGACGTGTCCAGAATCTCCAGTTCGTCCGCCGACTCCGTGGCCCCCTGCTGACGCACCCACAAGCCGCCACCCACGGCAAGCGCGAGCACCACGAGCACGACTACCGCCAGCGCCATGCGCCGCCGAGCCGCCAGCGCCGCCAGCACGGCGATGCTAACCAGGGATGCGCCGTAGGCCCCCCGCGACTTGGTCAGGAACAGCACCAGGAGCATGAGCACAGCGGCGAGAATCCACACCGCCCGCGCCGCCAGCAGCCGCTCTAGCCATCCGGCCCGCGCCGACGCCCTGGGCGGCCAGAGCGCCCACGCCACGGCGATGAAAGCCGCGCACAGAAGCGCACCGGCCATGACGTTTGGATGCACCGTGTCGCTCACCAGGCGGGGAAACGCCGCGTAGACGGACGGCGAGAAGAACGTCTTGCGTTCGGCAAACCAGCCCACGACGAAGGGCGACAGCAGTGCGAGCGCCGCGCCCGCCCCGACCAGCCCCGCGCCAACCAACGCCACGCGCCTCCGCGTCCGCGCCCACACCGCCAGCGCCCAGAACATTCCGATGTCCGCCCACAGCGGCCAGGTGCGCTCCCATGTCTCCGCGGGCGTCTGCGTAACCCAGAGCGACACGCCGGACATGGCCAGCAGGGCCGCGACCGCTCCCCATGCCGGCAATCGCCGCGCCCCATCGCCCGCGCCGACAAGCACGAGCGCCACAGCCACCATCGCCAGCGCGCAGGCGGCCCACCTCCACGCAGGCGCGCCGGCGGCAATCCCCGCTGCAACCACGGCCAGCGCCGCGCCCGCAGTTTCCATCCCCCTAAGCCCATTCGCTGTCATGGGGTTCATGTCCGCCACGCGACAATCCTTGCCGCAGCCGCTGCTTGAGCACCCGCCACAGAAACAGCGGGTTGCCGATGAGGTAGCGCCGCCACAGCCGCCGCGGTTCAATGATGAGCCGGCCCAGCCACTCCAGCCCGTGGTCGTTGAGCCACTTGGGCGAGCGGCGCAGTTCGCCCGAGACATAGTCAAACAACGCCCCGCACGTGAAAGCCACGTTCACATCCAGGCGCGGCCAGTTCTCCGAAAGCCACCGCTCCTGCAACGGCATCCCAAAACCGACGAAGAGTATGTTCGGCCTGGCCGCGTTGATTTGTTCGATGACGGCCTCGTTCTCGGCGCTGCCAGGCGTCTTGTCAAAGTAGCCGTGATGAGTGCCCGCGATCCGCAGGTCCGGGAACCTCTCACGAAGCCGCGCAGCGGCCTTCTCGGCCACACCGGGCCGCGAGCCGAGCAGGAACAGCGAAAGCCCCCGCGCAGCCGCCATCTCGGCCAAATCCCACACCCAGTCGGCGAACACGATACGGCGCGGCGTCTGGTAGCCCAGGATGCGCGCGCCCCAGCGAAGCCCATCGCCTTCCAGCCTCACGATATCCGCGCCGTTCATGAACTGCCTGAACCAGGACTTTTCGTAGGCCAGGTTGAACGAAAACACGTTGCCCGAGGCCACCAGAATCTTCCGCCCCGAAAGCGCGGCATCGCCCACCGTCTGAATCAACCCGTGCCAATCCAACAGGGTCAGTTTTGTACCGATAAGGTTTATGGAAGGCCAGGTCTCGGTCAAGTCCTCTGCTCCTGTTCCGCTGCCAGCGGGGATTCCGAACCGCCGACCGCCAAGGATGCTGGCGCTGCAAGAACAAGCCCCCACAACGTCCAGAGCGCCATCGTTACCGTCTGATCCCACCACCACGTGTCTGCCAGTTCGCGGATGTTGAAACACAGCAGGGCAATCGCCGCCGCAACCAGGAATCCGCGAACCTCGTGAGTTATCGGGTGCATCTTCAGGCCGCGGAAGACCTGTCGCCAGATGGACACCCACAGCCCGATGTACAGAAACAGCCCCACGATGCCGTGCTGGAAGAGCATGCCCAGAACACTGCTGTGGCTGCCGGCTGAGAACGACGTGCGGGTGCCGGGCAACCGCTGCTGGACGCCCCATCCCGCGATGGGGTGCTCCGGCAGCATGTCAAGCGTCGCCTCATAGATACGCAGCCTGACCCACCAACTCCCCGGCCGCCACGAAAGGAAGAACTCTCGGATGGACTCCACAATGCGGTGCACGCCTACAACGGCAACAAACACGACCGCGCCCACACCAATAATCGCCAGCAGCGCCAGCAGAAGCCGTTTGGGCTGTCTGAACAGCCCCAATCGGTACAGGACGAAGACCCCGCAACCCACAAGGAACGCCCCGTAGGCGATGCGGGACTCCGATCCAACGAGGCACACCAGCAGCCCCGCCAGCACGAGGCCGAGCAAAATCCGGCTCTTGCCCGCCGCCTCGCGGATCTGCCACACGATCAGCGGGATCAGGAGCAGGCTGACGATACTCACAGACGATGGCGTCAGCGTGAGGCTGGATACCCGCGCAGGGAACAGCGCTCCCACCTCTGTCATGAGGACACCGAGCTGCCGAATTGCAATGGAGCGGAAGAATGTGGAAGATCCCACAAGACGGTCGGGCAGAAACCAGCCCACAACCGAGACCAAAGACCCCCGCCACAATCCAATGGCGAAGATGACCCCGCCCAGGGCAATGAAGGCGGCCAGCCACTTCAGCCCGCGCGCCGCCTGCCGCCACTCCGATGCCGTGCGGACCGCATTCCAGAACAGAAACAGGATCATCACCTGGGACCAGGCTGACGCCGTCTCTTTCAGAAAGATATCCGCGAACTCCCTGTCCACCCACGCCGCCGGCACCAGCCACCAGATCGCCAGCAGCATTGCCCACACCACCGGCGCGGTTACGGTGAATCGGCCCCGCGCTTGCCACAGGTACCGCACCGTCTCCCACGCGATGAAGAACGGCGGCAGAATCTGCTCCACGCCGAGAATCCACCACAGGGGCCACAGCCCGAGGAACAGCATCAGGTCAAACGAGAACGGCGTGGAGACGAACGGAATGGCCCGCGTGGCCTTGTCATCTGCCTGTTGCTTCACCAACAATGGCAGCCTAATGGGCATCTTCTCCTCTCCTGCCAAGGACTTCCTCGTACAGCGAGCCGTATTCTACCACAATCCGCTCCACCGCATATTGCCGCGCCGCGTCAAAACACGCGGGAGCCATGCGCCGGACTGTCGCGGGCTCCGCCGCAATCCTCCCCACCGCATTTGTCAGCGCGTCCACGTCCCTGGGCGGCACGAGCCACCCCGTCGCCCCGTCGGCCACGAGTTCCGGCAACCCGCCCGACCGCGCCGCCAGGACGGGCTTCCCGTAGGCGTAAGCCTCCGCCACCACGTTCCCAAAGATTTCGGGGTACACCGAAGGCACCGCCACGGCATTGCAGGCCGCCAGCAGACGCGCCTTGTCCTCGCCGAACACCGCGCCGTGGAACGCAATCTGCGAGTGATTCCTGTACTGCTGGCGCAGCATTGGCTCCAGCGCACCCCACCCGGCCACGTCCAGCCGCAGGTGGGGGAACCGCACCGCGCACCGGGCCACCGCCTCGCACAGCAAATCCACCCCCTTGGCCCGCTCCAATCGCCCCAGGTACAGAAT
>JARYMK010000058.1 GCA_029907165.1 Anaerolineae bacterium
CACCTTCCCCCACAGGGGGAAGGCAACAACCCTCTCCCAGCGGGAGAGGGTGCGCCCGCAGGACGCGGGTGAGGGCGCACCACAATGGCACAAGACGGGCAGGACGAGACACCCTCACCCCGCCCTCTCCCAGCGGGAGAGGGTGCCAGCCGACAGGCTGGCGGGTGAGGGCGCGCCTACTCCTGCCCCGCCAGCCGGCGCCGCAGCGCCTCCACCTCCGCGTAGTGGATGCCCTTGCCCAGCACCGCCTGCATGTGCCCGTGCACGCGCGAGGCCGCCGCCCGCCACAGGCAGTTCCAGAACAGCATGAAGTAGCGCGCGTCGGCGTCCGCCGAATGGGCCAGCCGCGCCCACGCCAGCGCCGTTTCCAGCGCGTCGGCGATGGACGCCTCGGTGAACGCCAGCGGGTTGTGCTCGTCAAAGATGATGACCGAGTGATACCGCTCAATGGGCACCAGGTTGGCCGCCGTGAGCGAATGCGCGCCGCGAACCCGCCCGAACGAGTTCTCGGTCGTGCGCTCCAGCGGCGCGCAGAAGGGGTCATCGGAGCCGGCCGCGGGGATTTCCACCGACGCCGCGTGGCGCTCGTCGTGGGGGCGTCGCTGGCGCAGCGGGTTGAACAGCGTGCCGTCCAGGGTAATGAGGTTGGTTACCCGCACCAGTGTCTGGTGCAGCACTGGCTCCAATCCCCCGAACAGCGCCTCCACCTCGGCCTGCATGGACGCGGGAATCACCACGTCGGCCGTGTCGGTTACGACGTGGAAGATGCGGGCGAACCGCTCGCGTTCGGCCTGGGGCAGCGCGGCCACCAGGCGCTCCAGGTCTGCGATGTTGCGTTCGTTTGCAGTCATGATGTCCTCTCTAGATGGTGTCAGCCAGTACTTCAACACACATCAGACCATCTTCTCTGTGGTCAAGAATCAGTATCCCAGCGTCTTGTCCACCAGGTTCAGCAGCGGCTCGCCGGCCAGGTAGCGCCGCAGGTTCTCAGCGAATAGGTCGGTGGCGCGGTCGTTGTATGCAGCCGTCGCGCCCGAAACGTGCGGCGTCAGGATGACGTTGGGCAAATCGTAGAGCGGGCTGTCGGGCGGGAGCGGCTCCTGCCAGAAGACATCCAGCCCCGCCCCCGCGATGCGCTCCTCCCGCAACGCACGGATGAGCGCCTCCTCGTCCACTACCTCGCCTCGCGAGATGTTGACGAAGTACGCCGTCGGCTTCATGGCATGGATGACCGACTCGCTCACGATGCCCCGCGTCTCGGGCGTCAGCGGCAGCGCCACCACCACGTAGTCGCAAGCCGACACCATCTGCTCCAGTTCGTCGGGCCCGAAGACGGCGTCCACATACTGCATCTGGGCGTCGCCCGCGCCGGGAACCCGATAGCCCGCGTCGTCGCGCTTACCCGGGTTGCGCTTGGACGCCAGAACCCGCATGCCGAACGCCTTGGCCAGCCGCCCGATTTCGCGCCCGATGCTCCCGTAGCCGATGATGCCGATGGTCGCGCCGCGCAGTTCGGTGCCCAGCAGCGCCGACCAGCGCCCCTTGGGCCATTCGTGCTTCTGCTGCAGGGAGAAATAGACGTGGAACCTGCGGGCGAATGCCAGCATGGAGCCGAACACGTACTCGGCGATGGGCACGGCGTGGATGCCGCTGGCTGTGGTGATGGCGATGCCCGACTTCATGATGGGCTTGTCCAAAAGGTGGTCAGCCCCCGCGCTGGACAGTTGCACCCATTTCAGGCGCGGCGCTTGTTCAGGGAGGAAGTCGGCGTGATACGTGTACAGGACTTCCGGCTCGCCGAGCAGCGGCAGCATGTCTTCGACTGTCTTGCAGGGAACCTGCGACACCTCAAGGGTGGGCGAGACGGCCCGCAGCCGCTCTAGTTGCTCGTCCGAGAGTTTCAGCACGCTCATCACTTTCACCTTGTCAGCCATATCCGCGCTCCGGGGACGATTTTGGCCTTGAGTATAACGATGGAGGGCCTTCTCGTCCAGAACGACGGGGCGCTGATGAAACCGCGTCCGCGCCCCGATGCGTTTTGCGGGGCGTTGGCCGGTGTGCTAGAATACTGTGGAAGAAGCCCAATCGCCGCTGGTGGCAATGACTATGGCAGTGTCGGGTGTTTTGAACCGCATCACAGCCTCGGTTGCACAGGAAGACCGAGAACTCATAGAACGCGCCTACGAGGTCGCCGAGCGCGCCCACGCCGGTCAGACGCGCGCCTCTGGCGAGCCGTACATCGTGCACAGCCTGGCCGTGGCGCTGATGCTGGCGGACCTGCACCTGGACCCCAAGACCATCGCCGCGGGCCTGTTGCACGACGTGCCCGAGGATACTAGCGTAACCATTGATCAGGTGCGCGACATGTTCGGCGAAGAGGTCGCCAGCCTGGTGGACGGCGTTACCAAACTCGGCCAGATTGACCGCCTGTCCAGTGAAAGCCGCGCTAGCGTGGAAGAGCAGCGCGCCGAGAGCCTGCGCAAGATGTTCCTGGCGATGGTACACGACGTGCGCGTGGTGCTCATCAAGTTGGCCGACCGCCTACACAACATGCGCACGCTGGGGGCCTTGCCCGAGGACAAGCGCCGCCGCATCGCCCAGGAGACGCTGGACATCTTCGCGCCGCTCGCCAACCGCCTGGGCTTCTGGCAGTTGAAGTGGGAACTGGAGGACCTCAGTTTCCGCTACCTGGACCCCGAGGTGTACCATGAAATCGCCCAGCGCATCGCCGAGCGCCGCGGCGACCGCGAGCGACAAATCGCCCAGGTCGCGGCGATCCTCAAGGAACGCCTGCACGAGGCCGGCATTGAAGCCGAGGTGGACGGTCGCCCCAAACACATCTACAGCATCTACCGCAAGATGCAGCGCAAGGGACTGGACTTTGACCAGATTTACGACGTGCAGGGCGTGCGCGTCATCGTGGACACCGTTACCGACTGCTACGCCTCGCTGGGCGTGGTACACAGCCTCTGGACGCCCATCCCGGGCGAGTTTGACGACTACATCGCCACGCCCAAGGACAACATGTACCAGTCGCTCCACACGGCAGTCGTCGGCCCCGACGGCAAGCCGCTAGAGGTGCAGATTCGCACCCACGAGATGCACCGCACGGCAGAGTACGGCATTGCTGCCCACTGGCGCTACAAAGAGGGGAGCAAGCAGCGCGACCTGGCTTTTGAGAAGAAGATCGCCTGGCTGCGCTCCCTCATGGAATGGCGGCAGGAGGTGGCCTCGGCCAGCGAGTTCCTGGACTCCATGAAGACCGACGTGTTCCAGGACCGCGTGTACGTGTTCACGCCCAAAGGCGAGATCATAGACCTGCCTGCGGGGTCCACGCCCATTGACTTCGCCTACCACATCCACTCGGAGATCGGCGACCGCTGCCGCGGCGCGAAGGTGAACGGGCGGCTGGTGAGCCTGGATTACCAGTTGCGCACGGGCGACCAGGTGGAGATCATCACGGCCAAGCGCGGCGGCCCCAGCCGCGACTGGCTGAACCCGCACCTGGGTTATGTCAAGACCTCGCGCGCCCAGCAGAAGATTCGCCAGTGGTTCAAGAAGCAGGACCACGCGGAAAACATCGCCCAGGGCCGCGCCATTGTGGAGCGCGAGTTGAAGCGCCTGGGCCTGGAAGACGTGAACCTGGAGCAACTGGGTAGGGCGCTCCAGTATGACAAGGTGGACGACTTCTTCGCCGCCGTGGGCTACGGCGACGTGAGCATCCAGAACCTGACGACGAAGGCGCTGGAGATTGAACGGGAAGCGGCCGCCGAACTTGCCACCGAACTGCCCCTGCCGCCCACGACACCCTCTCGCCCGCCGACGGTCTCCACGTCCGAGGTTACCGTTACCGGCGTCGGCAACCTGCTGACGACGCTAGCCAAGTGCTGTAACCCGCTCCCGGGCGACGACATCGTGGGCTACATCACGCGCGGGCGCGGCGTTACCATCCACCGGCGCGATTGCCCCAACCTCCTGGCACGCACCGACCGCGAGCGCCTGATCCAAGTGGACTGGGGCGTGGCCAAACGCCAGACGTATCCGGTCAAGATTGAAGTAAGCGCCTACGACCGGGGCGGCCTGCTGCGCGACATCGCCGCCGTCGTGGCCGACGAGAAGGCCAGCATGAGCGCCGTCAACGCCCGCACCGACAAACGCGACAACACAGCCATCTTTACGGCCACGCTGGAGATAGAGGACATTGACCAGTTGAGCCGCATCCTGACCCGCATCTACCGCCTGCCCAACGTCCTGGAAGTGCGCCGTCAGACGCACTGATACCATGCGGCGAAGAAAATAGCCCGTGGCCATTGGCCGTTAGCCCTTAGCCGTCAGCCGTTGGCCCCTGGCTGCCGTGATGATGGAATCAAAAGAAGCGGCCCCCACCACCGAGAACGCGGAGAGCGCAGAAAGTTGCCTCGCTCCTTCTCCGCGTTCTCGGCGCTCTCCGTGGTGAAAGCCGCTCTTCCGGCGCAAACGCGCAGCCGCTAGCCTACGACGTGATCTCTGCGACGCGCGGTTTCTTGTCCGAGGACCAGTACCGTTTCACGCGGTCCGAGTACCGCTGCGTGTTCAGCCAGTCCTGGAGCGCAGAGGATTTGCGCTGTTCCAGGGTCGCCTCGTCAACCGGATGGTTCGGGTCCTTCTCCAGGACCTCAATGATGTGGTAGCCGTAGGATGTCTTGACGGGGTCGCTGATGGTGCCCGGCTGCAGCGAGAAGGCCGCCTGCTCAAACTCGGTTACCATGACGCCCCTGCCGAACCAGCCCAGGTCGCCGCCCTGCTCCTTGTTGGTATCGTCCTTGGACAGTTCCTTGGCAAGGGCTGCGAAATCCTCGCCCGCCTTCAGGCGCTCCACCACCTTCTTGGCCTCGTCCTCGGTATCCACGAGGATGTGGCGGGCATGCACCTGCTCCTCGGTGGTGGGAACCCGCTCGGCCAGCACGGCCTGGAGTTTCTGGCGCAGGAGTTGGGATTCAAACAAGGCACGGAACTCCTGCTCGGTGAAACCGAACTGCTGCTGCAGATAGTCGCGCTGGCGGGCGTAGGCGCTCTGGAACTGGGCCTCGGTCATGACAGTCGGCGTCGGCTCGGGCGTGGCGGTCTCCGTTACCGTTGCCGTCTCGGTAACAACCGCGGTCGGCGTGGGTGTGGGCGGGTTGCGCTCAAACCCGAACGCCTGCTCAATCTCGGCCTGCAACTCTTCGGGCGTAACGGTTATGCCTTCCTTGCGGGCCTCCTGGCGCACCAACTCGTCGTCTATCATGGAGTCCAGCACGGCCATGTCCAGGTTCATGAGTTGGCTCTTCAGTTGTTGCACCATCTGCTGGTAGTACTGGATGAAGATGGTGTCGGTGTCACTCTTTTCGGCCTTCACATTGAGTTTGTCCAGTTCGGCCTGGTACTCCCGGAGCGACGCGCTGGTGTTGGCGTGGGCATAGCGCCAGTACTTCTGGTACAGCCGCGTGGAGATAGGCACGCCGTCCACGGTGGCGATGGGCGAGTTGGGCTTGACGAGGTACTCGTGGATGGCGCCATAGATGAGCACGCCGACGACAAGGACGGCCACCAGCGTGATGCCGATGATGGTGTTGCGCTCCCGGCGCCGCACCTTCTCGCTCTTGGCGATCTGCTTCTTGGTCAGTTGTTTCGGCTCAGCCTGCTTGGCTTGTTTTGCCCTTTTTGCCATGAATGGCCTCCCAACAGGGATGTTCACGAATGTGCGAAGCGCCCGCCACACTGCGGGGGCATCCCGCGCAGGCTCGCAGGCGCTTCGCGTCGTGTGGCGCTATCGGAGATGCTCAGGGCTAAACGGGATGAGCGCAAGATGGCGCGCGCGCTTGATTTCCCGCGCCACAACCCGCTGATGCTTCGCGCAGGTACCGGCACGGCGGCGCGGCTTGATTTTCCCGCGCTCGGTCAGGAACGCGCGCAGCGACTCCACGTCCTTGTACGTGATGCGCTTGGACGAATCGGCGCAGAACGGGCACGATGGGCCTCGTTTGCGCATGGGCTTGCGGGCGCTGTATCGGCGCCGCGGTTGTCTCTCTTCTGTCACGTTGTTCTCCATTTCTCTCTCACTCCCAAACGTTCAGGGATCGTGCGAAATCAAACCCAACGATGATCCGCCTGGGATGCCGACACGTGCTACTCGGCGTCGTCGTAGAGGTCTTCGGGTTGGGATTCCAGCCGCTCCACGGGACCGGGGCGGTTGTCCAACATGATCATCTCCTTGGCGACGACCTCCACCGTGGTCTGCTTTTGCCCGGCCTGGTCTTCCCACGTTCGGGTTCGCAGATGGCCGTCTATGTAGATGCGGCTGCCCTTGACCAGGTGCTGCTTGCAGATTTCGGCGAGAGGGCCCCAAGCGACGATGTTGAACCACTCCGTGGCGTCGCGCCGTTCGCCATTGGATGTGATCCAGTTGCGCGTGCACGCCAGCGTAAACGTGGCGATGGGCTTGCCCGATGGCGTGTACCGCAAATCCGGATCGCGCCCCAGATTCCCGATCAGAAGCACTTTGTTCAACCCGCGAGTCATACTCTCACCCCTTGCTGTTCACAGAACCCCAGGCTGATGCGGCTCTACGGTCTCATTCGTCTTTGCGGACGACCAGATGGCGGATGATGTCTTCGTTGAGGCGAAGGCTCCGGTCCAGTTCGGCAAGGCCGTTGGCGTCCATCTGGGTGAGCATGAAGACGTAGTAGCCTTCGGCGAATCTGCGGATGGGGTATGCGAGGCGTCGCCTGCCCCAGAGATTCGTGCTGGTAACCTCGCCCCCGGCGGCCTTGACGTAGCCGGCAACCTTGTCGGTTACCGCGGCAAAGCCTTCGTCGTCCTTGTCGGGGCGGATTACGAAGGTCAACTCGTATTCGCGCTTCACGGCATGTCCTCCTTTCCATGGGATTGCCCCAGGTCCATGTGCCTGGAGCGAAAAGGCAAAAGCGCGGCCTGATGTTCGCCGCGCTTCCGGCGCGATGCCCTACTATAGCACGATGGGGCCGTTTTGGCAAAAACGGCAGCCCCTAGCCGATAGCCACTCGCCACAGCCCCTACACTGCAAACCGGAAGTGGATAATGTCGCCGTCCTGCACCAGGTAGTCCCGCCCTTCCAGCCGCAGCAGGCCCCGGTTGCGCGCCTCGGCGAAGGACCCCACCCGCATGAGGTCGGGGTACGAGATGACTTCCGCGCGGATGAACCCCCGCTCCATGTCGGTGTGAATCTTGCCCGCAGCGACAGGCGCGGGCGTGTTCTCGGGCACAGGCCAGGCGCGCACCTCGTGCCCGCCGGTGGTGGTGAAGAACGTGATGAGGCGCAGCAAGCGGTACGCAGCCCGCGCCAGGCTGGCCAATCCCGACTCCGACAGCCCCAGTTCGGCGCGGTAGGCGGCGGCATCCTCCGGCGGCCATTCGGCTAGCGCCGCCTCCAGCTCGGCGCAGATGACGACGACCTCGGCCCCTTCCTGCGCGGCGGCCTCGCGGACGGCCTCGGCCAGCGGGCCTCCCGCAGGGCAATCCCCCTCGCCCACGTTGGCCACGAACACGCGCGGCTTGGCAGTCAGCAGGTTCAGGTCGCGGAAGAATTCCTCCTCCTTCGCCTCCACCGCCAGCGTCCGTGCGGGCTTGCCTGCGCTCAGGTGTGCGATAGCGCGTTCGTACAGGGCGATGGGCACGGCGAAGTCTTTGGGCCGGCCCTTGGACGCCTGCCGCGCCTGCTCCAGCCGCCGCTCCACTGTGGCCAGGTCGGCGAGCATCAGTTCAGTGTCTATCACCTGGATGTCGGACCAGGGGTCTAGCCCCACGCTGACATGCGGGATGTCGGGATTCTGGAAGCAGCGCACGACCAGCGCGATGGCGTCCACGTTGCGGATGTGGCCCAGGAACTGGTTGCCCAGCCCCTCGCCCTTGCTGGCCCCCTTGACCAGGCCGGCGATGTCCACGAATTCCACCGTGGCCGGGACGATGCGCTCGGGCTTGACGATGGCGGCGATGTCGGCCAGGCGGGGGTCGGGGACCTCAGCGATGCCCACGTTGGGGTCAATGGTGGTAAAGGGGTAACTGGCCACCGCCGCCCCCGCACGGGTGAGGGCGTTGAACAGGGTGGACTTGCCCACGTTGGGCAGTCCCACGATTCCGACTTGGAGGGTCATGGCATACCTCCGTTTCTAGGACGACCGGCGCGTCGGATGCGTGGGTGCGTCCGGGTTTTCGGCGTCCTGTGCCCAATTGGCCGGGTTGTTCTGGATGTATTCGCGCACCGCGTTCCATTCGCGGTCGTTGCGGATGATGCGTTCGTAATAGTTCCGCTGCCACACGGGCGCGCCCAGCGTCCCACGCAATTCATTGATGCGCCGCGCAACGGCCGATTTGAACGAACGCACGATGGCGCCCAATGATTGGGGCGCAACGTTGGTCCGGGGCGTCGCAGGCATGGTGGATGCCGTGCATGCCGTCGTAAGGGCGCAGCATGCTGCGCCCCAACGCATCCCATTCCACGCCCTGGTAATGGCGGGGCCAATCGTGCCAACACGTTGCGACGATTTCGCCGCATTCGTTCACCACCATGCGCCTGTCGGCAATGTGTCCGAACACGCATTCGCGCCCGTGCGCGACGATGGCAACGAAATACGCCCCCGCGCAGGCGGATGGATCGGCGGTGGTGGATGCCTGGGTCGTACCGGTGCGGCATGGGGCGCGTCCTTTCGTTCGTCATCGGGCCATCGTGAGCGCGGCCCGTCGGGGCAGGTCCCGCGAATACCGCCGCGATTCCGCCCTACGCTGGTTGCCCTTGCGGCGATTGCCCCTCCACGATGGCGATTTCGTCCTCCGTCAGGCCGTACAATTGGTACACCAGGCGGTCAATCTCGCGGTCGGTGCGTTCTATGGCGCGGGCCAGGTCGTGGCGTCGGTCCTCCAGGGCCGCCTCGGCCTCGGCGTGTTCCCGTTTCAGGCGCAGCATCTCCTCCACCAGCACCACCATGCGGTCGTGCATCGCCCGCTCCGCCGGGTCCTCCAGGTTCAGCACGTTGATGGCCTGCCTGGCCCAGCGGGGATCGCTCAGGTCTTCGGGAATCTTCTTCGTCTCCAGGAAGAACTTGGCGACGCCGCCGATGCGAAAGGCGAAGTCCACAAACCCGCGCGAGACCTGCTCCTCGGGCTTGACCTCATTGGGGTCGTCCACGTTCCAGCCGAGGGCGCGGAAGAGGGGCAGGATGAACCCCTGGCGGGTAGCCGCCTCGTTGTACTCCTTGCGCTCCCGCGAGGAGAGCGCCCTGTAGCGGGCGACCAGTTGGGCGATGTCGTGGCGAGCAGCCTCCTGCAACTCCATACACACCTCCCGAACGCTGCTTCTCGGCCCTTGCCCACGCGATGCCGGTGAGCCAACGCTACGGCGGCGTGAACCCCCACGGCTCCTTGCGCGGCTTCCACTCCGTGGGATTGCTCCAGTCGGTCGCCTTCCACGGCATGTTCTCCGGCTTCACCAGCGGCAAGACCTCGCGGAAGAAGGCCAGCCGCTCCGGTCCCGTCATGGGCGTGAAGTTCTCGGCCACCGCCAAATCCGCCTCCAACTCCACCATGGTGGAACACCCCACAATGACGGTAGTCAGCGGCAGCGCCAGGGCGTAGCGCAAGGCCCTGTCGGCCACCTGGGCCAGCGCCTTGTACGCGAAGATCTTCATGCCGACGACCCCCACGCCGCGGCTCTGAGCGAAGGGTAGAAACTCCTCGGCGAACGAGTAGATGAAGTGATCCAGCACCGACACGGCCACCAGCGCCGTGTCAAACGGGAAGTGGCGCAGCGCCTCAATCTGCACCTGGGGGTCGGTGTGGCCCGAGATGCTGATGAACCGCACCAGCCCCTCGTCGCGGGCGCGGATGGCCGCCTCCAGCGCGCCTCCCTTGCCCATCATGGCGTCCAGGCGCGCGAAATCGTACACGTTGTGCAGTCGCCACTCGTCCACGTAGTCGGTCTGAAGGCGGGCCAGGCTCTGCTCCAGTTGGCGGCGCGCGCCGTCGCGGGTAACGTCCCATGTCTTGGTGGCGATCCACATCTCCTTGCGGCGGTGCTTGGCCACCAGGCCCACGCGCTGCTCGCTCTGGCCCTTGGAGTATATCCACGCGGTGTCAAAGTAGCGGATGCCTCGGTCAATGGCGGTGTTGAGGATGGCAACAGCCTGCTCTTCGTTGCAGCCCTCCTCGTCTACAAGGCGCTGGCAGCCCAGGCTGAGGATGGGCAGGTGGGCACCGGTATTGCCGAACGGTCGTGTTTCCATGGTTGCCTCCTTCCAGAGAACGCGGGTTTTCCAAGGTGCGACGCACTTTCGGAAGCGCCCAGCACCTATGAACTTTGAAACCGAGTCCCTACCGGATGAGCCACACCCACCGCTGCGTGCGGTCGTCCAGGCGGTGCAGACCGGCATCTCGCACCATCTGCACGGCGGCGCGGTACTCGTCGGGCGTGATGCGGCGGTTCAGCGGCGGGAGCGAGTCGGCCTTGTAGCAGGGGCGGTACTGATCCATAACGTTGATGTACGTGTCGCGCGAGACCGACTCAGCCAGGAAGCGGGCGATTTCCGCCGTGCCAGCGAGGCCCTCGGGCAGCACCAGGTGGCGCACCAGAAGCCCCCGCGTGGCGATGCCCCGCTCGTCCATGACCAGGTCGCCCACCTGGCGGTGCATCTCCTTCACGGCGGCCTGGTTCACGGCCGGATAGTTGGGGACTTTGGAGTACCGCTCGGCGATGTCCGCATCGGCGTACTTCATGTCGGGCATGTAGATGTCCACTACGCCGTCCAGCAGCGCCAGCGTCTCCAGAGCGTCGTAGCCGCCGGTGTTGTACACCAGGGGCAGGCGCAGGCCCCGCTCGGCGGCAACCTCCAGCGCCGCCAGAATCTGTGGCACCACGTGGGTCGGCGACACCAGGTTGATGTTGTGGCAGCCCATCTCCTGCAGGCGCAAGAATATCCCCGCAAGGTGATCGGTGCGGACGGGCCGCCCCTCGCCCAATTGGCTGATCTCGTAGTTCTGGCAGAACTGGCAGCGCAGGTTGCAGTGGGTGAAGAAGACGGTGCCAGAGCCGCCGATGCCCACCAGGGGTGCTTCCTCGCCGAAGTGCGGGCCAAAACTGGAGATGACCGCCTGCTCGCCCGTGCGGCAGATGCCCAGTTCGCCCGCGCGGCGGTTCACCCCGCAGCGCCTGGGGCAGATATCGCACTGCTCCAGGCGGCGGTACGCCTCGGCTACGCGCTCCTTTAGTTCGCCGGAGCGCACGAGCGGAAGATATGCCGGTTCGCCCATGCTACCAATTCACGTCCACGCGCCTTTCGCCCTTGTAGCGGTCGCGCAGGAGCACGTAGCCGTGCTCCTTGCCAAACTTATACAGGTCGTAGGTTACCTGCACGTCCTGCTTGCAGTACTCTATGAGTTTGTCCAGGTTGCCCTCGCGGAACCACCGGACGGCGTCCAGCCCATCGCCCAACTTGCCGATGCCGAGGGTGGCCGCCGCCAGGTCCTCCAACTTGGGCCGGAAGCCCAGGGCCTCGTACAGAGGAATCATCAGGTCCAGAGTCGGCTGGCCCTCGCGCACCGGCAGAAACGAGTACCCGCGCAGCACGGCGTAGTCAAAGCGCAGGATGTTGTAGCCGATGACCAGGCGCGCCGCGTTGAGGGCGGCAATGAGGTCCTGCACCTCGCGTTCGGTGTAGGCGGTGAACTCGTCGCGCTCCACACAATAGGTAACGGCGACAGACATCCCCATGTTGGGGATGTGGTCCCAGCCGCCCACGTCGTCGGACAGGTATTTTGTCTCCAGGTCAAAGACCAGGGTCTGGCAGGGCCGTCTGCGGGTCATGGGCTACGCTTCGCCTCCGGCCGCCTCGTCTGACGCATTGGTGAGGAGTTCGTAGTGGTCCAGGCTCGGGCAGAACAGTTCCACGGCGTACTCAGCGGGCAGGCCCATCGGCTCGCACAGTTCCAGCAGGGTGGTGGTCGCCAGCGCCTTCAGGTCCTTGCGGGCAATGCGCTTGGCAGCCTCCTCCCAGATGAGGAACGTGCCGTACACGCCCTCCTGGACGAAGTGCAGGTCAATCTTGCCCACGCTGGCTGGATCGCCGTTCTCGTCCAGGCGGTCCAGGTCAAACAGCGCGTACTGCTCTGACGATGGCGTGCGCACCAGGCGGCGGAGTTTTAGGTTCATACGGCCTCCGTGCGGTTAGTTCCAGCGGTCGCGGTCCCAGTCGTGCTCCCACTCCTCTTCATCGCCCTCGTCTTCGCCTTCGTCTTCCTCCAACTCCTCGTCCCAGTCCTCCATCTCGCCAAGGTCCTTGCCCAGTATCCACGTCAGGACAGCCGGCGAAAGCGGGTCTTCGCCGAATTGAACAACTTCCAGGGCTTCCAACGCGGCCTCGCGGATGGCTTCGTTCTCGTTCCGTGCCAGTTCCATGAGGACCTGCAGGGCTCGCTCGCCTCCGATAAGGCCCAGGGCTTCAATGACCCCCACGCGCACGTCTATGTCGGGGTCGTTGAGCATGTCCAGCAGCGTGGGCACAGCGTCTTCAAGGCGGAGTTCTCCGGCGGCTCGCGCAGCCTCGTAACGCATTTCGGGGCGCGGGCTTTTGAGTTCCTTCAGCACGTAAGGCGCCCACGCATCGTCCAGCGTCTGCCCCATGGCAAAGACCGCGCTAACGTTCATGCGCTCGTCCTTGTCGCGGTAAGCCGCCTCAATCATGCCGGGGATTGCATCATTGGTTACGCAGGAGACCGCTTCCAGAGCGCGGCGGCGCACCTCTAAGTCCTGGTCCGGCGAGTTCCACGCGGCCATCAGCGCCCGTTGCACGACGTCCATCGTCTCAGAGTCCATCTCCCCCAGTTCGCCCGCCATAGCGAACCTGCCCAATTGCATAGCCGCCTCCGCGCGCACCGCGACAGAGGGGTCCGATTCCATCATGCGAATCAGAGTGGGTACAAAATCCTCCTCCTCGTATTCCCACAACCCCATCAGCGCGGCAAGACGCACCTGCTCGTCAGGGTCATCCAGAGCCACGAGGAAGACATCGGTGAAATTCACCAGGACGTCCGCTTCGGCCATTTCCCGCAGGTTTTGGGTCAGCACGCGGCGGCCGTCCAGGGGAATGTGGGGCCACGCCTCGCGAAGCGCGCGCTGTTCGTCAAGCCCCATGCTGCTCAGCAGCGACACCCACTTGGACGTCAAGACGGACTCATCCCACGTCTGGAGCCCCTCCAGCAACTGCTGAAACCGTTTTCTCATCCTCCCTCCTTTGCGTCCATGCAGGCCGAAGCGGATGACCCTCGCCCCGACGATGCTATGCCTATTGTACCCCATCGTGGCAAAACGCGCACGTTGTGGGCGCGCCTCGCAATGACAGGCCATCAAGAATCCCTGTGGTAAAGGGCTACAGCAGTGCGTCCTGGCGCAGGTCGTCCAGCACCGTCGCGAGGTCCTCCTCGCTGTCAAAGGCCAGGTAGAGTTGCGCGCGGGCCTTGGCGTCCTCGGATTGGTAGGCGATGCGCAGCGCCGGGCGCACGCGGCTGCCGAAACACATACGGCCCGTCTGAAGGGCGCGGATGTGGGACGGCTGGAAGAAGGCGTACCACATCCCGGCCAGTCGCTTGGGCGTCTTCGCAAACAGCAGGAACCGCGACAGGGGGTTCCACACGATGACGATGTGCTCGCGGGTCTCCACGGTCTCAAACCAGGCGCGAGCGTCGGCCAGATAGTGGGTCATGCCGCTGACCTCAAAGACGCCGGTGGCGCGGGCGGGGATTTTCTCTTCGGGCCGCAGGGGGCGACCCGTTACGTCCGGGCGCGCGGCCGCGGGGCGAAACACCACGTACCTGTTGCGCGCGCCCACGGCGACGGCGGCCAGAAGCAGCGCCGCCACAACGGCCACGGCGATGCTCCACCCGGTGGCAGGCACCGTCCCCACGGCGAGCAGCACAGGCCATGCGACGGCGAAGGCCAGCAGCCACCACGTCAGCGGGATCGCGGCGATGCGGTGGCGCGTGAAGTTGTACGAAATCCAGCCCAACAATCCAAGCAGGCGCATGGGTTTCCTCACTGGAGCGCTCGCTGCAGCCACACCACCGCCTGAGCGGCATCGGCGGCTACGTACACGGGCGCAAGGTCTTCGGGCCGGAGCATGAACTCCCGCCGGACGGTGTCCAGGTACGCCGACCAGCACTCGCCCAGCAGGACGACGGGCCTGGGCGGCAGTTCGCCGATTTGCAGCAGGCTGAGCGTGATGGAGACTTCCGAGAGCGTGCCAATGCCACCCCTGAGGGCGATGAAGCCGCTGGCCCGGTGGGTAAGTTCCGCGAGCCGGTCCAGGTAGTTCGGGGCCTTGTGCTCGGCGGTCAGGTATGCATTGGGGCGAAGCGCCGCGCGGTCAAACGTGGCCAGCGTGATGCCGATGGCCTCGCCGCCGGCTTCGCGCGCCCCGCGGCTGACGGCTTCCATCGTGCCGCCGTACCCGCCGCTGATGACGCCGAACCCAGCCTCGGCCAGGCGGCGGCCCAATTCGCGGGCCTGGCGGTACAGCGGGCTGTCGGGCGCGACTTGCGAGCCACCGAAGACGGTGATGAAGCGGGGTGCAGCGTCGGGTTGCATGGCATCAAACTCCTTCTTGGGTCTCCGCGGCGCGGTAAAAGCAGAGTTCGGTGCTCCCGTAGCGGCGGCGGTCGGTGAGGCGCAGGCGCTTGAGCGGGAGTTCGGCGTACTCCTTGGGGTGAATCTGGGCGATGACGAGCGCGTCCGGGGCGAGCACGTCGGCCTCGTCCAGCGCGGCCAGCGCCTTGGCCCACAGCCCCTGATACTGCGGCGGAGCCACGTACACGATGTCAAAAGCCTCGCGGCCCGACACCTGCCGCAGGAGTTTGAAGGCGTCCTGCCGCACGACCCTGGCGCGTTCGGCCAAGCCGGTGGCTCGTAGGTTCGCCTTGATGGTCTGGATGGCCGGCCATTCGCGGTCCACGAACCAGACTTCGCGCGCGCCGCGGCTCAGCGCCTCAATCCCCACGCTACCGGTTCCGGCGAAGAGGTCCAGCACGCGCGCGTCCACGACATCCTGCGCCAGGATGTTGAACAGGGCTTCCTTGACGCGGTCGGTGATGGGGCGGGTACTCTGCCCTGGCACGGATGCCAGTCTCCTGCCTTTGGCCGTTCCCGTGATTACGCGCATGGTAACACCTGAAACGAAGACTGCGGGCCTTTGCCCGCAAGCGACGGTTGCCGCATCCCCACTCGGCGACAGTATACAAGCGGGCGATGGGCGCGTCAAATGCGCGGCAGGGGGTTTGCCCAAACGGCCCCGCCGCGGTAATATTGCAGCGATGACGGCGCGAGGTTACCGATGAATCCCTATGCGGTGGCGGCAATCCTGGTGGGCGTGGCGGCGGCGCAGGCGGCCATTGCCCCGCACCTCGCCATCCTGGGCGTGCGCCCCAACCTGCCCCTCATCGTCGTAACCGCATGGGGGCTTCTGCGCGGGTCCGGCGAGGGCATCTGGTGGGGGCTAGGCACAGGGCTGGCGCTGGACCTGTTCTCCGGCGTTCCGCTGGGCATGTTCTCTGGCGGCCTGGTGCTGGCGGGCTTCATCGCCGGAGTAGGCGAGCGACAGGTTTTCCGCACCCACTTCCTGATGCCGGTGATCGCCATCACCGTGAACACGTTGCTGGCGAACCTGGCCGCGATGGGCGCAATGAAACTGCTGAACTGGCCCGTGCCCTTTGGCGCGCTGATGACGACGGCCGTTCTGCCGGAGATGGCCTACAACGTCATCGGCATCCTGGTTGTCTTCCCGGTGCTGGCCTGGGTGAGCCACCGGATTGAGGACAGGAGCGTGGAACTCTAGGCGCGATGACCGAAACCAACGACCGCGGGAAACTGATCCTGTTCCGGGTGCTTGTCGTGCTCGTCTTTCTGATCCTGACAGCGCGCCTCTGGCATCTGCAGATCGTGAGCGGGCAGGAGTACACCGCCCTGGCCGAGCGCAACCGCTTCCGTCTGGTCTCCATCCCGCCGCTGCGGGGCATCATCAGCGACCGGTGGGGCGTGGTCCTGGCGCGCAACACCGCCTCGTATGCGGTAACCATCACGCCGGCGGACCTGCCCGACAACGAAGAGGAGCGCCGCCGCGTGTACATCCGCCTGGGTGAACTGCTGGGCATCCCACCTTTTCCGGAAGAGGGCAGGCGCGTGCTCCCCGACCGGCTGTCGCGCCCCATCAAGCCCACCAACATCGCCGATATGCTCCGCGAAGGCATCTACAACCCGTTCCAGCCTATCTACATCAAGCGCAACGTGGACCGCGACACGGCCTTCGTGATTGAGGAGCAGCACCTGGACCTGCCTGGTGTGCAGGTGGTGGCCGACCCCGTGCGCGAATATCCGACGGGCGCGACGACGGCCCACATCGTCGGCTATACGGGGAGCATACCTGCCGAAGAGGCCGCCTTCTACGAGGCGAAAGGGTACAACATCTTCGCGGACCAAATCGGGCTGACGGGCGTGGAAGCCGTGGCCGAGGAATACCTGCACGGCGAACCCGGCCGCAAGCACATTGAGGTGGACATCGCCGGGCGCGAACTGCGCACGGTGAGCGAGGGCCAGCCCGCAATCCCCGGCGACAAGGTCGTGCTGGCGCTGGATGCCGACTTGCAGAGGTTCACCGAGGACGCGCTGCGTCGCACCCTGGCCGACTGGGGCATCCAGCAGGGCGCGGTGGTGGTGCTGAACGCGCAGACGGGCGAGGTGCTCGCCATGGTGAGCCTGCCCAACTACGACAACAACCTGTTCGCCCGCGGGATTGACGCGAAGACCTACCAGTCGCTCCTGGACGACCCGAACCGTCCGCTGGTGAATCACGCCATCTCGGCCGCGCAGCCGCCTGGCTCCACGTTCAAGGTCATCACGGCGGCGGGCGCGTTGCAGGAGAAGGTCATCACACCCCGCACCCAGTATCGCTGCCAGGGCGAAATGTGGGTGCCCAACAAGTACTTCCCCGATGACCCCAGCCTGGCCCAGCGGTTTGTCTGCTGGTGGAAGTGGGGCCATGGCGACCTGAACGTCATCGGCGGGCTGGCCTACTCCTGCGACATCTTCTTCTATAACGCGGGCGGGGGCTACATAGACCGCGCCGGGCTAGGCGTGGAGAAACTGGCCGAGTGGGCCCACCTGTTCGGCCTGGGAGCGAAGACCGGCATTGACCTGCCGGGCGAGTCGGCGGGGCTGGTGCCGACGCCCGACTGGAAGCGGCTGAACTACTCCGAGTCGTGGGTGCTGGGCGACACCTACAATATGTCCATCGGCCAGGGGTTTGTGCTGGCGACGCCGCTTCAGATGGCCAACGTGGCCGCAACCATCGCCAACGGCGGGACGGTGTACCAGCCGCAGGTCATCCGCGAGGTGGTGGACGCCAACGGCAAGGTGGTGAAGCCGTTCGCGCCCAAAGTCATTCGCAAATTGGACATAGACCCCGAGGCGCTGCGGACGGTGCAGGAAGGGATGCGGGCCGCAGTGGCGTGGGGCACGGCTCACCGCGCCGGTCTCAAGACCATCAACGTGGCGGGCAAGACCGGCACAGCCGAGTTCCCCGGCCCACGCGACGCCGAGGGCCACCTGCCCACCCATGCCTGGTTCATCGCCTACGCGCCCTACGAGAACCCGGAGATTGCGCTGGCGGTGTTCCTGTACGGCGGCGGGCTGCGGGCTGCGGAAGGCTCCACGGCAGCGGCTCCCCTCTCGCGCGAGGTTATGTCCTACTGGTTCCAAGCGGAGTAGCAGTTCTGGCCGAGACCGCAAATTCACGCGACCTAGAACCAACGGGAGAGGCACGAATGCACATCGGCATCGTCGGCGCGGGACCTGCGGGCATCATGGCGGCGCTGGAAGCGGCACGTCGCGGCGCACGAGTTAGCCTGTTTGACACCAACGCCATCGTCGGGCGCAAAATCCTCGTAACCGGCAACGGGCGGTGCAACATCACCAACGTCTACGCCGCCCCCGAGAAATACGCCTGCACCGACGTGGGGTTCCTGCGTGTGGCCTTCGCCCGCTTTGGGCACCAGGAGACCGTGGCCCGCCTGCGCGACCTGGGCATCCTCATCTACTCCACGCCTGACGGCTGGTGCTACCCCCTGTCCGAGTCGGCGGCCAACGTCGCCGAGATTCTGGCGGCGGCCCTGGAACTGGCGGGCAGTCTGAATGTGGCCGTCATCAGCAAGGTATATCCCACAAGGTCGCATTCAGGTGCCGCCCAGGGAGGC
>JARYMK010000059.1 GCA_029907165.1 Anaerolineae bacterium
GGCCTTCAGGGAACGGTCTCGCCCCACAAACAGCGGCGTAACCATGCGCGGGTACAGCACCGTATCCCGCACAGGCAGGACGGGATAGTCCCGCTCCTCGTCGGCGTCGGTATCCGCCGGTTGGGGCGTCTGCAAGTCGTCCAGGATGTCTCGGTAGTCTATAGACAAGGGGCCTCCTTCGGATGTGAGTACGCGCTTGCCCGCACAGCGCGCACAGATATTGTACACAAAACCGCGCCAAAAGTAAATCAGACGTTGCGACTGGGTGCGAGTTGTGTTATACTACGGTAGGTTTCTGGGAGTCGTCAGGAGGTGGGTCAGGTGAGCACGTTGCGTGTGATGATCGTGGACGACCATCCCCTTCTGCGGGGCGGCATCCGCCGAGTCCTAGAGGCAGAGAGCGACCTGGAGGTGGTGGGCGAAGCATCGGACGGGAAGGAGGCCATCAGCATGGCGCTGGAGGTGGAACCCGACATCGTGCTGATGGACATCAACTTGCCGACGATGAACGGGCTTCAGGCGACGCGCGAACTCAAGCAGTTGCGCCCCGACATCGGCGTCATCGTGTTCACAGCCTACCACGACGAGACCCAGGCGCTGCACGCCATCCAGGCAGGGGCGTCGGCGTACTTCCCGAAGGACGTTACTGCCGCGGAACTGGTGAACGCTATCCGCGAGGTGAGCCAGGGCAATTACGTCATTGACGACACGGTGTTGGCCAAGCCCGAAGTGGCCAAGTGGCTCCTCAAGCAGTTCCAGGAGGTATCGCCCATCCAGGCCGAGGATGCCCTGGCGGATGAGTTGTTCCTGCCGCTTTCGCCGCGTGAGATGGAGATTCTCCAGTTGATCGCGCGGGGGTTTAGCAACAAGGAAATCGCCAAGGAATTGCGGATTAGCCGCCAGACGGTGAAGAATCATATGACCAGCATCCTGCGCAAGTTGGCCGTCAACGACCGCACCCAGGCCGCCGTGTACGCCCTGCGGCGTGGCTGGATTCGGCTGCAGGATACCCAGTAGCGCCAGAATCGCAAGCGAGAGGGACTATGGACAGAAGCGCGGAACCGATGGACATCCAGGCCTTCTTCCGCGAGTTGGAAGCGGAACAGGAGCGCCTCCAAGTGGAGATCAACGAAGTCGCCCTGCTGGTGCGCCAGAGCGCAGCAGAGGTGGAACGCCTGGCGCAGCGCAACGCGCAGGTCAACACCCGCGTGCGGCAGATGGAGGCGGCCATTGAGACGTACCCCAGGGACGCGATTCGGCAACTGTACCTCGCCGCCCAGGAGTCCGAGGTGCGCCTGATCGCCATGCGCAGCCAGGTGGAGCAACTCCAAGCGAAGCAGGAGAAGATGCAGCAGTACGCGCAACTGCTCCAGCGGGTGCTCGCGCTGAAGGACTGGGCCATGCAGCAGGGGCTTCAGCCCAGGACGGCGGTCTCGGACACGGTGGCGCTGGCCCGCGTCATAGAGGCGCAGGAAGAAGAGCGCCAACGCCTGGCCCGCCAGATGCACGACGGCCCCACCCAGTCGGTTACCAATTTCATCCTGCAGACCGAAATCTGCGAGCGGCTGTTTGACACCAATCCCGAGCAGGCACGGATTGAGTTGGCTAACCTGCGCAACGCGGCCACCAGCACCTTCCAGAAGATTCGCGAGTTCATCGCCGAGTTGCGGCCGATGATGCTAGACGACCTGGGCCTGATTTCCACGGCGCGGCGCTACCTGCAGGACGCAGGCGAGAAGTCGGGGATGACCATCACGTTCACGCCGACGGGCACGGGCCGCCGCCTGGCATCCTACCTGGAGATCACGCTGTTCCGCGCCATCCAGCAATTGGTGGCCAGGGCGCGGGACGACGCGCGGGCGTCTCGGGTACAGGTGGCGCTGGACGTGGAAGGCGATGTCGCCACGCTGATTGTGGAGGACGACGGCGCGCCCGTGGACTTTCACGACGAGTCGCCTGCGCACCAAAAGCAGGCCGAGGCGTTGGAGGTGCTGCGCCGCCGCGTGGAGATGCTGGGTGGGCGCATGGACGTGTCCAGCGCGGGTGGCGTCGGGACGGTCGTGCGGCTACAGATTCCGGTGGAAACGTAGGAATCGGCCCAATCTCGTGGCAAGGCGACATGGCCAGGGCACTCCCGTCCATGTGATTCTACAGGCTCCCCTGCGAACGACAGGGACAGAGCGACAGCAATGCGGTGGCGCATTGCCGATACCTTGCACCGCCTTCGGTATCCAACATGCCAGGGTGTCGCACGCTTCTCTTCAGCAACCGAGTTTCAACAATAGAGTCCCTTCCTGAGAGAAGAGACTTTGCGTGAACGCCACTTCGCTGGGTAGCGCCATTGACGCGTGAGCGAAACTCCCGTATAATCTTGACCAGACGAGGACGCGCTGGATGAGAAGAGGGAGAGTGCTGATGGCGAGGATCGTGCTCATCTCGGATGATCTGGAACTGTCTCGTGAGGTGACGCAGCGCCTGGAGGGGAAGAGTCATGTAGTCATCCCCCTGGAGAGCCAGGAGTCCCACTTCTACCAAGCGGCGCAACTGCGGCCCGACCTCCTGGTGGTCGATTTTGCCTCCATGTCACGCGAAGTTTCTGCCGCATTCCAGCGTGCGCTCGCGGCGCTAGACCTGAAGTGCCCGGTACTGGGCATCTTCGGCGCGCTGGATGTGGTGCGCAGCCTGCCCGCGCTGGTGGGCACGGCCGATGCCCTTGCCGCAAAGCAAGCCAACCGCAAGACCAAACCCGCCGGTGGCGAGTACGGCTTCATGAGCCTGGACGTGCACCGGCGCGAGGTTACCATCCGCGGTGTAAGCATCCCTCTCACACCCACCGAGACGCACATCCTTTCCATCCTCGCGGCGAACGCGGGCAAATACCTCAGTCCCCAGGCTATCGCCTCCGAAATCCAGGGGTACGAGGTGGACGAGCGGGAAGCGAGCGAACTGGTGCGCGTGCACATCCACAACCTCCGCCGCAAGTTCCAGAAGGCCGGAGTCGGCCCCCCGTACATCGTCAGTTCGCGCGGCAAGGGATATCTGCTGGAACGCCGCACGCGCCCTCACGCCATGCGATAGCCGCAGGTGCGGCCGCGCCCAGCGGTTCCGCGAAAGCAACCCCTGGCCGCTAGCCAAGGGCCCTCGCCCACGGTCAGACTTCGCGTCTCACCCCCCGTGCATTAAGAAACCTGAACGCTTGTTTGCCTTCATCTTAAGACACCTTAACGCACATCCCCATTTATACGTGCTATAATGAAGCAGATTCACAGAAGATTCACGGCACTCTCCTTCGCCCAACACCCAAGCCACCAAGCAGCAACTGAATATGGCGAGGTTCCGACAAGGGCAAACCACGGGGGACCGTGGGACGCAAAGCTACGGGTCTTGAGGCCTCCTCCCCAAGATCGCCGGGCTGCCGAAGAACCTCTATTGTTTGAGCAATCCTATCCGCCCCCCCCAGGGAAGTACTTGACAGAGGAACGAGCCGTATCGCAACTTCGGCAGCCAGCGCAGCGAGAACTGGGGATAGTGCCAATCGCATAGGAGGCCGTTCATGAGGACCCGAACAGGTCGGTTTTCCCGAGTCTCACTCTACCCGGTGCTCATCGCTTTCCTGCTCTGCGCTACCCTGCTCCCCGCTGCACAACCTCTTGCGCGTCCGCTGCCTATTGACCCTGCGCTCCGCGCGCTGCTGGCGCAGGCCGATGGCGAGACCCGCATTGCCGTCATCGTCCAGAAGGCGACCCCAGGCAACGAGGCCGAGGCCTTGGCCCAGAACCTAGGCGGAGAGGTCGTGCGCTCATGGAGCATCATCCCGGCGTTCCTGGCCAACCTGTCCGCCGACGCCATCCGGCAACTGGCCCAGAGCGGGCTGGTTCGGTGGATCTCCTGGGACAGCCCTGTCCTGAAACAAGACAAGGGTGGAATTGACGGCATCTCGCTGATCGGTGCTTATCTTAGCACCTACAACTCCACCATCGGAGCGGACAAGGCGTGGAACTACGGATTCAAAGGCAACGGCATTGCCGTCGCCGTCGTGGACAGCGGCATCACGCCCAAGCCTGACTTCCTCGCCGGTGCCACGAGCCTGACGCAAAGCAGCCGCATTCTGGCCAATGTTACCTTCGCCAGCACCGCTCTGACCTACTCAAGCCGTGTCAACACGACCACGTACGACCTGTTCGGCCACGGGACGCACATCGCCGGCATCATCGGCAGCAACGGGGCCAGTTCGGGCGGGGCTTTCCAGGGCGTGGCCCCCGAGGTCAACCTTATCAACCTGCGAGTTGCCGACTACAACGGCCGCGCCTTTGAATCGGACATGGTGGACGCGCTCCAGTGGATTTACGAGCACCATAAGGAGTACAACATCCGCGTAGTGAACGTCTCCATGAACTCGGCCACGGCCCAGTCGTACCACACCAGCCCGCTGGACGCCGCGCTGGAAATCCTGTGGTTCAACGGCATCGTCGTCATCGTGTCGGCAGGGAACAACGGCGGTGCGTCCACCATGGGCACCGAGCCGGGCATCTTGTATCCGCCCGCGAATGACCCGTTCGTGATCACGGTGGGTGCGTCCGATGACATGGGCACGCCCTACACGTGGGACGACATCCTGACGCCCTTCTCGGCCTACGGGGTTACCGAGGGCGGCTTCTGGAAGCCCGACCTAGTGGCGCCAGGCGCCCACATCATCAACCTGCTGGCCAGCGCCGATTGCACCATCTCCGTCCAGCATCCCGAAGCCCTGTACGGCGGCGCTTTCCTGCGACTGTCGGGTACATCCATGGCCGCGGGCGTGGCCAGCGGCGCGGCGGCGCTCCTGCTCCAAGCCCGCCCCGACCTGAACCCCGACCAGGTGAAGTGGGCGCTCATGAACTCGGCGACGCGGCTGCGGCACCCGGGTGCAGGCGCGGGCATCCTGAACGTCTGGGCGGCTATCAAACTAAACAAATATGGCACAGCGAACACGGGGACAACGGCCAGCAAACTGCTGTGGACAGGCACGGAGCCGGTCAACTGGGGTAGCGTGAATTGGGGCAGCGTCAACTGGGGCTCCGTGAACTGGGGTAGTGTGAATTGGGGCAGCGTCAATTGGGGTTCGGTCAACTGGGGCTCGGTGAACTGGGGCTACTAGTCGCCGCCGGTTGACGCGAGATAGCAACATTATCGGGAGGTCAAAACGCATGATCAAAGCAGGCAGACGACTCATCTGGCGAATGGCGCTCACGGTTGCCATCCTGGTGACCATGCTGGCCGCGTTCGCTCCGAGTCCTGCGTCTGCCCTACCCCCCAGGCTAGACGAAGAACTGACGGCCCTTGCGGCCAACCCCGGCGGCGGCATGTTGCCGGTCATCGTGCGCACATACCAGGACACGGCACCCGTCAAGGCGCTGGTGGAACAACTCGGCGGCCAACTCGGCGTGGACCTGGAGTTTATCCAGGCATTTGCGGCACGCGTGCCCGAGGCCTCGCTGGTGCGCCTGGCCAGCGACCCGCGCGTGCGCTGGGTGTCCTATGACCGCCCCATCCTGCCGCAGGACGATAGCGAGGCAGTTGAGGCCGAGTGGACGCCGCGACTGGATCTCATTGCCAACACGTACAACTTCACCATCGGCGCCGACAAGGCGTGGGCCGAAGGCATCACCGGCAAAGGCGTAACCGTGGCCGTCGTGGACAGCGGCGTGCAGTACCATCCCGACCTGGTGCGCAGCATCCTCACGGGATGGAGCATCTTCGTTACGGGCCTGCCGGCGCACGCGGATCAATACGGCCACGGCACCCATATCGCCGGCATCATCGCGGGCGACGGCACATTCAGCCTCGGCAAGTACGTGGGCATCGCGCCCGACGCGAAAATCCTGCCCGTGCGGGTGTGCGATGCGAACGGCGCCAGCAGCGAATCGTCCCTCGTCGCGGGTTTGCAGTGGGTCTACTTCAACCGTAAACTGTACAACATCCGCGTTGTCAACGTGTCGCTGAACTCCGACAGCCTGCTCTCGTATCACGAAAGCCCGCTGGATGCCGCGCTGGAAATCCTGTGGTTCAACCGCATCGTCGTGGTGGTCTCGGCGGGCAACAGCCGAGGTGTCGTGTACCCGCCCGCCAACGACCCGTTTGTCATCACCGTTGGCGCGGTGGACGAGCGCGGCACGCGCACGACCGCCGACGACACTGTGGCTCCCTTCTCCGGCTACGGCATCACGCCTCAGGGCTTCTCCAAGCCCGATTTGGTGGCCCCGGGCGTGAACCTGGTGAGCACGCTGTCGTATGCGGGGTGCCGGCTGATCCGCGAGCACCCGGACCATCGGGTGGACATCCGCTACTTCCGCCTGTCGGGCACGTCTATGGCAGCGGCGGTAACCAGTGGCGCGGTGGCGCTCCTGCTCCAGGCCCGCCCCGATTTGAACCCCGACCAGGTGAAGATGCTCCTGAAGGCGTCGGCCACGCCGCTGAACCAACCTGGCGCGGGGGCGGGCATTCTCAACGTGTACAACGCGATTCACATGCAGAGCGTGGGCACCGCCAACACCGGCACGCCAGCCTCGGCACTCCTGTGGACTGGCTCGGAGCCAGTCAACTGGGGTTCGGTCAATTGGGGCAGTGTCAACTGGGGCAGCGTGAACTGGGGTTCTGTGAACTGGGGCTCGGTGAACTGGGGCAGCGTCAACTGGGGTTCGGTGGTGTGTTCGTCGGTCAACTGGGGGCGCAAGCCGCGCATCCCGGTTTCGGTCAATTGGGGCTGGATTCCACCCCGATCCGTGAATTGGGGCTGGGCGCCGGCTCGGTCTGTGAATTGGGGCGGCGCCCCCCGACGATAGTAGAAGCGCACTTTGCCCTGCCCGCTCACATGTGGCAGGGTTTGCATTTGACCTCTGCGTAGTAGCATGCTACTATTGCCTTACCCCGTAGAGCAGAGAGGGAACCGATGAAAGACCTGTCCAGGCCCGCGCGAGCCTACATTCTAGGGATCATCGGCTTGACCATCGTTGCCATCCTGGCCAAGGCAGCGGTTTCCCCACCACAGGACGTGGACTGGGCGTTGCTCGGGTTCCTGCTCGTCGGCGCGATGACGGCCCAGTACTTCACCGTTGTTACGCCGAAACACCAGCACTACTATCTGACGCCCGCGTTCTTCTTTGCCAGCATCGTGCTGCAAGACCCGGTTATCTTTGCCATCGTCGTGGCGCTAGGGCACGTGCCCGAGTGGCTCAAGGTCAAGTACCGGTGGTACATCCAATCGTTCAACATCGCGGGGCACACGCTGGCAGGGTTCGCGGGCCGGGTAGTCTTGGATCTCCTGAGAGGAGGCAGCCCCATGCCTGCGCCGAATGCGGCGGGCGTAGGAGCGGTGCTGGTTGCGGCATGTGTTTACATCTTGGTCAACCATCTGCTAGTGGGCATCGTGCTGATGCTGGCGCGCAACGTGAGTCTCCGCGAGTCGCAAGTGCTGAGCCCGGCAAACCTGCTCACGGACCTGGCGCTGGCGTGCGTGGGTGGCGCTATCGCCTTCCTGTGGAAACTGGGGCCCTGGTTGGTGATTTTGGGCGTCGCGCCGCTCCTGCTCATCCATCGCTCGCTGAGCATCCCGGCGCTGCGCGAAGAGGCGCAGGTGGACGCTAAGACGGGCCTGTACAATGCCAAGTACTTCGGCAACAGCCTCAGCGAAGAGCTGAGGCGCGCACGGCGGTTCGGCCGTCCTCTCGCCGTCATCATGGCCGATTTGGACGGGCTACGCCACATCAACAATACGCATGGCCACCTCGCGGGCGACGCCGTCCTGGCGGCTGTTGGCAAGGTCATCCGCGAGCAGATTCGCGAATACGACGTGGCGGCCCGCTTCGGCGGCGAGGAGTTCGCCCTGGTGATGCCCGAAACGACGACCCACGAGGGGTACGTCGTGGCCGAGCGCATCCGCAAGGCGGTGGAATCCACCCCCATTCAGATACCGACGCGGGTGGAGCCCATCTACGTAACCATCACGGCAGGGGTGGCGTCGTATCCCGATGACGGCTACGAGCCGCAGCAGTTGGTCCACGCCGCCGACGTGGCGCTGTACCAGGGCAAGGCTTCGGGCAAGAACCGTGTCCGCATGTCTGTCCCTGGCGAACGCGGGGAGCCTCCCGTAGGCCCGTCCGGGGGTGAAAGCGCCGAGGAGCCGCCTGCTGCACCTTCGCCGGGGCCCGGGCAAACCTACGCGCCCGTGACCGCGTCTGTGAACCCGCCCAACCCAGGGGAGGAGCACGCCGCCCCGCCGACGAAGCCGCGCCGCATGCCCAAATCGGCGTGGACGTTCGTGAGCGCGGTCATTGCGTGCGGCTTGGGTCTGTGGCTTTTCTATCTCCCTTCGGTGCCTCACTTTGACGTGAAGGGGTTGACCATCCTTGCTGCCTTTGCCGCTTTGGCGGAACTGTTCTCGGTGGATCTGTACGGGGCCAGCACCGTGTCGGTGAGTTTCGTCGCGATCTTCGCTGCAGCAATCATGTACGGGCCGGTGGGCGCGGCTGTGGTGGGCCCGATCATCGCTGCCGGCCACTGGATTAAGCGGCGACCCCGCATTTACCAAGTGGTGTTCAACGCGGCCAACCACACGATTTCCAGCAGCGTGGCAGCGCTCCTCTTCGCGCTGGCAGGAATCAAACTGCGACCGGAGAATATCCTGCTGCTGGCAGTGCCGGTGCTAGGGGCGGGTATGATCAACTACTTCGTGAGCACGATGCTGCTGTCCACCGCGCTGGGGCTCTCGGAGCACATCCACCCGTGGCAGGTCTGGAAGGAACAGTTCCGCTGGCTGGCGGTGCACTATGTGGTGATGTCTTTCCTGGCACTGTTCTTCGCTCTGGCCTACCTGACATTTGGCGTGTGGGGAATCGTGGCGTTCCTCGCGCCGCTCCTCATCATGCGCTACGCCCAGAAGCAATATGTGGACCAGACGGTGCAGAACGTGGCGGCGCTCCGAAAGGTCAACCAGGAATTGGCCCGTGCCAACGAGGAAATCCAGATGATCAACGACGAGCTGTTGATGACGCTGGCCAGCGCCATTGACGCGCGCGATCCCTATGTGTACGGGCATTCGGCGCGGGTGGCCGAGTACGCGGTAGCCCTGGCGCGGGAGTTGAACCTGCCGCCGGAGCGGGTAGAACTGGTGCGCCGCGCCGCCCTGTTGCACGACGTGGGCAAGATCGGCCTGCCCGAGCACGTGCTCAACAAGCGCGGCCATCTCACGGATGCCGAATTTGAGGTGATGAAACAGCACGCCCTGGCTGCCGATGGCATCCTGGGCGTGTGCCACCAACTGCAGAACCTGGTGCCTATCGTTACGGCGCACCACGAACGCTGGGACGGCAAGGGGTATCCCAGCGGCCTGGCCGGCGACAGCGTGCCGCTGGAGGCGCGCATCCTGGCCTTGGCCGACGCGGTAGAGGCGATGGCTTCGGACCGGACGTATCATCGCGCGAAGCCGGCCGAGGAGATCGTGGCCGAGGTGGAGCGGAACGCCGGCACGCAGTTTGACCCGGCGGTGGCCGCCGCGTTCGTCCGCGTCGTGAAGCGTGAGGGGCCTCAGTTTATTCGCAACTCGGCCCAGGAGGTCAACAGCCGCAAGGGGACGGGGCGCCGACAGCCGCCCGAATGGTTGGCGCAGGACTGGCAGACCGAGGCCGGATAGACACGCAGAGAGGGAGACGAGCATGAACGAATTGCCGACGCAGAAGATGTTGACCATCCGCGACGCTTCATTGCAGCTGAATCGCTGCGCGGAGGTCGTGAGACGCTACGTGCGCGAAGGCAAACTGCCGGCTTACAAACTGGGGCTCATGTGGTACGTCCGCCCCGAAGACGTGGAAGCACTTGCCCGGAAACTGGATTCGGCCCCCAAGTAGGATGGCGGGCACAACGGGTCCCATGCCACCCGCACAGAGAGCAGCATCGCACACCGCTGCGCATCTGGGGGAGGACCCACGTTGGCGACCGCACAAGCGAGGATGAACGTGTACGAATCGGCAACCAGCGCCGCGCTGATCGTAGAGGCGGCTACCCCAGAGCAAATGGCGCGCATCGCCGAGATGCTGGCGGAAGTTGCGCCGTGGGTGTTGCCCGTGTTCGCAGCATCACCCGCTCAGGCCGATGATCTGGAAACCGCCCTGGCGCGGCGCAACGGACTTGTCGTGCAACGCGTGCGCACCGCCGATGAACTGGCCGAACTGTTGGAGGCACTGCGACGCGTGGGGCCATCGCGTCGGCCAGCGTCCTGGCTGGGGGGACTGCTGCGCCTCAGCCTGGCCATCAGTTCCATCCAGGATCAGGATTCGCTGCTGGAGGAACTCCTGGGACAGGCAACGGCGCTCACCGATGCCGCGCACGGGTGCGTGTGGCTGGTGGATGACACTGATGGGCTGCTGAAACACGTGGCCTGCGCGCCGGATTCGGAGACGGCCCACGCGGTTTTGCCCCCTGGCCTGCCCGAATGGGTGCAGGAAAATCGCAAGGCGATCCTCATCACGGCAGCGCCCGTGCCGTCACTGCTGGCTTACACCCGCGCAGCGATGAGCGGGCTGGCCGCCCTGTCCATCCGCCTGGACCGCAAGGTGAAGGGCGAGGCGCTGGCTGTGCCGCTCATGGCCGCCAGCCGCCTGCTGGGCGTGCTGTGCCTGCAGGCTGGCGAACCCCGCGAGGCGTTCACCGGCGAGCAGTTTGAGGCCATCTCGGTAATGGCGGCGCAGGTGGCGATGAGCCTGGAAGGGGCACGGCTTTTCGCCCGCGTGCAGCAGGGCAAGAAGGAGTGGGAAGCGACATTTGACGCCATTGGTGAATCCGTGCTGCTCATCAGCCCTGAGGGCAAAATCCTGCGCGCGAACCAGGCGGCGGCGAGGGCTGCGGGCCTTCGCTTCACCCAGTTGGTAGGCGCACCCTGCTGCGAGGCGATGAGCGGCACGCCCCATCCGCCCGATGGATGCCCGCTCCAACAGGTGCTCCAGACGCGTCGCCCTGCATCGGCGGAAATCACCGACCGCGACGGGTCGCGCATCCGCCACGTGGCCATCTACCCCATCTTTGACGCGCGGGGCGATATCCAGGCCGTCGTGGAATACGCCCGCGACATCACCCAGATCAAGGCGGCCCAGGCCCGCCTGATGCAGGCCGAGAAACTGTCAGCCCTGGGCGAACTGACCGCGGGCGTGGCTCACGAATTGAACAACCCGCTGACATCCATCCTCGGCTTCGTCCAACTGCTCCAGCGGACTGAACTTTCGGACCGGCAGTCGTCTTACCTCAGCGTGATTCACGACGAGACCCGCCGCGCCGCGCGCATTGTCCGAAACCTGCTCACCTTCGCACGCCGCCAGGAGCCCGAGAAGAAGATGCTGGACATCAACACAATCCTAGAAGAGACGCTGTCGCTCCTGGCCTACCAACTGCGCGTGAGCAGCGTCAAGGTGGAGCAGGACCTGGACCCGAACTTGCCGAAGACCGCCGCCGATCCTTACCAACTGCAGCAGGTCTTCGTGAACATCATCAACAACGCCCAGCAGGCAATGCAGGAGGCCCACGGCGGTGGCACGCTGACCATCCGCACGATGCCGGTACTGCGGCCTGCGGGCTATGCCCGCAACACGACCCTGAACCTGGCCGACCAACCCGATTCCACGTTGGAGAGTTGGGTGCGCGTGGAATTCGCCGACGACGGGCCGGGCATCCCGCCCGAACTCCTGACGCGCATCTTTGACCCCTTCTTCACCACCAAGGCCCCGGGCAAGGGCACAGGCCTGGGGTTGAGCGTCTGCCATGGCATCATCCGCGACCATGACGGGCACATCTGGGCCGAGAGCACGCCCGGACGGGGCGCTACGTTCGTGCTGGAACTGCCCGTGCGGGGAATACGGCGGGCCGAGGCCGAGAAAGCCGCGACCGACCGCCTGCCCGAATTGCCCCCTGGCAACGTGCTAGTGCTGGACGATGAAGAGGGCACGCTGCGCCTGCTCAAGGAACTCCTGTCCCAGCACGACCAGAAGGTGGATACCCTGGCCAACGGCGCGGACGCGCGGGAACGCATCGCAGGCGCCAACTACGACGTCATCCTGTGCGATGTGCGCATGCCCGGTTTCGGCGGCGACGCGCTGTACGAGTACCTGAAGGAGCATCGGCCCGAACTCGTCAAGCGGCTGGTCTTCATCACGGGCGACACCGCCAGCGTCCAGACGCGCGCTTTCCTCCGCAAGGCCGGCCGCCCAGTGGTGGAGAAGCCCTTTGATGTGGCCGAACTCCTGCGCGTCATCCAAAACATCTACCGAGACGTGCGGGAGCAGTAGTTGACCACAGAGAAAACTGCGCGTTATCATTGCGAGCGAGGCGAAACAGGTAGACCGTCATTCTGAGGCGCGGAGCGCCGGAGAATCTCGTCAGCCGAGATACTTTGCTTCCCTCAGCATGACAGATAGGGGCCTGGGATTGCTTCGGGCACTCCGTGCCCTCGCAATGACAATTTTCTCTGCAGTCAAGTAGTAGCGCGCTTTCGTCCGAAATGGAGATGGCCATGAGTGCATTTGTTCCCATCAGACCTGAAGATGTCTCCGATAATGTGTTCAAACTCATCGGGTCGGACTGGATGCTCATCACCGCCGGAACCCGAGGCTTCTTCAACATGATGACCGCCTCGTGGGGCGGGCTGGGCGTGCTGTGGAACCGGAACATCGCCATCTGCTTCATCCGGCCCCAACGCTATACGTATGACTTCATGGAGCGCTCGGAGTACTTCACTCTCTCATTCTTCAGCGAGGCGTACCGCGAGGCGCTCAACCTGTGCGGCTCCAAGTCGGGCAGGCAGGTCAACAAGGCGGCTGCTGCCGGCCTCACAGCCGTCGTGGGCGAGACGGGCGCGGTGTACTTCGCCGAGGCGCGCTTGGTGCTGGAGTGCCGCAAGATTTACTTCCAGGACCTGGACCCCACGCACTTCCTGGATCCGAGCATTCACAAGAACTACCCGGCGCGGGACTACCACCGCATGTACCTGGGTGAAATCCTCCACTGCCTGGCGAAGGTTTAGGCTCAGCAATCTTGTCATGCTGGCCCAATGCCACAGGGCACGCGCCGATACGAAAGGGGAGCGCCATGTTCTTCTTCGCGTACCTGGGTGCGCCCACGGGAGGACCCCGATGGCGCGATGTCCTGTCCCGCCGGGCCGCCTGGCTTGGCCTGCAGGCCCATACATTCTCGCGCACACTGGCCGATGGCCGGGCGTTCGCCTTCGGCTGGGTGTGCGTGCGCCCGTCGGACACGGCCGCGCTGGTGCGCGAGGACGGCAGCCGCCTGACCATCATCCCGTTGGACACGTTGACGCGGGGCGAGGCCCTGGTCCAGGACTCGCCGCGCGGATTTGAGACCAACGCGATCCGCGTGGACGTGTCGCTCCTGTCGGGCGAGGCGCGTGTGGCCGTGCCCATCCTGACGGTGGAGCCATTCTACTACGCGGGCGACGGCGGGGACTGGGCCTTCGGCAATGACCTGCGGCTGATGGTGGACTGGGCCGGGCTTCGGCTTCATGCGCTGGCTGCGCACTCTATGTTCCAGTATGACTACGTGCCCCCGCCATATACCTTGTCGGAGACGGTGCGGCGCGTGCGGCCTGGGCATGTGTTCACGCTGTCTCCCGATGGGTCGCCGTCGGAGTGGCAGTTCTTTCGGCCAGCCGACATGATCGCGCCGCCCGACGATGGCGAGCCGGTGGAGCGCGTGGGCCATGCGCTGGATTCGGTGCTGGGGCAGGTGGGGCGTCCGGCTGCGGTGCATTTCAGCGGCGGCGTGGACTCGGGCCTCATCGCGGCGCGGCTGGCGGCGCTTGGCCGCACCGACGTCCGCCTTCACAACTTCACGGCAGGTCCCCAATCAGACCCGTTCTACAACCTGGCGCAGGACATGGCTAACCACGTGGGCTTGCCCTGCGACCGCGTCCTCTGGAATCCGGCCGCCATTTCAGACATGCTGGAGGACCTGGCACGCGAGTACGCAGTCCCCGTGCCCGATCCGGCGTTCCTGCCGGCGCTGGCGCTCGTGAGAGATGCGGAGCAATGGGATGAGGCTCCGGTGATGGTTGCCACCGGCACCAGCGCCGGGCATCCGTTTGACACGGGGTTTCGCCTTGGGCCCTGGCGCAAGGTATATGCGGTACCGTACCCCCTGCGGTACCTGGGCGCGGTGGCCTACCGTCTGTGGTTCTGGAAACGGCAGGGCACGGCGGCCCGCGCCACCTCCACGCTGCAGCGGAGCATGGAGTTCACCGTCATGCAGAACGCGGCATTTCTGCACGGCACGCTGCGCGGGTTTGCCTACGACGCCCCGCCCGATGTCCGCGCGGCCATGCGGGATGTCGTGGAGAAAGCCCAAATGGGCCCGACCGAGGGGATGACCTCCGAAGACCGCGTAGCCATGGCGGCCATGCTGCGACACGGGACGCACATGTGAGGCGCGCGCCCCTTTGACCCGTTGCGCAGGCGCGGCGCGCTGGCCGCCCACGTCTTCATGGAGCCGCAGATGATACGGACGGCGTTCTCCATCCCGTGGCATGTGAAGCGCGGCAACGGCGAGGGCAAGGCGCTGCTCAAGGCGCTGCTGGCCCAGAGCGTGCCCCGCGAGTGGGTGTATCGCAAGCGCCAGCCATTTCTGACGCCGTTCCGCGATGTGTTCACGCACCCGCGGGTTCGGGAGATGGTGGGCGACGCCGTGCTGTTGCCGGGGAACTCGCTCCTGGCGTTCTGCCGACCGGACGCCGTGCGGCGGGTGTTCGCCCGCGCCCTAGCCGGGGAGACCCTGCACGTGGGCGCGCAGCGGTTCGTGTGGGTCTTCACGACCCTGTCGCTGTGGTTGGAACAGGTTCGGATGGGGTAGGCATGGCTGCCGCTAGATGAACAGCGTGATCTTGGAGTCCGTCGCCTCCTGGACGTAGGCCCCGACCGCACCGTACTCGTCAATCCAGTCCTCGCGCAGGTCTTCCTTACTCACGCCCATGATCTCCATGGTCATCTCGCAGGCGATGACCTTGCCGCCCAGGTCGCGGAACTCCCGCATGAGGGTCTCCAGTTTGGCCACGTTGGCCTTCTGCATCCGCCGACGGATCATCCACTTGCCCAGGCCCAGCATGTGCATCTTGGACAGCGGGCCGCGCTCTAGGCCGCCCTTTTTCAGCCGCTGAAGTCCCCAGAAGGTAAAATACAGGGACGCTTCCATCCCCATGGCAAGCGCCCCCGTACCGATGATCAATGCGCTGTAAATCTTGTCATAGTCGCCGCTGTGCACGATGATAGTGGCCTTGTCCGCCATGGTCGGCCTCCTTTCGGCCTACTTGCGGATGCGGATGCGCCACGTCCCGTCATCCGCGTCGGTGATGTCCAGCAGTTGCAGGCCCAGATTCTTGACCGCCATGGGAATCTCCCGCTTGGACGCCTGATGCGTGCCGACGACCTCAACCACGTCCCCCTCGGCAGCCTTGCGCAGGGCCTTGCGCGTCTCTATCAGCGGAATTGGGCAGGTCTCGCCCTTCACGTCAACAACAATGTGCGCCATACGCACCTCCCGCGCGGTCAGCGCCGCGCCTATTCTTCCTCGTCGTCGTTGAAGATCACGCGCACCTCGGCCACGTCCCACAGCGGCTCCAGGCGCTCGCGAATCTCCTGCTCAATGTTGTTGGCGAATTGGTGATCCCGCGACAGGTCCACCCACACCGTAACGACGCCATTGTTGACGTCGGTCTTCTTGACGACGTGGGTCTTGACAATGTCCAGGCCCGTGAGCGGGTTCATCACGTGGCGCAGGCGCTTCTCCACCACTTCCACGGTCGTCGGCTCGCGGTCTTCCACCAGGCCATGCCTCTCCTCGTAGTTGCGGATGGCAGCGCGCAGGGTGTCCACCGCCAGCACCGAGCAGTGCACCTTGACAGCGGGCAACCCGCCCAGTTCCTCGGCGGCGGCCTTCCAACTGATCTTGCGGGCCTCGTCCAGCGTCTTCCCCTTCGCCAGTTCGGTGATGATGGACCCCGTGGCGATGTTGGACGCGCAACCATAGGACTCAAACTTGATGTCCTTGATGGTCTTGGTCTCCTCGTCCACCTTCAGGTACAGGGTTACCATGTCCCCGCAGGCAGGGCTTCCCTCGGTGGCTTTGGCATCGTAATCCTCCATGCGGCCCACGTTGCGCGGGTTCTTGAAGTGCTCAATGACTTTTTCACTGTACGGAATCGGCATACGGAACACCCTCCTTATATTCAGCCTTTGGCCCTTCGCTAACGGCCAGAGGCCAATGGCTATTGGCTATTTCTCATCCTTCCCCAACGGGCTTATGCGACGCAGGGTTTCAATGACTTCCGCTGTGGCTTCTATCACGCGGTCCACTTCATCGGAAGTATTGTAACGGCTCAGAGAGTAGCGGATAGAACCGTGGGCCAGTTCGTGCGTCTTGCCCATGGCCATCAGCACGTAACTGGGCTCCAGCGAACGGCTGAAGCAGGCCGAGCCGGTTACCACCGCGATGCCCATCATGTCCAAGTGCAGGAGTGTGGACTCGCCCTCGGCGTAGTGGAACGAAACGTTGACGTTGCCGGGCAGGCGGCGGTAGCGCGGCCCGTTGAGTTCCGTCTTCGGGATGCGCGCCATGAGGCCGTCAATCAATCGGTCGCGCAGACTGGAGATGTACTCCACCTGGGTGGCGCTGGTCATCTCCACAGCCTTGGCGAACCCCACGGCGCCCGGCACGTTCTCCACACCGCCCCGCAGGTTGAACTCCATGAACCCGCCGTGCATCCACTTGGCAATAGGCGTCCCCTCGCGCACGTACAGCGCACCGATGCCCTTGGGCCCGTGAATCAGGTGCGCCGTAATGGTTACCAGATCGGCGGGCGTCTCAGCCAGGTCCAGCGGGACCTTGGTGAACGTGTGCGATGCATCCGTATGAAAGGCCACGCCGCGCTCTTTCACTATCGCCGCGATGGCGTCAATGTCCTGAATCGTGCCCACCTCTTCGTTGGCGTGCTGGATGGAGACGAGGAACGTGTCATCGGTGATGCTTTCGCGCAACTGGTCCAGGTTCACAAAACCCTCGCCGTCCACATCCAGGTACGTAACCCGCACGCCCTCTTTCTCCAGAGCCTGCGCGGAGTCCAGAACCGACCGGGATTCTATCTTGGAGATGATAAGGTGGTTCTTCTTACCGCGGAAGGCGCGCGCCATGCCCTTCAGCGCCCAGTTGTTGGACTCGGTTTCGCCCGAAGTGAAGATGACTTCTTCGGGTTTGGCCGCGCCCAGAGCCTGCGCGATGGTGGCGCGGGCGGCATCCAGTGCCTCGCGGACCTCAATCCCCGGCGAGTGGCTGAACTGGGACGATGCCACCGCATACTTTTCGGTAAAGAAAGGCAGCATGGCTTCCACGACGGCCGGGTCCACCCGCGTCGTCGCTGCGTTGTCCATGTAGATGATTTCGTTCTGCATCATGCTCTTCCCTTGCAAGGATTCTGTTCGGCAGGAGCGGCGCGTTTGGCAGGAACCGATGCCCACTGTGTTGGGCCGCGCGCGCCGCTTCTACCATCTGTATTCTATTCCGTGCAGGCGCTGCCGAATATGACCAAAGTCATATTCGCGGGGCAAATCCTATCATAAAGTCGGATTTCTGTCAAAGTGGGGACAATGGCCAAATCCGGGGGAGTTAGGGAATGAAGTTGAATTGCGCGCCCACTATTGCGTCCTTGCAAGAACGCGCCCTACATCACAACCGTCACCGTGCCCGCACCTTCCACCACATCGCCGACGACCCAGTACGCCTGGCCCGCCTCGCGCAGCGCCGTTTCCAGTGCTGCCAGGTGGTCGGGGGCCACGGCGATTAGCAGCCCGCCCGACGTCTCCGGATCGTACAGCAGCAATTGCGTCTCGTCCGGGATGCCCGCCGCGAACGACACATGCGGCGCGTAGAACCGCTCGTTGTTGTACGCTCCGCCCGGGAACACCCATTTGGCGGCGTACTCGTGCGCCCCGGGCAGGAACGGCAGCGCCTCCAGGTGGAACCGCAGCCCCACGCCGCTGTTGGCGGCCATCTCCTGCGCGTGGCCCAGCAGGCCGAAGCCGGTGATGTCGGTGGCGGCGTGGACGCCCGCGGCCTGCATGGCTCGCGCCGCTGCCTGATTCATGTGCATCATACTGGCAACGGCGGCGTCCACGTGGGCGGGGTCAGCAAGGCTCTGCTTGAGCGCGGTGGTGATCACGCCGACGCCCAGGGGCTTG
>JARYMK010000005.1 GCA_029907165.1 Anaerolineae bacterium
ATGTGGTGCTACTACAACCTATTCATGCCGGTCGTACGCCAGACGTCCCGTCGGGTAAAGCGCACAACCACCGGCCTGCTCCAGATCGTGCGCACCCAAGACCGCGCCACCACGCCCCTTGACCGGTTGCTGACAGCCGCGCCACCCCTACCCCGCCCCACAGCTGAACAACTGGTGGCGCTCCGAGACAGCACCGACCCGCTAGCCCTGAAGCGGCACATCCATCGCCACCTGGGTGAGTTAGCCCAGATGGCTGACCGAGACGAAAGGAGTGAGACCATTACCTTCCGGTAGCATTATCATTTGGCGGTCAATCTGCGCTCGGTAACATTATCATTTGACTTGACACGGAGCTCAGTTTATCTTGCAAATTTAAACTTACAGGTCATAGGTGCATCCTGGAGCAGCACGGTCCTGCTGTTTTGTCCTCCATACGCACTCTTCGCATCCTTGGCCCTCTGCAGAGAGACCATAAACGGCGTCCCAGTAGTTTGACGTGCCGACCTGCACGGGATAGAATGAGCGCCACCATCAGCGGAGGGCACATTGGCAAGGCTGCGAGGCATCTCCCACATCTTGGCCGGCGTCGTGCTAGGGCTGTTCGCGGGCCGCGTCTGGGCTGAAACCCAGACGGTCCCCATCGCCACACCGCGCTTGCTCGTCGTGGCGGGCCTGGCGTGCATCGCGGGTGCGGCGCTTGGATGGGCACTGGCGCGGCTGCGCGTGCGCACGTGGCCGCTGCTCCTGCTGCTCGCCTATGCCGCCTGGCCCGTCGTCTCGCCCGGCATGGCAGCGTGGGTGGCTGGATTCGCACTGGCCGCGCTCCTGCTGGCCAACCTGCCCCCGCGGCCCAAGTTGCCGATGGAATGGCCCGTCGCTGTCCTCGCCTTCGTTGTGTACGCGGCGACGCTGGCCCCAGGCATCCTTCCCGCCGACAGCGGCGAGTTCCAGTTCGTGGCCCATGTGCTCGGCATCGCCCACCCGCCGGGCTACCCGCTGTACACCCTGCTGGGCAAACTGGCCACGCTCTTGCCCGTCAACTCCGTGGCGTGGCGGGTGAATCTCCTGTCGGCGGTGTTCGCCGCACTGACGCTGGCGCTGGTGGCGCGCACCGTGCGGCGGCTGACCGGCTCTGCGGTGGCCGGGCTATCTGCGGCGCTGGCCCTGGGCGGCATCACCACCTTCTGGGCACAGGCCACCACGGCCAACATCCGCGCGCTGATGGCCCTGTTCACGGCCCTCATGCTCCTGCTGGCGCTGGAATACGGCGCGAAGCCATCCAAGAGGGGGCTCGTCGTGCTGGCAGTCGCGGCGGGCCTCGCCGTAGGGCACCACGGCTCGCTAGGGCTGCTGTTCATCCCCCTGGCGGCCTATCTGCTCGTCGCCGACCGGCAGTTGCTCAAGCGCCCCCGCTGGCTGCTGACGGCGGCTGGGGCGTTCGCGGCGTCGCTGCTGGTGCTCCTCTACTTGCCCATCCGAAGCCTCACGGGCGCGCCGTTTGATCCCACGCCCATTGACTCGGTGAGCCGTTTCATGGAGCACATCCTGGCGTCGGGATTCCGCGGCGACATGTTCTACTTCGCCCGCGCCGACCTGCTGCCCGGGCGCATCGGCGTGTGGCTGAACATCCTGCGCATGGAGTTCGGCGCACCGCTGGCCGTGGCGATGGCGCTGGCGGGCATCCTCTCCCTGGTCAAGCGCCCCAAAGTGGGGCTGCTCGTCGGGGGCGTGTTCCTGGTCAACGCCGCCACGGCCATCACCTACCGCGCGCCCCAGACGGTGGAGTATCTCATACCGTCCTACGTGGCGCTGGCGGTGTTCCTGGGCATCGGGCTGGCCGAGGCGATGGCGTGGGCATCGCGCCAGTCGGCGCTGCGGGCGCTCATCGCGGCGGCAGTGCTGATGCTGTGCGCCGCGCCTTGGGCCGCCAATGCGTCCAGTTTCCAGGTGCTGCACCGCGACAACTCCACCGAGCATACGGCGCGAACCCTGCTCGGCTTGGCGCCCGCCGGTGCAACTATCCTCGCCAACTGGCACTGGGCAACGCCGCTCTGGTATCTCCAGCACGCGGAAGGCGCGCGGCCTGACGTGCGCGTGGTGTACGTCTATCCCGAAGGCGCGACGCCGAATGAGGACGTCTGGATCCGGCGCATGGGCGAGGCGTTGGGGCAAGGCCCAGTCCTCATCACCAACTGGTTTGAGGCGTACAAGGCCACGCCCTACCGGTTCATCCGCACCGAGGGCGGCTGGCGGGTGCTGGATGCGCCCTTGCGCGACGTGCCGCCGGGCGTGGTCTCGGTGGATGCGGTCTTTGATGGCAAGATTCGCCTCCTCGCCTGCCGGATCAGCGAGAGCGAGACCGCGCCGGGCAAGGAACTGCGCCTGTGGGTGTACTGGCAACCGGTCGCGCCGCTGGACCGCGACTACTCATTCTTCGTGCACCTGGTGGATGCCAGCGGGCAGGTACTGGGCCAGAGCGACCTGACGCGCGACGGGCGATTGTACCAGGTGGGCGAGGTGGTGGCGGATGAGCACCGACTATCCATCCTGCCCACCGCCGTCCCCGGCGACTATCGCGTCATCGCGGGCACGTACATCACCCTGCCCGACGGCTGGCGGCGGTTGCAGACGCCAGACGGCCGCGATGCTGTGCCCGTTGCCGACGTGCGGGTGCGCCCCGCCGCCGAGCGGCCCGTAACCCTGCACCCGATGGCGCAGCGGTTCGCGGGCGGGCTCACGCTGCTGGGCGCAGACTGGGACGCGGCGGGGTCGGGCGCGCTTTACCTGCACTGGCGCAACGACGGTCTGCCCGCAGGCGACTACGCAATACAATTCCTACGTGCGGGCGAACTGGCCGCGCAGGGCATCGCCCACGTGCCGCCTGCCCCGGCCTACTTCACGTCGGCCACGCTGGTACCCTATGGCGAGGGCTGGCTGTCCGTCCGCCTGCACGACGTTGCGGGCCGCGTGCTCCAGCCGCTGGGGCCTTGGGGCCGCGCCTGGGGCAACGAGGCCATGCTGCCCCACTTCTACGCCGGTGCGCGCTACGTCAACCTGGGCGGTGAGATGATCTTCGCGGGCACGGAGGGCCTGCCTACAGAGGCAAAGGCGGGCAGTTCTGTGCGCGTTGTGGCGAGATTCGTCGCCCTCAAGCCGCTGGTCAACGACTACGCCGTGTCGGTGGCCCTCTCCGCCGACGACGGCTCGTGGGACGTGCAGCACGACACCACGCCCGCCCTGGGCGCCATCCCGACGCTCAAGTGGACGCGCGGCGTGGCCGTGGACGACCTGCACACGCTGGAGATTCCTGCGGGCGCGGCGGGCAAAGCCACGCTCTACCTCACCGTGTACGATGCCTTCACCCTGGACCCGCTGCCCATCCTGGACGCCGAACTGGCCCGCCTGGGCCAGGGCCAGCACCTGCGGCTGGGCGGGGTGGTGGTGCGATGATACCCCGCCCATCTTGCCCCTTCCCCCGCATTGTGATACACTTACCCACGATACGGTGATCGGCCAATCCAAGTCGCAGGCGCACCATGATACCCATCCGCAGGAATGGACTGCTCTACTACCAGTTTGAGACCCTCGCGGCGCAGCGTGGGGTGGACCACGCCGTGTTCACGCGGTTGGGCGGCTTCAGCAAGCCTCCCTTCGCGTCGCTGAACGTGGGCGCGACCGTGGGCGACGACCCCGCCGCCGTCCACGAGAATCGCTGCATCGTCTTCGGGGCGATGGGCCTCTCGCCCGACGAGGTGGTTACGTGCTACCAGGTGCATAGCGCCGCTGTTGCGCCCGTGGGCGTGCGGCACGGCGGCCAGGTCATCCCCGCCACCGATGGCCTCATGTCCGCCGAGCCGGTCGCCTTGTTCCTGCGCTTCGCCGACTGCGTCCCTATCATCCTGTACGACCCGGTGCGGCAGGTTGTGGCGCTGGTGCACGCGGGCTGGCGCGGGACTGCTGCGGGCATTGCCGGCGTGGGCGTGGCCCGCATGGCCGAACAGTACGGCTCGCGCCCGGGCGACATCCTCGCCTGCATTGGTCCCTCCATCGGCCCGTGCTGCTACCGCGTGGGCGAGGATTTCCACCAGACCATGACCGCGCAGTGGCCCGACGCAGCGGCCTACATCGCGCGGCGCAACGGCGCACTCCATGCGGACCTGTGGGAGATGAACCGGCAGCAACTGATGGACGCGGGCGTAGCCCATGTGGAAGTCGCGCGCATTTGCACCGCCTGCCACAACGACGAGTTCTTCTCCCATCGCGGCGATGGTGGCCGCACCGGGCGGTTCGCGGCGCTTGTGCGCCTGCGGTAGGATCCGGGGAGGGCGGCACATGGCGACAGTGCCGAGCCTGGAATGCAACCTGCGTGCGGTCAACGAGCGCATTGCCGAGGCGGCCGCGCGGGCGGGACGTAGCCCCGATGCCATCACCCTGGTCGCCGTCACTAAGACTGTGCCTGCGGAAATCGTTGCCGCCGCCTGGGAACTGGGCGTGCGCCACTTCGGCGAGAACCGTGTGGAAGAGGCCGAGGCCAAAATCCCCGCGGCCGATGCCCTCATCGCTGTGCCGGGCCAGTGCCCCACCTGGCACATGGTCGGCCACATCCAGAGCCGCAAGGCCAGGGAGGTTGTGAGCCTGTTTGATTTCGTCCACTCGGTGGACAGCGTGAAACTCGTCGCCGAACTGGACAAGCGGGCGGCCGCCGTCGGTCGGACAGTCCCTTGCCTACTGGAAATCAACACGAGCGGCGAGGCGAGCAAATATGGCGTCGCGGGCGACATCGGCCCATCCGACCCGGCCCAGGCTGGAGCGGTCCTGGCCGTAGCCCAGGCGCTGGCGGGGGCAACGCATCTGCAGGCCCTCGGCCTGATGACGCTGGGGCCTCTGGCTGCGCCCGAAGCGCATGTGAGGCGCTGCTTCCAGACCCTGCGGCGCTGGCAGGAATTCCTGGCGGGGCGCGTGCCCCAGGCCCAGTGGCGGCACCTCTCCATGGGCATGTCCGACGACTTTGAGATCGCCGTGGAGGAGGGCGCGACCATCGTTCGCATCGGCAGGGCCATATTCCAGGGGAGTTCGTAGCCCAACGAGGGGGAGTCCTATGATCATCGTGCACAACTTTATCCGCCTTCTGTTTGACCTGTTGAGCCTGGCCATCTTGCTCCGCGTCATCCTGTCCTGGTTCAGAGTCAACCCGTTCCACCCCATTGTCGCGTTCCTGGACCAGATTACCGAGCCGATACTCGGCCCACTTCGCCGTGTCATCCCGCCCATCGGCATGATTGACGTTACGCCTATCGTCGCGCTGGTATTGCTCCAGGTAGTGGAGATGATTCTGCTCTCGCTTATTCCGCGTGCGTAGAGGTGAGTGATGAACGTTCTGTTCATCACCGAACGGGAAGGGGCCATCTCGTTCCTGGTGCGGGTTACGCCGCGCGCCAAGCGGGACGAGATCGTCGGGGCCGTAGAGGGGGCGCTGAAGGTGAAACTGGCGGCCCCGCCGGTGGAAGGCGCGGCAAACGAGGCGCTGACCAAGTTCCTCGCCGATCGTCTGGGCGTGCACGCCGCACAGGTGGAGATTCTGTCCGGCCGCACGGCCAAGATGAAAAGGGTTCGGGTTATAGGCATCTCCGCCAGCGAAGCGCACCGGCGACTGCAAGCCTGACGCTCCGCGCGGGAACCCATCGGGCGCGTGCGGCGTCTACCAGACGGATACCTGCAAGCGATAGTCGGCTCGCAGGCAAGAAAGCGTCAGGAGGTAACAACATGACGGCCCGAACCGTATGGATGCTTGTCGCGGTGCTGCTGCTCGTCAGCGCGTGCGCCCCGGCGGGGGGCGGGCCTGCTGCGACGCCGTCCGCGCCATCGGGAGGCAGCACCCCGGCCACTCCGCCCGCGCAAGGAGGAACTATGCCAAGTCTTGAGATTCCCAGCCCGCTGCCGCGGAAGATGACGGAGCCGCTGGAACAGGCCGTGCACGACCTGGCGACGCGGCTCGGCATCTCCGCCGATGAGATTGAACTGTTGAGCATTACCACCGAGGAGATGCCTATCGGCGATCTCTGCCCCGGCGCGCCCGCCAAGGGCACCACCCAGCCCGGCGGCTTGGTGCTGGGCAAGGAGATCGTCCTGCGGGTTGGCGGCGAGACCTACACGTACCGCGTGGCCGGCAAGCGGGTGGCGCTGTGCCAGGGGCCTGGTTCCGTCGAGGTTACGGCCCCGCCTGCCGCGTCGCTGCCCGATGGCAGCGAGGCTGCGCTGGAGGCGGCGCTGTCGGACCTGGCGGCGCGCCTGAAGGTTGACCCGAGCGCCATCCAGGTGGTAGGCGTGGAGAAGCGCATGTGGAGCGACGCCAGCCTGGGGTGCCCGCAGCCCGGCATGATGTACGCCCAGGTCATTACGCCGGGGTTCCTGATCCGGCTCAGCGTTGAGGGCAAGGCGTATACGTACCACACCAGTCTGACCCACGCGGTGCTGTGCGAGCCGTAGCGCCAGCCCACCCGAAAGACGACACCAAAGAAGAGAGCCAGCCGTTTCTGCGGCTGGCTCTCTTGTGTTGCGGTGAAGTCGCGAGCGCCTAGCGCGTTATGGCTTCGGCATCTCGGACTCCAGCCAGTACGACACCTCCAGCATAGGCACATACTGCTGGTTCGGCACGTACGGCTGCTCGGACGAGCGGAACGTGTACTGAGTGGACACTTTTCCGACGCCCTTGAGCAACATGCCGAAGTTCGGCAGGCTGCCACTCACCCACTGCTGCACCAGGCTGGTAACGTCAAACTCAACCTTGGTGGTGGTTGTGGCGGGTTTGAGCAGCGCGCTCGCGACAGGAGTAGGCTCCACATCGCTTGCGGTGTCAGCGGCGCCGGGCGAGCCCCACATGTCCGTGCCGGTCGCGAACAGCCAGTTGGCCGCGTCCTCGGTCCAGTCGCGCTTCAGCGCGTGCACCTGCACCGTCATGTCGTGTTGACCGGAGTCGTAGCCCAGGTAGTACATCGTCAGTTTTGCCGACTCAAAGGTGGCGTCGGAGCCGATGCTGGACAGGTCAAACTTCAGCAACGGCGCTTTCACCGCACCCTGGCGAATTCTCAGTTCCGCGCGGGAACCGAAGATCGTCGTCGGCTCCCAACCGCTGATGTACGTGTCCTCGGCCACGCCGAACTTGGCGGTGTATTTGGGCGGCGTCGCGGCGAACACCGGCAACTGGAAGATGCCGGGCGCGTGCGCCGGACCGATCATCACCAGGCCCCAGTAGGACATGCCAGGCGTGAAGACCTTGTTCCACGCGACGTCAAAGGTGAACGAGCCGTCCGGGTGCTTGACCACGTTCTGCACGGCCAGGTCGTTGCCCTGCACCGCGTTGATCGTGATTTCCACCGGATCGCCTTCCGTGACGCCCCAGCCATGGACGGCCACCAGGTAGTTGCCGTCGGCCGGGAACTTGACCATCACGTACTCGTCGCCGGTTGGCGTCGTGGACGAGCCGATGACTTCGTGGTCAAAGTCAAACACGCCGTCGTTATTGGCATCGTACAGCACGAACAGGTCCACGTCGCTGGCCGCCGCGTGGGTTCTGGCTTCCAGCAGGCCGCCGTGGTTGATGGTAACCGGATACTGGTAGGTTGCTGTGGATGGATCATCCGGGTCGTCCTGGACCGCGGGCACCACGTACTTCTCCACGCCACCCAGGCCGTAGGCGGTCGCCGCGATGTCGTCAAACGACAGGTCTGACGTCAGCGTTACCGGCAGCGAGCCCGGGTTCGTCCGGCCGTCAATGATGAGCAGCGACGGGTTCAGGACCGCCGTGCCCACCTGGCCCGAGAAGGGCTCATTGATCGTTTCGCCGGAGAACAGCACGTTGTGGAGCATGAACAGGTGCAGGCCCGTGGAGATGGGCGCCGACACCCACTCCTCCGACGTGCCGGTGGCGGTGTCAAAGAGCCACATGCCCGCGCCGATGTTCTTGTTCGGGCTGCCGCCCTTGAAGCCCAGCGTGTACGGCCCGAAGATGTCCGGCGCCATGGCGGAGAAGACATCCTCTTCCGACCCGTAGATCAGCGTGTCAATGTCCGTCGGGAACGTGCCCCACTGGGTCTTGGCCACCAGGTAGGTCCCCTGAGCAAACACCTGATCCGGGATGTCGGTGAAGAAGAACCGCCAGTCGCCGGACTCGGCGCGCCAGGACCAATCCTGGAAGCCGCTGACCGTGCCGTTGTTGTACGGCAGCGGCTGGTCCACGCCACCGAACTGGAACTGAGCGCCATCCGCCGCGACCATCGCCGTTACCGGAATGGCCGACACGTGGCCGCTGTGGACGCCATCGCCGGGGTCGGACACCAGCACCACGCCCTCGTACGCGCCCAGCGGAGCATCCTCGGGCACGTCCAGGGTCGCGGTGAAGGTCGCCGAGCCGCCCGCCGGAACTACCAGTTCGCCTGCAGCCCTGCCGGTGTCAATGGTCATCCACGGCCAGTCCACACGCTTGAAGAAGGTGATCTCCAGGCTGACCACCGTCTCCTTGTTGACCTTCGCCTGCGTGCGGCGCTGGACGCCGACGAACAGCCCGTCGTGGAACCGCTGGCCCGGCTTGCCGACGGTGATGCCGAAGGACGGGCCGGTGTCGTAGCCATAGTTGAAGCGGTTGTACTCGCCGACCTGGTCCTCGCCTGCGTTCACGACCCCGTTGCCATTCTTGTCGGTCCACAGGACACCGTCGCCGTTCAGGTCGGTCCAGTCATACGCCAGCACGCGGAACCGCTGGTCATACGCCAGAGGCCCGGTGAACACGTTGCTTGTGGTGAAGTGCTGCAGCGGGAACCAGGCCTTGACGACCATCAGGTCGGCGTCGTGGTACGGCCCACCCGGAGCCACCAGCGGCGTCGCGTCGTACAGGTAGTCGGCCAGTCGCTGGAAGTTGGGCGCGCTCTCTTCTGCCTGGTTGACGGCGAACTGCGTCGTTACAGTGCCCACTTTCTCCATGTGAGCGTCGGTAACGGTCGCGGTGATGTCCGTCGTGCCGTGGTTGTAGAGGGTGAAGGTTTTGCTCGTAGAGGTGCCAGGGTGCACGATGTTGGCGAAGCCTTCAATCTCCTCGCCGCGGTAGTCGCCCGCCTGCCAGAACGCAGGCGACACGCGCAGGCCATAGAGGCCGCCTGCCACGTCGGTCGCGCGGTCGGCGTTCACCACACCCGCGCCCTGCACGAACGGGTCATGCTTGGCGTCCGTCGCGCCGGACATGAGCAGTTCGCGCGCCACCTCGTAGGTTGGGAACTCGCCGTGGGCCTGTTTGTAAGCGTCATAGACCAGCGCCAGGTTGCCCGCCGCGATGGGGCACGAACGGCTTGTGCCGCCCCAGATCTCCCAGGCGATCCAACCATCGCCCACCTCGTTCAGGGCCAGGTCGCCAGCGCCCCATGCGCCGTTGGCCGCCACGGATACGCCCACGCTGCCGGTCGCGCCAGGCCCGCGGTTGGACCAGGACTGGACATCCCCGTACAGAATCTGGTCGGTGGACCTAATGATGTCAAAGTCCGTGCCAGACCCGTACTGGGTGGACGCGCCGATGCCCATGCCCGTAAAGGACGACGGCGGAGCGACGGTGCCGTAGCCCATGGCGCCGTTGCCGGTGGACGCCAGCCACGACATCTTGGGCGCGGCCGCCTTGCTCAGGTAGGCCTGGAACCGAGATTCAAAGTCCCAGCCGTCGTTGTCGGTGGCCGAACCGCCGTAGGACATGCTCACGATGTCGGCCTCGTCGCCCGTGCCCGAGATGCCATCGGGGCCAAGCGCCACGAAGTAGTAGTTGTCGGTGGCATAGCCGCCGCGGTAGAAGTTGCCCACGGCGATGAGTTTGGCGTTCTTGCCGCCGCCCTGCACCATGCCGCCAGCGCCTTCCGGCTTATAGTCGGGCGCGCCCCCGTCCACGACACCCTGGCCGACGACTGCCGAGGCGCACAGGACGCCGTGATCGCCGCCCGACAGCAGCGGGTCGTTCAGCATGAATGCGACGACCTTGCCGGGTCCAGGAGGCGCGAACTCGTCCACATACGGAGCCCACAGCCAGTCAAACCCGGGCGGGTGATTCTGACCGTCGGAAATCCAGTACACCATGCCGCCGGAGATGTCGGCATAGCCGTCGCTGCCCGGGGCATCCGCTGCGGAATCCCAGTTGTCCTTCCAGGCGATGGGATCGTCCTTGGTGACGGGCTTCTCGTCCGAGAAGTCGTAGTTGTCGTCCAAGTCAACGTACACGGTGTCGTAGACGCCAGCCTCATGCTCGTCGGCCACGAGGACGGCCACCTTCTCGCCATACCACCACTTCTGGAGCGCCGTGTCCGGGTACCAGCCGATGTGGTACACGCCGCTCTTGCTGGTGCCAGGGGTTACGTAGGTGTAGCCTGTACGTGACCAGGTGGGGTTCGCTTCGGTGATAGTGAAAGAGGTGTCCGCGTACCAAGTGCCGAAGTAGCGGAGGCCCAGCCCACCATACGCGCCGTAGTAGTTGGCGTAGTAGAGCATGGAGTACTCGTCAAAGGCGATGGGCCAGCCGTAGTACGGGGACTCGGGGTCGTTGTTCACGGCCCAGGTGCCCTGCAGGTCGGGGTGCGCGAAGTCTATGCCGGAGTCAATGACGGCGACCTTCACGCCCTCGCCGGTGAAGCCCTTGGCCCAGGCCGCTGCAGACTTGTGGCCCTCGGCCACGTCCCACCAGCCCGTCGGCTCCACGTCCCTGGACGCGGGCTGCCAGGCGCCGGGGTAGCCCGCTGCCTTCACCGCGGCGACCCGCTCGCGGATCTTCTCCGCGGCCTGCGCCTGCTTCGTCGCCAGGTCGGGGTCAACCGGCTGCGGTGGCGCATACGGCATGGGATCCAGCACCGCCATCACACCATCCACGGAGGCCAGTTTGAACAGGTTCTTGGCCTTGACCTTGCCCACCACAGAGGTGAGCCCCAGGATGGTGCGGACGGTGGCCTTCTCCATGTAGCCACTCACGTCGGTCCCCTCGGCCACGAAGACGTTGACGTCCACCAACGTCTCGCCGCCCGCCTTGGCGACCGGCCGCAGGGTCGGGGCGATCTTGGCCAGCGAGGCCGATGTCGCAGTCTCGGGGCCACTTGCCATGGCCATCGGGGCGGCCAGCGCCAGGATCATGCTCAGCGCCATGACTACACCGAGGGCCTTCCAATACTTGCCGTGCATGTTCGTTCTCCTTTCTGTGTCTCGCTGCACTACCAAAGGACCGTTGACGCGATTGAAGAGCGGATACTGCTCATGGGTCGGCCTTTCCTAAGCGCGTACATCACCCCCTTTCAGGTATCCTCTTGCACCCCGATCCGATGAAAAGGCCTCTGCGAAACGAGGTCAACGGCGACCGTCTTGCTCGGACGCACCTAATCCAGGGGCAAGCGCCCCCGCCACGAACATGCGATGAATCCTCGCCGGTTGTTGCGACACCCGGCACGCTGACCACGGAGACTTCATGGAGAAATAGATGCTGCCCGCCTTGGGCGCAAGCGCCCATTCTGGTGCAGGATACCCTGCGCACCATCCATCCGATGTTGGTAACGGTCATTGCGAGGGCGCTGCGTGCAGCAGGCAACCCCCACGGTCCGAGATTGCTTCGCTCGCAATGACCGAATAGAACCGCGTGCGTACGATCTGCAACAGAAGATGGAACTGCCCACCAATCCCACCGGTTTGCAACTTCTATTTTACGGCACGATTGCGCAGATGTCAAGGGTTTTTGCGGTCTTTTTAAACTTCCGACCTCATGTCTGACAAACTTTCGGGCGAATGGAGATAGTACCCCTTTCCTATTGAAGGCCGGGGCATATCCCCCTACAATGGAGGCAGATTATTGGAACTGCCAAATACCATAAGAAAGGAGGCCGAGACATGTTCTATCTGAATCGCGAAAAAGGGCAGGGATTGGTTGAGTACGCATTGATCCTCGTGCTGGTAGCCGTCGTCGTCATCGCCGTGCTGTTGCTGCTTGGCCCCGCGATCGGCAACGTCTTCAGCACCGTCATCAGCAACCTGTAGCACCCATCGTCCAGACAGACCAATCCGAGCACCCGGGAGCAGGCTTCGCACAGCGCGGAGCCTGCTCCTCTCAATCCAAGCAACCGAACCTGTCATCCGCACATTCATAGGCAGACCGTTTTCATCCCATCATTGCGCGACAGTACCTAAATCCTATTGTGAAGTCCGGATTGGGGGAATAGAATACAGGTAGCATGGCGTTTGGCGGCAATACAGCCAGCCACGGCTCTATGCTTCCAATCGTGCGAGGCTAAGGTAGGTGGTGAAGATGGGAAAGCGGCTGTCTCTCAAACCGCGGCGACGTGGCCAGAGCCTGGTGGAACTGGCTCTGATTATGCCCATCATCCTGATCATCATGGCGTCGGTCTTTGACATCGGGCGCGTGCTGGACGCGTCCATCGTCCTGACCAACGCGGCGCGCGTGGGCGCTCGGTTTGGCGCCAACCATCCCACCTGGTACGACTCCATCCGCGCCCGCGTGGTGGACTTTGCCAATGATTCAGGCATGAACTTCACCGGCGTGCGACTCACAGGGGCCAACGTCGCCGTATCGTCCGGCATCGCGCCGGGCACGCCCGTGGTCGTTACGATTACCTACGACGTCCCGCTCACCTTCGGCCGCGCCATCGGGTTGAACACCATCCGAATCGTGCGCAGGGCCGAGATGATGATCCTGGTGAATCCGTGAGGTGGCGAGAGTATGCTGATGCGACAAACACCGAGCGAACTTTGGCGAAAGGGCCGACGAGGGCAGGCCGCCGTGGAGTTTTCCATGGTGATCATGATCCTCGTGTTGATCATCATTGGGACAATAGACTTCTCACGGCTGTTCTTCACGTGGGCTAGCATGGCCAACGCCGCCCGCGAAGGCGCGCGCTACGGCACCGTCTGGCCCAAACGCTGGACCGATGCGGACTACCCGCCGCCCAACAACATTGAGTTCCGCACCCGCGCCATGCTGGCGACCCTGGGTGCGGACAATGTGCAGGTGGAAATCCACTGCTACGACCAGTGGGGCGGCGCCCACGAGTACGAACGCTACCTGTGCGTAACCGGCAACCAGATTCAGGTCATCGTGCGCGCGCAGTTCCGCAGTTGGACGCGCATCATCCCGCCGTTGAACCTGGTCGCCAAAGCGCGAATGGTCATTGACTGAGTCGGCCACTCCCCCCTAGACATCTTGGGAGGTGGAGAAGTGAAAGGAGCAACATTGCAGAGAGAAAGAGGTCAGTCGTTGGTGATCGTTGCGTTTGCCATGGTGGTGCTGCTGCTGTTCGCCATGTTCGCCGTGGACCTGAGTTACGCCTACGTCCAGCGGCGGCAGATGCAGAACGCAGCCGACGCCGCGGCGCTGGCCGGAGCCCGCGAACTCACCATCGCCCAGGGTTCCGCCCCGGAGGAGCGCATCTCCAGCGGCCAGTTGTACAGCATCATCCTGGACTGGGCCCAGCGCAACCAGGCGCAGACCGTCCAGGCGCTGTACATCCGGCCCGACCAGTCCACGTTCGCCATCAACGCGGGCGACGGCTCGCCGGTGCCCGATCCCGACAGGGCCTCGGGCATCTACGTCCAGGCGTGCACCAATTTCCCCACGTTCTTCTCGCGCTTCATCGGCCTGGGCATGATGAACATGTGCGCCGAGGCCGAGGCGAGTTTCGGCGCGGCATGGTCGGCGCGAGGCCTGGCGCCCCTGGCCATCCTGTACTCGGATTTCCAAGTGGGCGATGAGTACAGCCTCTTCGCGGGCAACTACAAACACGCCACCGCGCGCTGGGGCTGGATGGGCTGGGATTGTACATTCCCATCCAAGTGCTCGCCCGATGCCAATTCCCTGAAGTACTGGATGGAGAACGGCTACCAGGGGTACGTCGCCCGCAACTCTAACTACATGGCCGACCCTGGTATGAAGGAGTCGGTCCTCCACCAGGCTGACGTGGGGCAGGTGCTGCTGCTCCCCGTCTTTGACAAGATTTACCAGTTCACCACCGACGAGGAGTGCAATAAGAACTCGCCGCGCTACAACCCGGACTACTGCGCCAACGCGTGCAAGGGCGACTACCCCAACGTCGTCTGCGCCTACACGGACAACACCACGCTGAAAGGCCAATACTACTACCACATCATCTCTTTTGCGGCCTTCAAGGTTACCAACAAGGGCCAGCACCAACTGGACGGCGAGTTCGTGTCCTACATCGTGGACGGCACCTGGACCAACCCCAGCCCGTGGGACAAGGGCGTCGTCGTCATGCGCCTCACCGAGCGCGACAAGCCACCCATTGGAGGCTCGCCGGTGCCTACGAACCCGCCCGAGCCGACGGCGACCCCGTGGCCAACGGACACGCCTGAACCGACAGCGACTCCTACGCCGGTGGGGCCGGCGCCGACAGACACGCCCGTGCCAACGGCTACGCCCACGCCTGCGGGCCCGACGCCTACGCCGACGCCCACGGCCACGCCGTGCCTGACGCCCAACGCGCCCACGTCGCTCACCGGCAGCCGCAGTGGGCAGAACGTGTACCTGTCCTGGAACGCCCCCAGCGGGCCGCCCGTTACCCAGTACAACATCTACTGGGCCACAGCCCAGGACGGCACCTACGGATTCCTGACCAGCACCACCAGCACGTCGTACTCGTACAAGACCACATCGGGCCGCTGGTACTACGTCAAGGCAGTCAATGGGTGCGGCACCGGGCCGGAGTCCAACAAGGTTTACGTGCCGCCCAAATGACGTCGGCCCGTCTCCGGCCTGCGGAGAACCAAAGACCACGCTGGCGGGCATATATGCCCGCCAGCGTGCGTCAGGTGGTTGCCATTTCTGAAAAACTGCAGTACAATATACACAGTTGCCGTATCGGCGTCTCTGACAAGTCAACCGGAGGAGGGGTCTCATGCGACGCAGATCTAGACTTCTACTCATTTTGGGAATCCTGCTGGCCGTCGTCGCAACGCTCGTTACGTACACCATGCTCCAGAAGCCACAGCAGCCGGTGGAGCAGCCACCGGTAGTTACCCGGAAAGTGGCTGTTGCCACTCAAGACATCCCCTATGGTACGCTGGTGGATCCGCTGACGGTGGAATTGCGCGACTGGCCTGTGGACACGGCCCCCGCGGACGCCATCGGCAATACGGCCGACCTGGCGGGCAAGTACGCCAGGACGGCTATCTTCGCTGGCCAGGTCATCCGGGCCGATATGCTGGCGACGCGCAGCAACTTGGCCAGCGGAGAGGGCCCCGCTTCCATCCTCGTTCCGGCCGGCATGGTCGCGTACCCGTTCCCAATTGACGAGTTCAGCGGCGTATCCTACGCGCTCAAGACCGGCGACCGCGTGGATGTGCTCATCACGTTCAAATTCATATCTGTGGACCGGGAAACCCAGTCACCCCTGCCCCTGGAAAGGGGGTTGGAAGGGGAGATCAAGGGCATTCAGATTCCCCGCCTGGTCTCGCAGCTGACGCTTCAAAACATAGAAGTCCTGCGCGTGGGCTCGTGGTACGTTCCGCCAGTCCAGCCCACCACGCAGCAAGGCGGCCAGCAGCAACAGGCGCAGGCGACCCCGCCTCCGCCCGCCGTGGTTACGCTCCTCATGCCGCAACAGGACGCCCTCGTGCTCCAGTTCGCCAAGGAAGCCAAGGCCACGATTGAACTGGCCCTGCGCAACCCCAATGACCAGGAGATCGTAACCACCCAGTCGGTTACGCTGGATTACATGCTGGCGCGGTTCAACATCACGGTGCCCATCCTGAGGGACGAGTCGCTGGAGACCCTCCGCCCCGCGACCAGGTAGGCCGACGGGAACAAGAATCGCGCGAAGGAACGCTTGGAATGACCGACGCAGGAAGCACCCAACGCAAAATCCGCGTGCTCATCGTGGATGACATACCGGAGACCCGCGAAAGCCTCCGCAAGTTGCTGTACTTTGAGAAAGACCTGGAGGTCGTGGGGACGGCGGTGAGCGGCGAGGATGCCGTTCGCCAGACCAAGGAAACGCGGCCCGACATCGTCCTGATGGACATCAACATGCCTGGGATGGACGGCATCACGGCCACCGAGGCCATCACGCAGAAGTTCCCTTATGCCCAGGTCATCATGATGTCGGTGCAGGCCGATGCCGACTACCTGCGTCGCTCCATGCTGGCGGGCGCGCGCGAGTTCCTCACCAAGCCCTTCACCGCCGACGACCTGGTCAGCAGCATTCGGCGGGTGTACGAACTGGGACTCAGCCGCCGCATCTCCCTGGAACAGGCGGGGGTCCCCGTGGAAGGCGTCGCGGGAGTCGCGGTGAAGCCCGCCAAGCCCAGGGGCAAACTCATCACCGTCTTCAGCCCCAAGGGCGGCACCGGGCGCAGCACCATCGCGGTGAACCTGGCCATCGCCCTGCAGGGCCTGGGCGACCACAAGGTGGCGCTGGTGGATGCCAGCCTGCAATTCGGCGACGTGGCCGTTCTGCTGAACCTGCAGGCCACGCGCAGCATCGCCGACCTCATCCCGCAGATCAAGGACCTGGACAGCGACATGATCGCGGGCGTCCTCACGCCCCACTCGTCGGGCATCAAGGCGCTCCTGGCCCCCGCCCGCCCGGAACTGGCCGACCTCGTCGCGCCCGAACACCTGAAGGCCATCGTCCAGGAACTGCTGACCCTGTTTGACTTCGTCATCGTGGACACCTGGGCGTCGCTCCACGACCTGATGCTGGGCATTCTGGACATCTCGGACCGCATCCTGCTCATCACGACGCCCGACATCCCGTCCATCAAGAACGCCAAACTGTTCTTTGAGGTTACCGACGCGCTGCAGTATCCCGAAGAGCGCGCCATGCTCATCGTCAACATGGCCGACCGCCGCGGAGCCATCAACGCCCGCGACATAGAAGCCAGCATCAAGCACCCGGTCGCCGCCAAGATTCCGCTGGACGAACGGAGCGCCATCCAGGCGGCCAACGAAGGCGTGCCCGTCGTCTTCGGCAATCGGAAAAGCCCGTTGGCCCAGGCCATCACCGACCTGGCCAACCTGCTCGTGGCCGAACTCACACCGAAACCCGCCGAGCAGGCCGAAGCGCCCGAGCCGACCGCAGCGCCAAAGGCGCGGCGCGGCCTGTTCGGACGTACAATCTGACGCACGCCAACCCTTGACAAAAGGCAGGTGCCACCATGTCGCTTCTCAAACGAATTGAAGGAACCCAACCCGAGGAGAAGGTGTCGCGGCTGGAGGAACTCCGAGCCCGCCAGCCGGCGGCCGTGACCCAGACCGAGGAGACCTACCGCGACCTGAAATCGCGCATCCAGGAACGCCTCGTCGCCGAGATGGACGAGAAACTGGACATCAGCAGGCGCGAGGACGTCCGCCGCGCTATTGAGGAATTGTTCAACTCCATTCTGGCCCAGGAGAACATCATCCTCAGCCGCACCGAGCGGCACAGGATGTTTGAGCAGATCGTGGCCGACATCATCGGCTATGGCCCCATTGAGCCATTCCTGGCCGACCCGTCCATCAACGAAATCATGGTCAACGGCCCCAATGCCGTGTACATTGAGCGCAGGGGCCGCATTGAGAAGACCGCCGTCCGATTCCAAGACGACGAACATCTGCTGCGCATCATTGACCGCATCGTCGCGCCGCTGGGCCGCCGCGTGGACGAGGCCTCACCCTACGTGGACGCCCGCCTCCCCGACGGCTCCCGCGTCAACGCCATCATCCCGCCCCTGGCCCTCAACGGCCCGGTGCTCACCATCCGAAAGTTCGCCAAGATTCCCATCACCGCCGAGAACCTGGTGGAATATGGCACGCTGACCCAGGAAGCCCTGGACTTCCTCAAGGCATGCGTTCTGGGTCGTCTCAACATTCTCATCTCCGGCGGCACCGGATCCGGCAAGACCACGACGCTCAACGTCCTATCGGCCTACATCCCGAACGACGAGCGTATCATCACAATAGAGAACGCTGCTGAACTGCAACTGCGGCAGGAGCATGTGGTTACGCTGGAGTCGCGCCCACCCAACATTGAGGGCAAAGGCGAGGTTACCATCCGCGACCTGGTCATCAACTCGCTGCGTATGCGCCCCGACCGCATTATCGTGGGCGAGGTGCGCGGCGCCGAGGCCCTTGACATGCTCCAGGCCATGAACACCGGCCACGACGGTTCAATGACCACCTTGCACGCCAACAGCCCACGCGATGCCCTGTCGCGCCTAGAGACCATGGTGCTAATGGCGGGCATGGACCTGCCGCACCGCGCCATCCGCGAGCAGATCGCTTCGGCCATTGACCTCATCGTGCACCAGGAGCGCATGCGCGACGGCGTCCGCCGCGTCGTGAGCATCGTTGAGGTCGTCGGCATGGAGGGCGACACCATCGTCATGCAGGACATCTTCCGCTTCCAGCAGGTGGGCGTGGAGGATGGCAAGGTCATCGGACGGCTCCGCCCGACGGGCATCCGCCCGAAGTTCATGGAGAAGTTGGAGGCTGCCAACATCCGCGTTGCATCAGACACCTTTGGCGCTATGAAAAAGAACTCTTGAGGCCGACGGTGTCGTTCGTTGGTCTCCATACGTAGTGTGGAGTAGGCTATGCCTGCATCCGTGATTGTGCCAGTCTTGATAGGTTTGGGAGTGCTGTTCATCTTCATTGGGCTGGCCGGCGCGCTTTCCGGGCGCGACCCCCGCGTGTCGTCGCGCCTGGACCAGTACGCGGGCCGCGACGAGGGTCTGGCGTCGCCTTCGGGCGGCCAGGGCGTGCAGATTACGTCCTCGCTGAACCAGATGATCGGCCGCCAGAAGTTCGCCGCCAATATCGCGACTCAACTCGCCCGCGCCGACCTCAAACTCACCGTCGCCGAGTTCGTGTTGCTCAACATCGCCACGACGCTGCTGGGATTCCTGCTTCTCCTCGTCCTGAAGCGGGACCTGTTCCTGGCGGTGCTGGCGGGCACTGGCGGTTACTTCCTGCCGCGCATCTGGATCCGCCGACGGCAGAACAAGCGCGTCAAGGACTTCAACAACCAACTGGGCGACACCATAACGCTCCTCGCCAACTCGTTGCGCTCCGGCTACAGCCTTCTGCAATCCATGGAGACCGTTGCCAAGGAACTCTCGCCGCCCGTGTCCACCGAGTTTGAGCGCGTCGTGCGCGAAGTCGGCCTGGGCCTTTCCTATGAGCAGGCCATGAACAACATGCTGCGGCGTGTGCCCAGCGCCGACTTGGACCTGATGATCACTGCCATCAACGTGCAGCATGAAGTCGGCGGCAACCTGGCCGAAATCCTGGAGACCATCGGATTCACCATCCGCGAGCGCATCCGCATCCAGGGCGAGATCCGCGTCCTCACGGCGCAGCAGACGGGCACGGGCATCATCGTGGGCCTGTTGCCCTTCGCCGTGGGCCTCATCCTGTATCTCATCAATGCCGACTACATTCTGTCGCTGTTCCGTGAACCGTGCGGCTGGGCCATGGTCGCCATGATCTTCATCCTTATCGGCTCGGGCTTTGCCATCATCCGACGTATCATCAAGATTGAGGTGTAGTGGGAGGGAGAAGCGATGCTTGCTCCTTTGGTCGTATCCCTATTGGTGGGCTTGTCCATCCTGCTCATCTTCGTGGCGCTGGCGGGGTCCAGGCAGCCCACGCCTCTTGAGCAGCGCCTCGCCGAATACGGCGCACGCCCGCTGACGCTGGAAGAACTGGAACTGTCTCAACCTTTCTCCGAGCGCGTCGTCAAGCCGCTCGTCAGCGCCAGCGCGCGGTTCGTAACCCGATTCCTGCCGAGGCAGTACGTGGAGTCCACGCGCCTGAAACTGGAGGCCGCCGGCAACCCCAACAACTGGAGTGCCACCGACTTTCTCGGCATCCGAGGGCTGGCAGGCGTCCTGTTGGGCGCGCTAGCCTTCTTGTTCCTGAACGCGCTCAAGGCGCCGGTCTCGCAGCGGTTCTTGCTCACCATCGTCTTCGCGCTGCTGGGGTTTCAACTACCTGTCATTTGGCTGGGGGGCAAAATCCGCTCGCGCAAGAACGAGATCATTCGCGCCCTGCCCGATGCACTGGACTTGCTCACCATCAGCGTGGAGGCAGGTCTGGGGTTTGATGCTGCAATGGCCAAGGTCAACGAGAAGTGGGACAACGAACTAAGCCGCGCGTTTGGCCGCGCCATCGCCGAGATGCGCATGGGCCAGAGCCGCCGCGAGGCCCTGCGCAACATGTCGGCCCGCATGGACGTGCCCGAGGTCAACAACTTCGTAGCCGCCGTCATCCAGGCCGACCAACTCGGCGTCAGCATCGCCAAGGTCCTGCGCATTCAGTCCGAGCAAATGCGCATCCGCAGACGCCAGCGCGCCGAGGAGAAAGCCCAGCAGGCCCCGCTCAAGATGACGTTCCCGCTCGTTCTTCTTATCTTCCCGAGCATCTACATCCTGCTGCTAGGACCGGCCATCCTGATCCTCATCCATTCCAACGTGTTCGGGACACTGTTTTGATCATCGTCAACCGCTCCAGGCAAACGACGCTCGCCCATCGCGCCACGGCCGCGCGGACGTTCTCTGAGCGCCTGCGCGGCCTGATGTTTCGCCCTGGCCTGGCCCCGGGCGAAGCACTGGTGCTCATCGGCGACAACAGCATCCACACCTTCTTCATGCGCTTCCCGATAGATGTCCTATATCTGGACCGCGAGGGGCGTGTTTTGCGCCTGGAAGAGGCCATGCCCCCCTGGCGCGTCGGCCCCGTCGTGGGCGGCTGCCGCGCCATCGTGGAACTGCCGCCGGGAACCATCCGCGCCACCCAGACTGCTGTGGGCGACCTTATCTCGCTTGCGGAATCCGAGGGCTAAGGCCATGAGTAACGCGACGCCTTTCGCCAGGATGCTGACCGCGCTGGTGGACTGGGTCTTCCCGCCCAAGTGTGGCGGGTGCGGGCGCGTGGGCCACCACCTGTGCCCGCAGTGCCTGGCCCAAATTGCGTACATCGGCGCCGACCCGCGCGCCGCCTCTCCCACGAACGCTTGGAGCGCTACGGCCCTTCGCGGCGTCCGTTCGGTGGCCTGGTTTGAGGAGCCGCTGCGCTCGGCCATTCACAACTTCAAGTACAACGGGCAGCGCGTGCTGGCCGGGCCGCTCGCAAGCCTGCTGGTTCACGACTGGGAGCGCTTGCGCCACCCCGTTGACGCGGTCATCGGCGTCCCCCTGCACCCGCAGCGGCAGAAGGAGCGCGGTTACAATCAGTCGCATCTCCTGGCGACAGAGTTCAGCCGCGCCACCGGCATACCCTCCGCCAACAAGGCCCTGCGCCGCGTCCGCCACACGCTGCCCCAGGTTACGCTGACGGCAGCAGAGCGGTGGCAGAACGTGCGGGGCGCGTTTCAGGGCGAACCTTCGGCCCTGGCAGGCAAGTCAGTGCTGCTCATAGACGACGTGTGCACCACCGGCGCGACCCTGGAAGCCTGCGCCCGGGCTGCGCTGGACGCCGGAGCGCGCGCCGTCTGGGCTATGACCCTCTGTCGCCCACGCCTGCCCGACGGGGATAGGGGGTAGTGACATGGTACAGATGACGTTGTTCGCCCGCCCGTTCACCGTCAGTGAACTCACGCTCCACATCAAAGGGCTTTTTGACGAGGACGAGACCCTCGCCGACGTGTGGGTGGAAGGCGAGGTGTCCAACCTGTCCCGCCCGTCGTCGGGCCACATCTACTTCAGCCTCACGGACGCGGGCGCGCGCCTCGGGTGCGTGCTGTGGCGCTCCGCCGCTGCGCGAATTCGCACCCTGCCCCAGAATGGCGACCGCGTCCTGGCCCACGGCAGGGTGAGCGTGTATGAAGCCCAGGGGACCTACCAACTCTACGTGGACGAGATTCAGCCCGCGGGCCTGGGCGAATACTACATCCAACTGGAGCGGCTGAAACAACGCCTGCGCGACGAAGGGCTGTTCGCCGAGGAGCGCAAGCGTCCCCTGCCCGACTTCCCGCGGCACATCGGCATCGTAACCTCGCCCGACGGGGCCGCGCTGCGCGACATCCTGCACGTGCTGCGGCGGCGGTTCCCGTGCGTCGCCGCCACCCTGGCCCCCACCCAGGTGCAGGGCGCCGACGCCCCTGCGCAGATTGTCGCCGCGCTGGAAGCACTCAACCGCCACACCGACTGCGACGTGCTCATCGTGGCACGAGGCGGCGGCTCGATAGAAGAACTGGCCGCCTTCAACGACGAGCAGGTCGCCAGGGCCATCGCCCGGTCCCGCATTCCGGTCGTTACCGGTATCGGCCACGAGACCGATTTCACCATCGCCGATTTCGTGGCCGACCGCCGCGCGCCCACGCCCACTGCCGCCGCCGAGTTCGTTACGCCCGACCGCGCCGAACTCCTCGCCGCGCTGGAGGACATGACCGAACGCCTGAGCCGCACCGCGTCGCGCCGCGTCCAGGACATGGCGGCCAACCTCGCCTACGTCCACAAGGCCCTGCGCCGCGCCTCGCCCGAAGCGCAGATTCGGAGCCACCGTCAGCGCGTGGACGAACTGACCCACCGCATGACCCTGGCGGCGCGGCAGACGCTATCCCACAGCAAGGGCGCGCTCAAGGCCGCCGCCGACCGCCTGCACAGCGCCTCGCCCCAGGCGACGCTGGCCCGCGGCTACGCCATCGTTTCCCTGCGCCCGTCGGGCAGACTGGTAACCAGCACCCGCCACGTCCGCCCAGGCGACGCCATCCGCGTGCAGGTCAGCGACGGAGCCTTCCACGGGCGAGTTGCCGAAGACCGAGAAGATGAGGAGAGCAAACCATCATGAGTCAAAACGCAGACATTGCGGCTCTGTCCTTTGAGGAAGCCTTCCGCGAACTGGAGGCGCTGGTAGAGCAGATGGAAGCGGGCAATCTGCCGCTGGAGGAGACCATCCGCCTGTTTGAGCGGGGCAGCCTGCTCGCCCGCCACTGCCAGGACCTGCTGGACAAAGCCGAACTGAAACTGAAACCGCTGACCGAATCGCCCGACGGCGAAGCGACGTTTGCCCCCTTTGACGAGGGCAGCCGCTAGGGCACGGCGGGCGTCGCCGCAGGGGTCGGCGTCGGTTCGGGCGTGCCCACCACACGCACCAGGTCATCGTAGGACCGCATCCGCGCCACCGTAAACAGGAATTCCCGCAGCGACACCGACGCCGCCCGCAACTTCTGCAACTGCGGCCCGATGGGGTCCACGGAGCCAGGCCCCGTGGCGTAGGACCCGTGGAACGCGAAGTACGCCTGGTTCAACTTGCGGATGTAGTAGCCGTGCTCCTGCAATTCCAGCCGCCGCTGCTCCATGTACGCCTCGGCCTCGTCCACGCGCCCCTGCGCCAGCAACTCATCCGTGCGAAGGCGCGTCTCCCGCATGAACGCGCCGAAACTGAACGCCGGGGGCTCCGATGGCTTCGGCGCTGGCGTCGGCGAGGGCTGCGGCTCCCGCACGTATTCGGGGTAGTACCGCCGCGCCAGGTATTGCCCGATCTCCTCGCCCACGATGTCGGCGGTGGTCTCGTTCATCGTCGTCATTTCGTGCGACGTGCCATAGGCCCAGCCCAGCGGGTAGAACGCGAGGAAGTCATGCACCCACTCGTGGGGCATCGTGTCCAGGACGAACCCCAGGCCGTAGATTTCGGGAATCATGGCGGGATACGTGGCCAGCCCGCCGATGTGGGTAACGAGGCCCGAATAGCCCATGTCCCGAACCGCGTCCTCAATCGCTTCCATCTCGGCCACGGTCAGGTCGGGGTCAAGCAGGTAGTCCACGCGGCGCTCAATCCGCTCGCGGGGTGAGATCACGAGGAGCAGGGGCAAATCCACGAACTCGCTGGTAACGGGCGGCCAGATGATATTCCACCCCAGGATGCGCGTGTACAACTCGTTCTCACGCAGCGCCCGCGTAACTTGCAGGGCCAGCACGTCCTCGGCGTCGTCCTCCAGGGCGTCGCGCTTGGCGTACAGCGTCTTCAACTCGGCCTGGATTTCCGACGCCCGCGCCGACATGTGGAGTTTCTGCGCGGCCAGGCGTTCGGCCTCGGCCCGCAGAGCGCCGATGCGCCCCGCCACGTCAAAGAACTCCCGCACCAGCGCCGTGTCGCCCTCGTCCCGGCGCGACCCACGGACGAGTTGCGCCGCCTTGTCCGTCAGCGCCTGCACCTCCCACGCGGCCACGCTGAACCGCTTTCCCGCGGTGAGCACCTCCAGCCGCTGCTCCAGCACCTTGGTGTGGGGGTACACGTCGGAGCGGATGCCGACGAGCAGGAGCAGCAGGAACAACGCGGTCGCCGCGTAGTGGGAGAACCTGGAGATGGCGCGCCTCACCCGCCGCATCTTACCGCCCACGGGCAATCCTCCGCGCCATCTGCACCCGTCGGAAGGCGTAGTAGGCCATGAGTGCGCTCAAGAGGAACCCATGGCCGCCATCCTTGTAGCCCTCCAGCGACACGAAGCGTCGGTAGAACTCGCGCAGCGGCTGGCCGATGAGTCCCCGCGCCCGCGGCACGGTGCCCGACTCCAGCAGGATGCGCGCCTCGTACTCGGTGTAGCGCCCCTGCTTCTGCACGAACTGGCGGACCGTGTCGTAGTTGTAGTGCGTTAGCGGGTTCTGCAGGAACCCCTCCGCGCCGTCCAGCAGGCCCACCTCGTGCACCTCGCGGGCGGGGTCGTACCGCGCAAACCCGCGCTTCAGCAGGCGCATCTGATAGTCGGGCGACCAACCCGTATGGCGGATGTGCTTGCCCCAGATGATATTGCGCCTGGGAACCCACCACCCCACTTCGGGCCGCTGCACCACCTGGCGGATTTCCGCGCCCAGTTCGGGCGTGGCGCGCTCATCGGCGTCCACGAAGAAAATCCAATCGCCCTCCACCTGCTCCAGCGCGGCGTTGCGCTGCGAGGCGTAGCCCGTGAACGGGTGCTGGATGACGCGAGCGCCCGACGCGCGGGCGATGTCCACGGTGCCGTCGTCGCTGAACGAGTCAAACACCACGCGCTCGTCCGCCCAGTCCAGCGTGGCGAGGCAATCGGCGATGTGCCGCGCTTCGTTCTTCGTCAGTACCACCGCTGCGATTTTCATGTCATCCGTCCCGCCAAGAGGGGCAGTATCTCACCGCAGAGAGCGCAGAGACCGCAGAGGGCGCCGGGTCTCTTTGCGCCGCACACGCGAAAACCCTTTCGTGTCCTTCGGCCATTTCGTAGATTCCGCGATCCAATCCCCTCCGCGGTGAATCACAACTCTGCCACCCGCGCGTAGGCCGACAACAGCGCCCGCGCCTCCCCCTCCGCGATGTCGCCCCGCGCCAGTTTTCGCCGAATGCGCGCGCCGTCCACCCGCGTCAGCAGCCGCACCCATCGCCGCACCCACGCGGCGTAACGCGGCCCGCGGTGCTTTTCGTACAGGCGGAAGCGGCTCCGCCACAGCGCCACGAACATCTCCTCGCGGAACTTGCGCGTGGTTCCCCCGCCGTGGTGCATCACCTCCGCCGTCGGCACGCACAGCACGTCCCAACCCACCTTCCGCATCCGCCAGCACCAGTCAATCTCCTCGCAGTACATGAAGAAGCCATCGTCCAGCGGCCCCACCTGGCGAACCGTCTCGCCCCGCGCCATCAACGCCGCGCCCAGCGGGTGATCCACCGCGAACGGCTCGGTGCCCGCGTACAGACGGCGCGGATAGCGTCCGTTGAGTCGCGAGTCCAGCAGGCGGGGGTGGAGCGGGAAGAAGTCCAGGAAAATCTGCGCGAAGCCTGGGAAGCGAAAGGCCGAGTGCTGGAACGAGCCGTCGGGGTACACCAGCCGCGCACCCACCGCCCCCACGCGCGGCCGCGCGTCCAGCACGCGCACCATCTCGCCCAGGGCGTCGCCCCGCACCTCGGCGTCGGAGTTGAGCAGCAGGATATGCCGCGCGTCGCTCTGGGCGATGGCCTGGTTGTTGGCGGCGGCGAACCCGCGGTTCTCGGCGTTGGCAATGAGGCGCGCCTGGGGGAACTCGGCCCGCACCATGTCGGCGCTGCCGTCCGACGAGGCGTTGTCCACCACCCACACCTCGCCGCGCAGTCCCGACCGCGCCAGGCCGTCAAACGCCGAGCGCAGGCATGCCCGCGTCAACTCGCGCGAGTTGTAACTGACGATGATGATGGAGAGGTCGTTCATGGCCTGTTCAGCCTTCAGCGGTCAGCATTCAGCGATCAGCCGCTGCCTTGTGTTGTGCTGACGGCTGAATGCTGACCGCTGTCCGCTAATACGCAATCTCAATCGCCTGCGGGTCCACGTGGTCCAGCAGAATCCGCACGTCCTCGTGAATCAAGCCGGCCCAGAAGTGCGGCGAGTTTCGGGGCGGCTTCTCGGTGATGCGGATGAAACCGGTTACCGTCGCGCGCTGGCCGGGCATCAGGTACTTGCCCTCGCCGATGACCGTCAGTTGGTCGTCTGGGGCCAGCGCCCAGCGATACGGATAGGGCCGCCCGCTGCTGTTGTTCTCAAAGTCAATGCCCACGCGCCAGGCGCCGGGCGACTCGGTGTAGCCCAGCGTGTTGAAGTTCTGGCTGCTGGTGTACAGCGTCCCAGGCGCGGGCCCGGTCGTCCGCACCGGCACCGACCCGATGTTCTCCACCGTCAGCGTGAAGGCGAGAACCTGCCCGATGGGCACCACGGTCGGGTAGAACTCCACCGCTGCCTGCACGATGTCCACTCGGGGCACGCCGCCGTCGGCGATCTCCAGCGTGCTGGTAACTACGGTGAAGTTGCCCACCTTGTCCCGCGCCTCGGCCCGCACCTCGTAGAGGCCGTCGGGCGGCGGCGTCGCGCCCTCGTCCACCCCAGCCGCATAGTCGTAGATGTGCGTGCCCACCTCGCCGGGCTTCACCACGCCCTCCTGCTCGGCCAGCGGGAACCGATTGCCGTCCTTGTCTACCAGGAACACGCGCACATCGGCGGGCTTGGTCAGGTAGTAGGACACCTTCACCCGGTCGTCGTACCCATCCTGGTTCGGCGTGAACCGCCGGGGGTACACGCTGAAGTTCAGCAATTCGGGCGGCGTCGTGTCGGCATCGCGCAGCGAAAGCGGGCGGCTCATGCGGTGCGTCTGGCCCTTGGCATCCACCGCCTCCACCACCAGTTCGTAGTCGCCGTCGGGGAGCATCCGACCGTCCACCACCCCGCCGAAATCCACACCGTACCGCCCCGCCGAGCGGCGCTGCGCCTTGCGGAAATAGTGCTTCTGGCCCTGGGCGTCCACCAGGTAGATGGACAAGTCGGCGCTGCCCGTCAGCCGGTACGAGATTCGCGTAACGTCGTCCACGCCGTCGGCATTGGGTGAGATGAGGCGGGGGCTGACGTCCACCTCGGACAGCAACGGACGCCCCCCGCACCCGCCCAGCAACAGCGCAGCCAGCGCGGCAAAACCTGCTATGACCAGGACATAGACCCGCTTCCTCAAGAGACCTCCTTCATCTCGGCTGTTGCGGCCACTGCCGCTGCCTTGGCCCACTCCTTGCGCACCATGTACACACTCAACCCTGCCATCGCCAGCACGATCACGGCGATGGTAATCAGAACTTGCTGGATGCCCCAGATGTCGGCCAGCCCTCCCGTCGCTGGCATGGGCAGCGTGGAAGCCGCGTTCGCCAGCACGATCTGCGTGGAGATCACCCGCCCCCGCATGTAGGGCGCGGGCCGCTCTTGCAGAATCGTGCGCGCCGGAATCATGGTCAGCGCGAACCCGAAGCCCGCCAGGGCCACGGTCAGGGCCAGGCCGAACAGGTGCAGGCCCTTGAGCATCGTGAGCAGCGAGAATCCCAGCAGCCCTGCCCCGAATAGCGTGAGCCCCAGCGCCGACCACGCCTGCCGCGACATGCGAAGCCCGTGGCGGCTGGAGATGAACATCAGGCCGCCCACGAAGCCAAGCCCCGCCGGCAGTGCCGCATACGCCACATCGGCCACGTGCTTGCCCAGGATGCGGTTGGCGAAGCCTGGTGCCAGTGTGGACACCGCCAGCACCGCCGTCGCCGCCAGCACCATCTGGATCACCGCCAGCCAGACGAAGCGGTCGCTGGCGATGTACGCCCACCCCTGCTTCAAATCTGCCAGCGCGGACACGAACCCGTTCTTGACCGTCGGCTTGGTCGGGTCAAACTCCGAACCGCCCCGCGGCAGGCCCACAATGGCCAGCCACGACAGCAGGTACAAGACTGTGCTCACGACGCCCACCAGCCACGCCCCGCCGAGTTTCAGCAGAATCGGCGCGATGAGGATTACGCCCGTGCCCTGGGAAACCACCGACGACAGGTTGAACAGCGAATTCGCGCCCATCAACTGCTCAGCCGTCACGTAGCGCGGGATCGCCGACGCCTCCGCAGAAATCACAAACTGCGCCAGCGCCGACAGCAGGAAATTGCAGATGTACACCACCCAAAGCAGCGAGGTGGTGTGGGGAGCGAAGTACATCGCCAGCGCAAACCCAATGCCGATGGGAACCCGCAGGATGCAGCCCCACTTGATGACCGCGATGCGGTCGTGGCGGTCCACATACGGCCCGGCGATCAGCCCGAAGATGAACCCGGGCAGCGTGCTGGAGAAAATCATCAAGCCCACTTTGGTACTGGAATGGGTGATTTCCTCCACCAGCGCCATGGAGGCGAAGTACAGGGCGAAGTTTCCCACGAGCGCCGTGAACTGCGAGAGGCACAGTCCTCGGACACAGGAATTCGCCAGCAGGTGTCTCGGTGCAGCGTATTCTTTCAATGCTTCCTCTCACAACATGGACTTTGGCGGATGGCAGCGCCGTCGTGTCGCTCCGCGCCGACGACGCGCCTGTGGCCCCCAGCGCCCCCTAGAGCGCCTATTTTATCACCGGACGGCTATCTTTGCCAACAAGACCCTGTCGCCCGTCAGTTTCCCCTCGGCGCTGAAGACCGGCAGCCGCGGGAACGTCGGGTCGGCTGCGTCGTACAGGCCCACTTCAATCCAGTATTCCCCTGGCGGCGTGTCGGGCTTGACGTGCAGCGTATACTCGTCAGTGATATACTCGCCCGGTAGCCAGCCGGTTGTGGGCCGCGCGCCCCCTTGCGGAATGCTGTCCTGCTGCGCCCAGATTCGGTTCTCGGTGTCCATCAAGTGCACGAACACGGTGTACGACTTGGGCATCTCTTCCAGCGCCAGCCAGTGCAGCGTAACCTTCAGCGAATCGCCCGGCGAAACCGTCGTCGCCCCCATGTCCGCGCCGTACAGTTCCGCCGCCGAGCCAAACTGCGCCCCGACCCTCATCCCCACCTGCGGCGGCGTGAATACCCGCACCGGCCCGCTCACCTGCACCTCGGCGATGGCCAGCGAGTCGCCGACCACCGCTCCACTCAGTCGGTCGCGCAGCGCCACCTTCACCACATACGCGCCCGGCGAGGCCGCCGCCGGAACGGGAAGCCTGGCCACCCACCGCACGAGACGCCCCGCGCCCCACGCCGACGTAGGGTACTGGGACGTGCCCAGGCGCTGGGCCTTCTCCGCGACGACAACCCCATTGCTGCCCACCAGCATGAGCACGCCGTCGTAGTCGGCCCGCACCGTGCCCGCTGCCTGCCAGTACCCGACCACCGACACCGTCTCGCCGGGCGACGCCTGCTCTCGGTCAACCTGCCAGGCGGCCAGGCCCAGGTTGCCGTCCAGCATCACCGGGGTGCGCCCGTTGGGAAGGTCGGTCGCCTCTGCCGGTTGCAGCGTGCGAACGGGCACCGGCCCAATACGCCCCGATTGTCCCTGCGGCGCTCCCGCCGCGTCCAGCACATCCAGCCGCTCCTTGGTCTTCTCGTCATACACCACCACTTCCAGGTAGTAGTCCCCTGGCGGCGTCCCGGGCAGCGCCGGCACGAGATTGCTCCCAAACACAGGCTCTCCCGGTCGCCAGCGGCTTGTGGGAAAGTAGTACCCGGCGGGTCGGCGGTCCAATGAACCCCAGAACTCCCCATCGGCATCCAACAGGCGCAGCGATACCGAAAAGTCGCGGTCCAGGGGCTGCAGCGCCCGCCAGTACAGCAGCAGGTAGTCGGCCACGCCCATGGAGAAGCCCAGCAACTCCACGCGGTTCCCGAAGTTCAGGCGCTGCGGATGCTGAACCCGCGGCTCGCTGGAGAAGCGCGCGCCCGGCTTCAAGGCCCAGTGCACGTAGCGCACGCCCCAGAACTGCGGCCCCGACGGCAGGCGCGACCCTTCCTCGTTGAGCATCATGGTCAGAATGCCGTTGGGGTCGGCGATATGGTCCTGCCAGAACACCACCCATACGCCGTCCTTGCCCGCCAGGATGCGGTTCAGGTCATCGGCCACGCGGTACGTCAGCACGTTATCCACGTCCAGGATGAGGTCGTTGGGGAGTGGGTGCCAGTTGTCGGGGCCGAAGTAGTACTGGAACACGGGGAAGAAATGCCCCGCGCACAGGATGACCGTCTCGTTGGGGCCGATGTGCTCCTTTATGTATCGCGCCACGTTGCGAAAGTCGTCCCGCTGGAAGCGTGGGTCAAAGTAATCGTTGTAGTTCGCATAGGCGAACACGCCTAGCGCGAACAGCAGCACCGCGACCCCAACGCCCCGCGCCGCCGCCCGCGCCCAGCGTACACGAATGCGCTGCCCGCCCAGCAGGACAGCAAGCCCGCCGCCCAGGATAAGGAACAAACCAGGCGAGGCGAACAGAAGGTGTCGTGCCTCAAACTTGGGCCGGTTCAGGAACAGCGCGATAAACAGTCCCACGGGCAAGGTCGTGTACAGCGCCGGGAACAGAAGCGCGAACCAGCGCGGCAGCGGCGCTTCCCCCAGCGGGCCGGAACGCCGCAGTGCCTTCACCAGGAGCGCCACCGCTGCCACAATAGAGATGGCGACGAACCCTGGCAGCAGCGCATCTGCCGTCTGGCTGAACACCGTCTCGCCCGTCCAGTAGGACAGGAACGCCCGCCGCACAACCCCGCCGATGCCCAGCGTCCCGCTCCAGTAGCCCCGGTACATGCCGAGGTTCCTCACCGCAAGCAGAATCCAGGGCACGTGCAGGAGCGCGAACGTCCCAGCGACCGCAAGCCCCTCTGCCAGCACCTTCGGACGCCGAATCCACGCCGACCAGCCGGCCAGGAATGCCAACGCGAAGAAGGCGAGCAGCAACACGCCGGTCGTGTGCGAGAGGCTCGCGCCCGCAGCGGCGAATAGCAGCCCCACCCAGTGTAACCGGCGGTGTTTGTCGTCCGTCAGCACCTTGAGCAGGAACCACGCCGCGACAACGCCGAAGAACGTCAGCAGGGCGTAGGTGCGGGCCTCCTGAGAGTACCAGATGTACATGGGCGACGCTGCCACCAGCCCAGCGGCGAGACAACCCGCGAGGCGACCGAAGAGCATCCTGCCCACGGCGTACATGGCGGGGATGGTCAGCGTGCCCACAAGCGCGGAGAGCGAACGCGCGGCGGTCTCGCTTGTGCCGAACACGCGCAGCCAAAAGTGCAGCAGATAGTAGTACAGCGGCGGAGCCACGTCGCGGGCGGTCCAGGCCGTGGCCTCGCGCAGGGACATGGTGGCCAGATGGACGCTGAACCCCTCGTCGTACCAGAGGCTATGCATTCCCAGATGGAACGCTCGGAGGGCCGCGCCCGCCAGCGTCAGCAGCGCGACTGCAGCGGTCCATGTATTCACCCTGCCAAGCCGATTCCTGACGCTCATCCAAGCCTGCGCAAGCATACCGCGTATGATATCACAGGCGCACGGGCTGACAAAATCGCCCGTGTATCTTCGCTCAAAATGTCGCCGTGCATCAGCCGTCGGTGCTGGCCGATCGTGCATATCAGGCGAAACCCCAGTCGGCCGGTCGCGTCATCCACGCTGCCCGTTCGCGGGTTTGGCTTCGCTCGCGTCTGTGCCGTTCCCGCGACGTGGCTCCAGCGCCGCGATGAACACCTCGCCGAACAGCGTTTCCTGGTACGCCTCCACCAGTTGCCGCTTGATCATCTCCAGGACGGCGAGGAACGTTACGATGATCTCCATGCGGTTGCGCGCCTGGCGGATGAGATGGCGGAAGGACACCCGCCCGCGCCGCGCCAGCCGCTCCTGGATGTACGCAATCTTCTCGTCCACCGTGATGAGGAGCGGCGCGACCACATCGTTGACCGGCGGCGCGGGCGGGGCCACGGCCAGCGCCTCGCGGACGGCCTGCACGAGGGCGTCCAGCGTAACGCCCTCCAGGTCCAGCGTCTTGGGCAAATCCACAGGCGGCGCGACCCGCACGAACGCGCGGTTCCCCTGCTCCTCCAGCGCGCGCAGGAACTCGGCGGCCCGCTTGAACTGGCGGTACAGCAGCAACTGCCGCACCAGGTCGTCGCCCATGTCTTCCTCCTCTTCCTCTGTCGCGATCACCTGCGGCAACAACACCGTGGACTTGATGTAAATCAGCTTGGCCGCCACCACCAGGAAATCGGCGAGGTGGTCGGGATTGATGGTCTCGGTGTGGGCGATGTAGTCCAGGTACTGCTGCGTAACCTGGGCTAGCGACACCTTCGTGATGTCCAGTTGTTGCTCTTCAATCAGGTGGAGCAAGAGGTCCAGCGGCCCCTCAAACACAGGCAGTTGGACCTGGTAGCCGTCCGACATGGGATGCTCCTTGCCAGAAGATGACGTCGTGTATTATACTTGCAATGACCGTCCGCGCACAATGAACCGGCGGGCGCCGGCTCATGTAGGTATCCGTGAGGTAGACTTCACCACGGTTCAAGAGGAAGGAGAGCATGATGGAAGGCATTTCGCAAACCCCGGCAGCGGGAACGACCCCACCCGCATCTTCGGGCGATGACCGCGCATGGGCCGCCATCGCCCACGCCAGCGCCCTCGTTACGGTGCTGTTCGGCGTTCTGACCGGCGGCGCGCTGTGCCTGGTCGGCCCGATTGTCCCGCTGGTCATCTGGCTGGTGTTCCGCGAGAAATCCAAGTTCGTCGCCCGTCATGCCTTGCAAGCCACCATATTCCAGGCACTGGTTGTGATTGCGACCATTGCCATCGGTATCCTGGGCCTGGTGCTGGTCGTGGCTGCGTGGGTCGGCGCGTCGGTGCTCATGGCCGCCGTGGTGGGCATCTGTCTCATCCCCATCGCGCTGGCGTTGACGCTCCTGTGGGGCGTGGTAACGCTGGGGCTACCCGTCGCGGCGCTGGTGTACGCCTGCTACGGCGCGTATGAGGTGGCCGAGGGGCGCGACTTCCGCTACTGGCTGGTAGGCAACTGGGTGGACTGAACTCCGCGCGCCCTTCGTCTGCGCTGACAAAGCCGTCGGCCTCACCGGCGGCTTTGTGTTTCCGCCCCACATGTTTATAATACCGATACATCGGTAATGTGCTCACCGCAAAGGCTGCGGAGAACGCAGATGCCATTCCCGTTTTCTTCTCTGCGGTCTCTGTGCGCTCTGCGGTGAAAGAGGGAGAAGCGTATGCTGCGCACTCACACTTGCGGCGAAATCCGCATCGGCGACGTGGGCAAGACCGTAACGCTGGCAGGCTGGGTACACCGCTGGCGCGACCACGGCGGGCTGACATTCCTGGACCTGCGCGACCGCTACGGCATTACGCAGGTCGTGTTTGACCCGTCGGTGTCTGCCGAGGCCCACGAAATCGGCTCGCGCGCGCGGAGCGAGTACGTCCTGCAGGTTACCGGAACCGTCCAGAAGCGCGTCAGGCCTAATCCGAACCTGGCCACTGGCGAGGTGGAAGTTCTGGCAACGCACGCGGTACTGCTCAACGAGGCCAAAACGCCGCCCTTCTACATCACCGAGGACCGCGAGGGCGACGAGGCCGCCCGCCTGCGCTACCGCTACCTGGACCTGCGCCGCGAGCGGATGAAACGCAACATCATCCTGCGCCACCGCGTCGTGAAATTCATGCGCGACTACCTGGACGCGCGCGGCTTCGTGGAGATTGAGACGCCCATCCTCATCAAGAGCACGCCCGAGGGCGCGCGCGACTACGTCGTCCCCAGCCGCCTGTACCCGGGCAAGTTCTACGCCCTGCCCCAGTCGCCCCAGCAGTTGAAACAACTCCTGATGGTGGCGGGGTTTGACCGCTACTTCCAGATCGCCCGCTGCTTCCGCGACGAAGACCAGCGCGCCGACCGCCAGCCCGAGTTCACGCAACTGGACCTGGAAATGAGTTTCGTGGAGCAGCAGGATATCCTAGACACCATAGAGGGGCTGTACACGGAGTTGGTGCGGACGGTTACGCCGCACTGGAAGATCATCTCGCCGTTCCCACGCCTGACCTACGACGAGGCCATGGCCCGCTACGGGACCGACAAGCCCGACCTGCGCTTCGGCCTGCCGCTGACCGACCTGTCGGACCTAGCGGCAAAGTCCGGGTTTCGCGTGTTCCAGGAGACGCTGGCAGCGGGCGGTGCGGTCAAGGGCATCCGGGCACCGGGCTGCGCCGACCTCACGCGCAAGGAGATTGACGACTGGACCGAGCGCGCCAAGGCGCTGGGCGCGAAGGGCCTCGTGGCCATCGCCCACACCGCCGAGGGGTACAAGGGCGGCCCGGCCAAGTTCTTCTCGCCAGAGGAGTTGGACGCCTTCGCCGCGCGGCTGGACGCCCAGGTTGGCGATATGATGTTCATCGTGGCCGACGACGCGCACAAGGCCAACACGGTCCTCGGCGCGCTGCGCGTGGAACTGGGCCGCGCGCTCAGCCTGGCCGACCCCAACCTGCTGGCCTTCTGCTGGGTGGTGGACTTCCCGCTGGTGGAGTGGAACGAGGAGGAGGGGCGCTGGGACGCCGTGCACCATCCCTTCACCATGCCCAAGCAGGCGGACCTCCCCCTGCTGGACACCGACCCGGCCCGCGTTCGCGCCGACTGCTACGACCTCGTCTGCAACGGCTACGAACTGGCCAGCGGCAGTATCCGCATCCACCGCCGCGACATCCAGGAGAAGGTGTTCGCGCTGCTGAACTACCCCAAGGAGGAGGCCCAGGCCCGCTTCGGCCACCTGCTGGAGGCTTTTGAGTATGGCGCGCCGCCGCACGGAGGCATCGCGCCGGGGGTGGATCGCCTGGTCATGATCTTGGCGGGCGAGCAGAGCATGTCGGAGGTCATCGCCTTCCCCAAGAACAGCCGCGCGATTGACCTGATGACGGGCGCGCCGTCGGAAATCACCGAGCAGCAGTTGCGGGAGTTGCACCTGCGGATTGTATACGACGAATGAGGACGGGAAGCACACGCCGCGCGTCGGCACACTACGGTTACACACACGGAGGCAATCATGTGCCTGGGCATCCCTGGTAAGGTTACGAGCGTGCAGGACAACCCCATGGGCCTCAAGATGGGGACGGTGGAGTTCGGGGGCGTGGCCCGCGAGGTGTGCCTGGCCTACACCCCCGAAGCCCGACCCGGCGACTGGGTCATCGTCCACGCAGGGTTTGCCATCAGCCTGCTGGACGAAGAAGAGGCGCAGTTGACCCTGCAAGCCCTTGCCGAACTGGCCGCCAGCGAGGAGGAGTAGCCTCGCCCGCCAGCCGCTGGCTGCCGACCGCTCGCCTACGGCACGATCACCGTCCGCGTGTCGCCCTTGAAGTGCTCCAGGTTGTCCATCACCTGATTGATGGCGTCCGCGTCCAGCGGGACGGTGCGCGTAACCACGTGGGACAGGTCCAGGATTCCCCGCCGCGCGAACTCTATCAGCGTCGGCAGTTCCGACATCAGGTGATCGTCCGAGCCGATGATCTCCGCCTCGCGCCCGATGAGGTCAAAGTACGAGTCCACCTGAATTGGCTTGCGCGTGATGCCCACCAGCACGGCCCGCCCGAAGATCGCCAGCGACTTCACCGCCTGCTCCATCGTCTGCGGCAGGCCGATGACCTCCAGGGCCACGTCCACGCCGCGCCCGCCGGTCAGCCGCCGAATCTCGGCCACGGGATCGCCCTTGCTGGCATCCACGGGAATCGCGCCGAACCGCTCGGCGAGGCGCAACTTGTCGGCGTTGATGTCCACGGCGTACACGTCCAGCGCACCGAAGGCCCGCGCGATCTGGATGGCCGACATGCCCAGCCCACCCGCGCCGAACACCGCAACCGTCTCCCCTGGCTGGAGCCGCGACTTGCGCAGCGCGTGGAACGACGTGGCCGACGAGCACATGAGCACAGCCCCGTGCTCAAACGGGACGTCCTCGGGCAGGCGCACCACGCTCCTCGCGGGGACGGCGATGTACTCGGCGTATCCGCCATCGCGGTGCTTGCCGATCATCTTGCCCTGCACGCAGAACTGCTCATTCCCGCGGCTGCAGAAGGCGCACTCGCCGCAGGTTACCATGTAGTGGATGCAGACGCGGTCGCCCGCTTTGAAATTGGAGACCCCAGCGCCGACCTGCTCCACAACGCCCGCGACCTCGTGCCCAGGCGTTACGGGCAGTTGGGTTACGGGCGATGTGCCGGCGCGGTAGTGCACGTCCGAATGGCAGATGCCCGCGGCCTTGACCCGCACGAGCACGTCCCTGTCGCCGATGGCGGGAATAGGGATTTCCTGCAACTGAAGGGGCTTGCCGGTTTCAACCAAACGCACTGCTTTCATGACGTCGTCCTCCCTGAAATAGCAACTATGTGCAGTATGGCACAAAGACGAGCGCGTGTCAAAGCGACGCGGCTGGGCTTGATTGCTGGGCGCTTCTCGCAGAATTGCGCCTCGCCCGGCCTGTGCTATACTTTGCAGCAGTACGCTGCCAGAGGCATCTATCACCGCAGAGAACACAGAGGTCGCAGAGATTTCCAGATATCTCTGCGGTCTCCGCGCGCTCTGCGGTGAATGCGGTTTCGTATGCGGTCGCAAGGAGGCACATGGATCGCTCGCTCCGTCTGTTGTACATCCAGCGGTTGTTCTACCAGAACCCCAGGGGCTACAAGGCGTCGGAACTGGCGCGATTGTGCGGGGTGGACACCCGCACCATCAACCGCGACCTGCAAGACCTACAGGACGAGCCGTTTCGGCTGCCCCTGGTCGCGGAGCCGGACTGGCGCTGGCGGCTGATGAAAGGCCACCGTTTCACGCTGCCGCCCATTCACTTCTCTCTGCAGGAGGCGGCGGCCCTGTACCTGGCGGCCCGAATGCTAGATACCGTCAGCGACGAGCCGAACCCGTTCGTCGTGCGGGCGCTGGTGGCGCTGGCCGACGCGCTCCCCGCCGAAGTGGGCCGCGTTATCCACGAGATGGTCGCCGACCGCCTGGTCGAGGAACGGTCTCCGTTCGCCCGCGCCTTTGAGGTCGTAACTTTGGGCTGGGCGACGGGGCGCAAGGTGCGGATGAGGTATCGGTCGCTGCGGAGCGAGGATACCTACGAGACGGTGCTGGAACCGTACCTGATCGTTCCCTCGTGGCCGGGCCACGCCATCTACGTCATCGGCTACGCTTCCCACGCGGGCGAGGTGCGCACCTTCAAGATGGAGCGAATCTCGGACGCCGAACTGCTGGAGGAGACCTTCACCGTGCAGCCGGGATTTGATGGGGCGTCGCTCCTCCGGAGCGCCTGGGGCATTATGTGGGGTGAGGACACCCGCGAGGTCGTCCTGCGCTTCACTCCGGCCGTGGCGCGGCGCGTGAAAGAGGGCCGCTGGCATGAGACCCAGCAGGTGGAAGACTGCGGCGACGGCGGGTGCATTGTGCGGTTCCGCGTGGCCCATCCGGGCGAGATGAAGTCATGGATACTGGGCTGGGGGCCGGACTGCGAGGTCCTAGTGCCGGAGTCGTTGCGGGCGTCGGTGGCCGAGGCGCTGTGGAGCGCGGCGGCGATGTACGGGGCACAGGAAACGTCGGCGACAGGGAATGCCCCGGCACCCTGATTGCGGAGAGTGAGGCGAGGTTGGGAAACGGAGGACAGCATGGGTGAGAAGATTCGGGTGATTCTGGCGGACGATCACGCCCTGGTGCGCCAGGGCATTCGCCAGTTCCTGGAGGAGGCCGACGACATCGCGGTAGTGGCCGAGGCAGGCGATGGTGCCGAGGCCGTCCAACTGGTGGAGCAGCACCGCCCGGACATCGCCATTCTGGACGTGCAGATGCCAAAGATGACCGGCATTGAGGCCACCCGCCAGATCAAGGAGAAGTTCCCCCATACCCGGGTCCTCGTGCTCACGGCCTACGATGAGGACCCCTACGTCCTCGCGCTGCTCCAGGCCGGAGCGGATGGCTACATCCTAAAATCGGCTGACGCCGATGCCCTGCTGGAGGCTGTGCGGAAGGTTCACCGCGGAGAGCACGCCCTCAGCCCTGAGGTAACCGAGAAAGTCCTGCGGCAGTTACAGAAGGGTGGCCCGGCTCAGGCGGCAGGGCAGGTGGAACCTCTGACAGCACGGGAGATTGAAGTGCTGCGGCTTGCCGCCCAGGGGCTGACGAACCGCGCCATCGGGCGCGCGCTGGGCATTAGCGACCGCACGGTGCAGGGCCACCTGGCGAATATCTACGGCAAACTGAACGTGGCCAGCCGCACCGAGGCCGTTACGGAAGCGCTGAAGCGCGGGTGGATCGTGTTGGAGTAGCCGTGAACGAGACGACGACCCCACCGCGGAGCAGATGGTACCGCCGCCTGGAAGTGCAGTTGTGGCTCTGGGCCATCCTGCCGCTGACGCTGGCGCTGGTTGCCTTCACCCTGACCGGCGTGTACAGCCATCAGCACGCCATGCACGAATTCGTGGCCGAGCGGGACACAGCCATGGCAAGCCTGTATGCCCGCCAGATTGAGGACGGCCTGGCGCACGGGGCCGTGTACCTTGACGGCACGGGCATATCCCTCATCGTCCGCGACGCGCGAATCGGCAAGCGCGGCATCATCTACGTGGTGGACAATGCGGGACGTGCGGTCTTTCACCCAGACCCCGCGCTGGCTGGCGAAGATCTCTCTTACAGTCCGGCGGTCAAGCGCGCCCTAGAAGCGCTGACGGGCAGCGTCGCGGGCCTCTTTCCCGACGGGACGGAGACCATTGCCTCGTTTGCGACCGTGGGCGAGACCCGCTGGCGTGTCATCGTTGAGGAGCCGGTGGATGATGTGATCGTGCCCATTCTGCGCTTTTCCAGCCTGGTGCCCATGTTGGTCGGCGCTGCTGTGCTCCTCTCGGTTGTCGTCCTGTACTTCTCGCTGCGCACCATCGTTCGCCCGCTCCAGCGGTTGGTGAGCGCGTCCACGAAAATCACAGGCGGCGAGTTCTCCGGCCTGCAGATTGACGTGGGCGGCGTGGAGGAGATCCGCGACCTGCAGCGCGCGCTCCGCGACATGATAGAGCGCATCCGCCGGTATCAGGAGTCCATGCGCGACTACATTGAGGGAATCACGCGCGGCCAGGAGACGGAGCGGGCGCGCCTGTCGCGGGAACTCCACGACCAGACGGTGCAGGACCTGATCGCCATGACTCAGCGGCTGCAATTGGCGTCGCGCGCCCTGGAGCGTGGCGACGTGCCCACGGCGCTGGACACACTCCGGGCCACACGCGCCCTGGCCCAGAACACGCTGAACGAACTTCGCAGGCTCATTCGCGCCTTGCGGCCCGTCTATCTGGAAGACCTGGGGTTTCTTCCCGCGCTGGAGATGCTAGCCCGCGAGATTCAGACGCCCCCCGTGGAACTCCGAGTTTCCGGGCAACCCCGACGGCTCGGCCCCGATGTGGAACTCGCCGCCTTCCGCGTGGCCCAGGAAGCCCTGACGAATGCCGTGCAACATGCCCGCGCCAGCCAAATCACTCTGGCGGTATCCTTCGGCCAGCAAGAACTCATGCTGTCTGTGGACGATGATGGCATGGGCTTCGCGCTGCCGGACGGCCCCGACTCGCTCACCCGTGAGGGCCACTTCGGCCTGGTGGGCATGCGCGAGCGGGTGCTGCTGCTGGGCGGGAGCCTGGACATCCGGTCAGAGCCGGGACGGGGAACTCGCATCACCGCCCGCATTCCGATAGAGAGCAAGGTTGGTAACAACTGAACGCGCGCCGAGCGTCCCAGCGGCAAAAAGCATCCGGAGCCAGTGCGGCCCCGGATGCTTGCGCTATGTTCGGCCCGTGCGGATGCGCTGCGCGCCTACGACTCTTCGCCGACCATCTGCACGAAGTCCCCGTGCCAGTTGTGGTACCAGACCTGCCCGGTCGCGCCGTGAACGCTCAACATACCGCTGACAGTCCCGTCTTTCAAGGTGTGGATGGTGTAGTAGCCGTAGAAGGGGTCCGCATGGGATTCTACCGTCGTGCCCGGCCGGTACGTGTCCAGCCACCGCTGCGCGATGTTCAGGGCTTCCTCGGGCGTTACGGTCATCGTCGTGGTGGCGGCGCCTCCGGCAGAGCAGCAGGAGGGCACGCCGGCGGGATGCATCCCATACTTGGCGTTCCACATCATGTTCGGCCCGTATTCCGGCCCTACCACGCCCGAGTACTTGTCCACGAGCAATTCCATTGCGCCGATCCCCGTATCAGTCTCCTTGACGATGGCGTAGAAGTTCTGGGTGAACTCCATCACCTCGTCCACCGCCAAGTTGCTGGAGCCGAGCGTGGCGATGTACTTCTCCACCGCCTCTTTGGCCTGGGCGATGGTGATCGGCTCGCCGGCCGGGTTAGCGGGCGTAGCGAAGCCGCCCAGGCATGGCATGCCCGAGACACCGTAGGCATTGCCGTAGTAGCGGCCCATCATGCCCATCGGGCCCCATCTGACCGCTTGCTGGCCCTGGGGAGCGGGCGTTCCGACAGCCGCCCCGTTTCCGCCGAAGAAGCGGCCCATCATCCCCCATCGGCCCAGGAAGCCCTGCGGCCCTTGAGCCTGCGCAACGTTGCGGCTGCCGATGTACCACATCGCGCCCATCAGAGCCACCACCAGCATGGCTGTGATTCCGATAGTCGCCAAAGCAATCCAACGAACTCTCATTTGCTTTCCTCCAAAATTGTGAATGTAACTACAGGCTCATTGTACCCGTTCCGTGGCGTTGGAACAGGGTTCTATGGCGGGTTGGGATATAGGCAAAACGGCGGGGGCGAGCGCGTGCTCTGGAGCGGGAACGGTGTCGCCGACGATTTGCCCGTCCAGGATGTGGACCACGCGCCGCGCGCAGGCCGCCGCCTGCGGATCGTGGGTTACCATGACCACCGTTTGCCCGGCGCCGTTCAGGTCGCGCAGGAGTTCTAGGACCTGCATCCCTGTGGCGCGGTCCAGATTGCCGGTCGGCTCGTCGGCCAGCAGGATCGGCGCACGGTTCACCAGCGCCCTGGCAACCGCCACGCGCCCCTGTTCGCCGCCGGACAGTTGCGAGGGGAGACGATGCTCCTTGCCCTTCAGCCCCACCTGCGCCAGAATCTCATAGGCACGGGCGATCTTCTCGGTGCGCGGAGTTGGCGCGATCGCGAGCGCCAGCAGCACGTTCTCCAGCGCCGTAAGGTAGGGCAACAACTGGAGTTGCTGGAACACGAACCCCACATACTCGTAGCGGAAGTCCGCCTGGCGTTCGGGCGAGAGGCTGTACACATCTATCCCATCCACGATCACGCGGCCTGCGGTGGGCGAGTTCATGCCGCCGATGATGGTCAGCAGGGTACTCTTGCCCGAACCGGATGGCCCCATCAGGGCGACAAACTCCCCCTCGGCGATGGTCAAGTTGACATTGCGAAGGGCGACGACCGGCGCGCCGCCCGAATTGTACACTTTGCTCACGTTGTGCAGTTCAATCATCGGGCATCTCTCCAACAGCGTATTCTGTCATGCCGCTACGACGAACGCAGGGCGACGGTGGGGTCCACGCGCGCCGCCTGCGCCGCAGGGTACAGGCTCGCCAGCACGCCTACCACCAGCGCGCAGCCGACAGCAGCCGCTGCCAGCACGGGGTCCCACGGGACCCGCGCAGTTACGTTTGCCACGCGCGGGGCCAGCGTAACGGCGGCTCCCATACCCGCGAGGTAGCCCAGTGCCCCGCCCGCCGCGCTCACCAGCGCCGCCTCGGTCAGGATAATCCGCCCCACATGGCGCTGGCGGAATCCTAGTGCGCGGAACAGGCCGATCTCCTGCCGCCGCTCGGCCACCGCCCCCAGCATAGTGGTGAGCACGACCAGTGCCCCGATGGCAATCACCACGGCCGACACGGCCACCGCAAAGCGGCCCAACTGCCCGACCGTCTCCATGCGCAGGGTAACGGCCTGGCGCAGCGCCGTTACGCGGGCTTGGGGCAGCACGTGGCTAATCTGCTCTACCATCTCTTCCACCGGGCAGGCGGTGCACAGTGCTGCCACTTCCACCAGGCTCACCGCATCGGGCTTGTCCAGCGCCAGTTGCGCGGCAGACAGGTCCACGAATAGGATGTCGTCATCCTGCGACCCGTTCTCGGCGAGGACGCCCACGACGCGGAACCTCCGTCCGTTCACCTCAACCTCATCGCCGGGCTGGATGGCCAGACTTTGAGCCAGTCTCGCTCCTGCCAGGGCGTCAGCGGCCTCCGAGGGCTCCATGCCCTGCTCCACGCGCCACCATCGCTTCAGCCGCAACTCGTCCGCGAATCGCACGCCGGCCAGCAGCACGGGACGGCCCATGAGCGGCACCGCGCCCAGCAACTTGGGCGCGACCACACTGATGTTGGCCGCGTTCTTGATGGTGCCGATACGCTCCACGTCCGGCATGCTGAGCGTCGCCACATCGTACGCGGCGGAGCCCACGGTGATGCCTCCGTAGGACAGGGCCAGGTCATTGGCCTTCGGCACAACGAGGATGTTGGCCCCGTACTCGTCCATCTTGACGGCGACGTCGGCCTGCATCGCCTCGGTGATCGCCATCAGCGCCACCGCGGTGGCGACGCCGATGGCGAGACCCACCACAAGCAAGACCATGCGACCTTTACGCCGCCAGAGGTTCTTTAACCAATGGTGCTAGTTTGACAGAGTCATGGGGCTTCTCCAAACTGTGGTTGAGAGACCATACAGAAAGGAGAATGCCCCATGACTACAGAAGATTTTATCATAACTTTGTTCTGCCGGGTAGATGACGTGATGTCGGATGTGCCGAAACACAGCCAAGCGCACCTGTACCCAAGTGAAGTGGTGACCTTGGGGCTGCTGTTCGCTCTCAAGGGCGTGGGCAACAGAGCCTTCTACCGATGGATCAAGCGCGACTGGCTTCATTTGTTTCCCAGCCTTCCGGACAGAACACGGCTCTTTCGGCTCTTCAAGAAGTACTGGTATTGGACGAACCTGTTCTTGGCACAACCGACAATCCTTGGCGTCGCTGATTCCTATGGCATTGAACTGCTGCACCCTGCGCGAGAGGGACGCAGCAAGAAGCAGATCGCCAAAAAAGGCAAGTCAAACTACCGT
>JARYMK010000060.1 GCA_029907165.1 Anaerolineae bacterium
GATGGCGTCAGCGTTTCCGTCGGCGTGGGCGTCGCCGTAGGCAGCGGCAGGTCAAAGAAGTACAGGCAGTCGGAGTGCGTCGGCACAGGATCGCCCTGAATCTCATTGGGCGTGAGGACGTGCCAGAAGGCATCGCCCACCGCCCGCGTGGAGTAAAAGCCCACCGGGTCAGTCTCCACCAGCAGCAACGTAATATTGGGCCACTTGCCCACGAACTCAAAGAATCCGAATTCATCGGTTACGTCCACCCCCAGGAGAACCAGCGAACTATCGGGCATCTTCTGGTACAGGGTTACCGTAACCCCAGGAATGGCGATAGGCTCCGGCAAGTCCTGCAGCACGTAGCCCACGATGCGGCTATCCACCGCTGTGGCGGTTGGTGTCGGCGTTGGAGCCCGGCGCACAAAGGTTGCCTGGCCCCATGTCCCCGGCGATGGCAGGGTTGTCAGGATGGTCGTGGCATCCACGACGTCACTATTGGGCAGGGTACTAGAGGCGCTGAACGCGGTGTAGCCGTCCCGCATCTGCCATTGGACAATGCGGAAGTACCCGGTCAACCCAAGCGTGTTCACCTCCAGGGTGAAACTCCCATCCCACGCGGTGGTAGTGATGTCCGCCGGAATCTGCCAAGACGAGCCTGTCCATAGGTCTGCACGCACCGTCCAGCCCGCCAGGCCGGTGCCAAAGGTATCCTCCACCCTGCCCTGGATGCGGTACAGCGTAACAACCGAGGGTGTCTTGGTGGGGGTATTCGTGGGCCCGGGCGTATTGGTGCGCGTGCGGGTCGGCGTGGGGGTTGACGTGCCCTGCACGAGCCGGTCAATGAACGTCGCGCAACTGGGCGGTGGCGACGTGGCCTCCACGCGGTCAGCGTTGATCGTCGTCCAGCCCAGGCCCGAAGCCGAGACAGAGACATACCCCGGCGGGTTGTTCTCGGTTACGGCGTAACGTTCATAGTCAGGGCCGGTGTAGATGAGGAGCCGGTTTCCTGTGGAATCGGTGTAACCGCTTGCTAGCGTGTACCATGTGCTGCCGCTCCGCCCCCACAGCGTCATAAGTGCGCCGGGGATGCCGTTGCCCAGTTCATCCTTTGCCCAGGCGCAGACGCTCAGGGACGGATCCGCGCTCGCCGGGCCCCGAATGGCCAGCGGAGCAAGGACAAGCGCCAAGGCCACAATACCCAGCCAGACCCAGCGAGTGCGTATCATGGCTATCCTCCCGCAACAACTCAATAGCGCGGCCAGTCCTTAGCCAAAACTGCATGCACAGCATAGCGTCTATTTCACGCGATGTCAAGGGGCACTCTGACCAATTTGTAACCGTCATTGCGAGGAGCGCAGCGCCCGAAGCAATCCCGCCAGACTGTCATTGCGAGGGCGCGCAGCGCCCGAAGCAACCCCGCCGGACTGTCATTGCGAGAGCGCGCAGCGCCCGAAGCAACCCCGCCAGACTGTCATTGCGAGGAGCGCAGCGACGAAGCAATCTCCCACATACCCGGGATTGCTTCGCTTCGCTCGCAATGACATCCCCTTTGTCATTGCGAGGAGCGCAGCGACGAAGCAATCTCCCACATACCCGGGATTGCTTCGCTCCGCTCGCAATGATAGAACGAAACAGGTGCGTGCAATCTGCCAACAGAACAGACAAGCCCAGTCTCTTCGTTGACAAAGTTGACGGTCAGGGAGATTTCATGTACACTATCGGCGGGGGTGGTTGAGTCCCGGTGGGCTCCGCGGTCTTCAAAACCGTCTGTGGGGCGCTGCAGAGGCGTCCTAGGTGGGTTCGACTCCCATCCACTCCCGCCTTGCCAGACAGAAAGGGCGCGTATCCCAGGGACCGCAGCCCTTTCTTTTTGCCCGCGGCCGAGTGCTGCCACAAGCCCGACATTGCCTTCTGCGTGCAATGGGAGTAGAATAGCCGCCGGAAATCCCGCATGGGAGATACCAGCAGATGACTGTTGCCATGATCGTACACGGCGGGGCGTGGGCCATCCCCGACGACCAGGTAGATGCGCATGCCCGGGGCTGCCTAACCGCTGTGCGCGCCGGCTATGCCATCCTGCGCGACGGTGGCTCGGCGCTGGATGCCGTAGAGACCGCCATCCGCGCCATGGAAGACGATCCCATCTTTGATGCCGGCCGGGGATCCTGCCTTACCCGCGATGGCGAAGTGGAACTGGACGCCAGTCTCATGGATGGCGCAACCCTGAACGTAGGCGCTGTGGCCTGCGTGAAGCACATCGCCCAGCCCATTCATCTAGCCCGCCTCGTGTTGGAAAGCCCCCATGTGCTCCTCGTGGGCGAAGGCGCGGAGCGATTCGCCCAGCAGCGCGGCATGCCCCTCTGCGACAACGAAGACCTCATCGTGGAACGCGAGCGCGCCATCTGGCAGGAATACCAGCGGCAAGGCCGTTCGCATCTCGGCAATGCCTTTGAGCCGCGCAGCGATACCGTGGGAGCCGTGGCCCTGGATGCTTCCGGCAACATCGCCGCCGGCCTCTCCACCGGTGGCACCCCCAACAAACTACCCGGGCGCGTGGGCGATGTCCCGCTGGTGGGGTGCGGCTTCTACGCGGACAACACCATCGGCGGCGTCGCCTGCACCGGATTTGGCGAAGCCATCGCGCGCATGGTACTCGCGCAACGCGCCGTGCAGTGGCTTGAGGCAGGCCTGGCCCCAAACGAGGCCGCCGAGCGCGCCATCCAGACCCTGGCCGCGCGCGTGGCTGGCACCGCGGGACTCATCGTCCTGGACCGCCTGGGCCGGGTGGGATTCGCCTACAACACCAAACGCATGGCCCGAGCCTTCCTGACAGAAGACATGGCCTATCCCTACGTCGCCGTGGATCGCACCGAGTGGAAGGAGCCTGAGGACTGAACCTATGCCGCAATTGTCGGACGCTCCCCTGCGCATCTGCATGATCACCGACTGCTATCCGCCCAGCGTCGGGGGCATTGAGAACCATGTGTACGCCCTGTCGTGCGAACTCGCTCGCCTGGGGCACCACGTGTCCGTCGTTACGCACCGCGAGGTCCGCCCCCGCAAGGGCGAGGCCACTCCGGTCATCATCCCGCCCGGCGTGGAAGTCGTGCGCCTGCATGGCTTGACATTGCGTCTGCCTGACGGATCCGATCCGGCCCTGGACCCCTCCATGATTACGCAACTGGGGCGTTTGCTCGCCGAACGCGACCATGACATCGTCCACGGCCACACGGTGGAAAGCCCGTTCGTGCTCGCCTTGATGCGCAAGGCTGCCCGCATGGGATTCCCGACCATCATCACCAAGCACTCCATGATAGAGCGGCCCAAGCGACCGCCCATCGTGGGGGCCCTCATGCGCGCGCTCATGGTGGCCGTAGTCAACCAGTTCACGGCCTACATCGCCGTAAGCGAGCCTGCCGCCGAGGAACTCAGTGCAAGCAGGGCGAGGGCCTTTGTGATCCACAACGCCATTGACATGGACCTGTTCCGCCCCGACGCCTCGCTCCGCGCAGCCATGCGCGCCGCCCTCGGCTTCGGCGAGAAAGATATTGTCATTGGCTTCCTGTCCCGCTTCGTGCCCAGCAAGGGGATCGTGGAACTCGTTCGCATCGGCCAGCGGCTAGCGGAGCAGGATCCCCGCCTGCGCTTTCTCCTCGTCGGCGGCGGCCCGCTCAAGAAACGAGTTGAGCGTGAGGTCCTGCACAATGGCCTAGCCGATCGCTTCCGCCTTGTGGGATTCCAGCCGTGGATGCGAACCCCGGCCTACCTCAACGCGATGGACATCTTCGCGTTTCCGAGCCAGAGCGAGGGCTTCGGCATGGCCTTACTAGAAGCAATGGCGTGTGGCCTGCCCGCCGTAACCACAGATCGGTCGGGCACGCAGGACATCGTGCACTCGGGCGAAACGGCGCTTGTCGCCGATTCCCTGGACGACCTGGAGAGCCACCTCCTGGCCCTTGTCAATGACCCGGCCCTCCGACAGAGGCTTAGGACTGCTGCCCGCCGCGCTGTGGAGCAAAGCCTGGACTGGAATGCTGTGGCGCGTCGGACGGCACAAGCCTACCGAGAGACCATCGCCCGGAAGCGAGGGGAGACGAGATGAAGATGACTGGGATACGATTGACCGGAAGCGCGGTCCTCCCGATTGGCATTGCACTGACGATCCTACTTGTGGGCTGTGCTGGACAAACCACGCCCACACCGGCGGTGGTCAGTCCACCGCCCGTTGTGGCCACGGTGCAGGTTCCCACGCGGACCCCACAGCCCACGCCTACGGCGCGCCCCACGAACACCCTTGTACCCACGTTGCCTCTGCCGCCCACCCGAACTCCCGTTCCGCTGCCCGACCTGGAACCCTATGCCCGCTACATGTTGGAACTCATCAACCGAGACCGTCGGGCCGCGGGACTCTTGCCCGTCCAGTGGGATGAGACCGCAGTCCGCGTTGCCCGGGCACATGCCGAGGAGATGGCGAGTTATGTCTACTTGAGCCACTGGAACCTGGCGGGCTACGGCCCCGAGCACCGCTACTTCTTCGCAGGCGGGCGCGATGCCGTCCGCGAGAACGTGTACGCCTACTATCAGCGATCCACCACAGGCTCGGGAATTCCCATCCAAGACTGGCAGAAAATCGTGGAGCAGGCGCAGGAAACGCTCATGGAGAGCGCCAGCCACCGCGAGAACATCCTGCAGCCTTCCCACACGCACGTTGGAATCGGAATCGGATACAACCCAACGCTGGGCGAGGTGCGGATTGCCCAGGAATTCGTGGACAGATACGTGGTCCTTGAGCCGGTCGCCGAATCGGCGCGCCCGGGTGACGCCGTGGCAATCGCGGGCAGGCTGCTCCCTGGCGCATCCTCACCGCTCATCAACCTGGCCTACGAGCCTTTGCCCACTCCCATGAGTGTGGCGGACCTCAACAAGACCGGCTCGTACACCCCCCGCGCGGAAACGTTCCACGCGTTGAAGCCCCTGGTGGAGGGGAGCAGGTTCCGAGCGACCATTCGCTTCACCGAACTGGACCGTTCCGGACTCTATCACATCCGCGTCTGGGTAGAAAGAGAGGGGCAGCCCATCCTCGCGGGCAATGTGATCATCCCTCTGCGCTGAATCAGTACGCGCCGATTTCCCGGAGCTGCGCGTCCGAAATCCCGAAGTGGTGCGCGATCTCGTGTAGGACCGTGTGCGCAATTGTCCGACGGACCTCGTCCAGGCTTCGGCAAGCCATAAGGATTGGCTCGCGGAACAGCGTGATGCGGTCTGGCATCACCATGTTGTACCCCGAAGTCCTGCCCGTCAGTGGCACGCCCTCGTACAGGCCGAACAGGAGCATTCCCCGCCCGACGCCTCCGGCGCGAAGTTGCGCCCTGGTGGGATAATCCTCAACCATGATGGCCACATTGTCCAGTTTCTCGCGGATTTCGTCGGGCAGGGATTCCAGCGCCTGAACCACCAGTTCATCAAACGTGTCCGGGCTAATCCTCAGCGGCACGTGTCCCACCCTCAGCACAAGGCTGTGCTTATTTTACAGGACTTTCTTCAGCGCGTCCAGTGCCGCCTCGTAATCAGGCTCCTGACCCAGATCGGGCACGATCTGCACGTAGCGCACGATGTCGTGCTCGTCCACGATGAAGATGCTCCGCGCCAGAAGCCGCTTCTCCTTGATGAGCACGCCGTAGGCAAGCCCGAAATTGGTGTCGTAATGATCCGAAAGCGTCTGTAGTCGGTCCACGCCAGCCGCCCCGCACCACCGCTTCTGTGCGAACGGCAGGTCCACGCTCACTGTAAGAATGCGCACCTTATCGCCGAGTTTGTCGGCCTCGGCGTTGAACCGCCGGGTCTGCAGGTCGCACACGCGGGTGTCCAGCGATGGCACAACGCTGATCAGCCGCACCTTGCCCGCAGTATCGGCCAGAGTAACCGGGCGCCCATCATTGTCCAGCAGCCGAAAATCAGGCGCCTTCTGACCCACCGCCACAGGAGTCCCCACCAGCGTCAGCGGCTGCCCGCCCGCAGTTACAATGCCACGTCGCTCTTCCATTGCACTGCCCTCCATCAAGGTATCTTGGCCTGAAGATAGCACCTCTCGCCACTGGCCGCCATGACCTCCGTCATATTCTGGGCAAACGCAATCCAAAGGCGTTTTTGACGAATTTCACAAATCGCATATAGTAATCGCCGATTGAACCGTTGAGGCATCCCAAACCAATAATGCGAGGAGAGTTCCCATGGCTCACAAAATTGACCCCGAACTGTGCATCTCTTGTGGCGCGTGCGCTGCGGTATGCCCCGAGGAGGCCATCAGCGAAGGCGATGAGTCCTACGTGATTGACCCCGAGAAGTGCGCCGACTGCGGCACATGCGTGGACGAGTGCCCGCAGGAAGCCATTTCCAAAGCGTAGCGGCACACACCAACCGGCGAAGCCGAGGGCAATCCCCCTCGGCTTTCCTTTTTTGCCGCAAAAACCGCCCGATGCCGCAACGGATTATGCCCACGAGTGTTATCTCTATCGGATAACCCAAATATCATACATGGGAGGGGTAGAGATGGACTTCGTCGGATTCATGAGCAGCACCACAGGACGTGCGCTGCGCATCGTCGTGGGCATCATCCTGGTCGTGCTGGCGCTCTTCGGCCCCAATTGGAGCACCGCACTGGAGGTCATTCTCCTGCTGCTGGGCATCCTGTTCATCGTCGTTGGGGCACTGAACCTGTGCCTGCTGGCCCCCTTGTTCGGCAAGCCCATCAAGGGCGGCAAGTAGGCCCGCACGCACGACAAGGTCCTGCACCGTACCCGACCCGGCCTCTGCGCCGGGTCATTTCGTCTCCAGCGCCAACCGCCGCAGAAGCCACACAAACTCGCCCAAAATGACCGCCGTAGCACCCCAGACCTTGTGGCCTTGAATGAGAAAATAGGGGACATGCAGGTGTCGCCCATCGGGCAAGTCCCAATCTTCCTCAAACCGAATCCGCTCGTCTAGCAGCATCTCCAGCGGTGTCTCCAGCACCTGGGCTACTTCGTCCGGGCTCGGCCGGAAGTCGGGCCGAACGGGCATACACCCGACGAACGGGAATATCTGGAAGTCGCTCACCGCAACGTACAGAGGCGTCAGTTGCCCGAGAATCTCCACACCCCGCGCCGAAACGCCCAATTCTTCGGCGGTCTCGCGTAGGGCCGTGCGCCTCAGGCTTTCCCGCCCGTGCCTCGCCCCGCCGGGCAGCGACACCTGCCCCTGGTGGTTCGCAACGCCGTGGGTGCGCAAGGTCAACGGGAAACACCAGCCCACATCGGTGGGGTACAGCAGCAAAAGCACGGCGGCCATCTGCGGCTGGTGGTCGGCGTCCATCGGGCGTGGCTGGGGTGCCATCCACAGTTGCGCCGCGCGGCCAGGCAGAGGCCCCTGCAGTGCGCGGCGCAGGTCTTCGGGCGTCGGCCAGACGTCTCCCCGCTTCACGTCCTACTCCCAGACAATGCCGCAGAACGATACAAACGACGTGCCCTGAGCGTCAGCCGGCGCGTGGTCATAGGCAACCGCGTGCCCCCTCGCCGGCTCCAGCAGGCGCAACGCCAGGTAGATGGGCGGCAACCCGCAGATATGCCGCCGGTCGCCCTCCTCTCGGATGAGCGCCAGGAACCCGTCCGCATCCCCCTCGCACATCCGCTCCATGAGCGCCTGGTCTGCCTTCTTACCCATAGCGCGCTGCACAAGCCCGGCGGGCACTGTGTCCCCAAACGCAGGCCCCGTGTGAGCCAGGTCCACCGCGGCGATGACCACGCTCCGCCGCCCTTCCAGCGCCCGCCGCAGGGCGGATATCCCCTGCGCGATCACCGCATCGTCCCGCGCCGTCTCCTGGCCGCACACAAATCGCTCAAACGAGCCACTCAGGACGGGCACGACAGCGCACGGTCTCCCGCCCCTCACGTAGTGCAGCCAGACCGCGGCAAGTTCCACCGAGTGCTCGTTCCGATGGTGAATTTCGTCGCGGAATGCCCAGTCTTCCCCGATTGCGGCGGCGACCGTGTCCACAATATCCCTGTCGGTCGGGAGAACGCCAAACGGCGTCGCGTAGTGTTGCCTTGTCAGCGTGAACGGCGAGAAATCCCCCATGTGGTCCGTTCCGAAAATCACTGCCACCTCTGCCTGGCGCACTGCATCGGCGGCAGCAGCCCACACGCCGCCGTACACGCCGCCCCCGCGCATGTAGTCTATGTGAGGCGACACAAGCCCCCGGGCGTTCGGGAAACGGCGCACATCCCCCGCCGCGTCCAGATAGCCCTGCAGCATCCGGGACAGCGCCGCCACGTCATCGGGATACCCGCCGCCGGCGGACGCAGGCGCACGGAACGGTGCGGACCGGTACGCATCCAGCGCCGCGCGTAGGGCCTCGGCCGACCGCTCGTTCTCCAGCAGCAGCGCGTCATCCAGTTGCTGGAGAATGCTCGCGAGCACATCAGGCGACAAGCGCACGCCTGCGCGAATCTCCAGCGCCGCGCGCAGCGCGCTCTCGTCCCGCGTTCCATCGCACAGCGCGAGCAGAGGCGCAAGCGGCTGTGGAACGGCCAGCACCTTCCCGCTCAGCGCCAGCGGGTCGCGCAGGACAAGCACCGGCCGCCCGTCCTGTTGCCCCCATTGCGGTTGGATGGGACGCAACTTGGGTCGCATGGCCCTCCTTGTCGCCGTCAAGTGTGCAAATAAGCAAAAGCCCCGACAGTGCGGGGCTTTCTGGTAGCGCATGGGGGATTCGAACCCCCGATCTCCTCCTTGAGAGGGAGGTGTCCTAGGCCGCTAGACGAATGCGCCACACATGGGCCATTCTATTGGGAAGCCCCCTTCCTGTCAAATTGACCCGCTGTCCAGTATTGGCGGGGCATCTTTGCACCGCAGAGAGCGCCGAGACACCGAGACCAAGCAGCAGGGCAAATGCGCCTGCCTTCTGCTCCCTGAGTCTTTGCGCCCTCAGCGTCCCTGCGGTGAATTCTTCACGCCCAACCCAAGAGGGAGGCTCTCCACGAATCAGGGCTTCGGCTCAGCCTCGCTCCCTTGCGCAGGTGCCGCCTCGGACTCCGCCACCGTCAGGTACGTGGCCGTCGCTGCCGACATCACGAACACCGCCGGAAATGCCGCCAGGATGGCTACAAGCGCCGCGATGCCCACCGCGTAGATCAATTGCGCCAACTGCATCGTGAACGGCACGCTCGCACGATAGGGCATCCCTCCGAACCCGTAAGGCATCCCGTACATCCCCATCCCAGGACTGAACCCGCCAAACATCCGCTCAAGCCGCGACCCCGCGCCGATCATCGTCGCGCCCGCCGTCAGCAGTGCCCCGCCATATCCCAGGCCGAAGATGATCCACGACGCGAACCCCACCACGATGATGGCGATGGCAATGTAGGCCACGACCTGCCCGGGCGAGCGCCGCACCAGGCCGACAACCCGCTGGATTGTGGCCGCGACCCCCGTGCCCTCGGCCGCAATGATGGGATAGATGAGCCAAGACCCCACGATGACCACCAGCAGAGCGAACGCGTTGAGTAGCGTCAGCGGCAGAAACGCAAGTGACGCGAGCAGTTCGCCCAGGTACGGGATACGACCCAGGAGCAGCGCAATCACCTCAACCAGGAACACGCCCAGCACCGCGAGGGCCATCACCAGCCCCGTGAACATCAGGCTGGCCCAGTGCCCCAGCGCGTAGCCCAGAGCCTCCTGCCACGAACCCGCGTCGCCGCGCGTCAGGTGCAGGTAACTCATGCGGGTGATCATCCCGTACAGAAGGGATAGCCCCACCCAGACCGCAATGAACGCCAGCAGCGTGAACAGGAACAACCCCGCGTCCCCTGTGCGGCTCCCCAGGAACGCCAGGAACGCCGCCACTCCCAGCGTGGCCGCCAGCCCCACAACGGCGACCAGGAGTTTCCGCACATCCAGCGATACGTCAATCGCCTTCAGGATAAGCGTCAGCCCTTTGTCTTTCATGCCTCACACTCCTTTGTGATACTCCCGACGGCCAGTCCGAACTGCTGTCACAGCCTAGCAGGGTTGTCCGCAGGTGTCAAGCGACTAGGCCGGCGCAGGTGTTCCATCTGGGACGTCGCTACGCCGCTAGTAGATGTTCAAGTACCGCTCCAACTCCCACGGATGGACGCACGTGCGGTACTCATCCCACTCCCGGGTTTTGGCTTCCACGAATTTCTCGTAGGCATGGCTGCCCAGCGCCTCCTTGATGACCTCGTCGCGCTGGAGTTCCTGCAGGGCCTCCCACAGCGAGCCGGGCAACGTCTTGTGCTTCTGGCGCTTCTCCGCGGGCAGGTGATACAGGTCTTCCTCGGCTGACTCTGGCGGCTCCAGTTTGCGCCGAATGCCATCCAGCCCCGCCGCCAACATCACCGCGAACGCCAGATACGGGTTGCACGACGGGTCGGGGCAGCGCAGTTCCACGCGCGTCTGCTCCACCTTGGCCGGACTCACCTGCGGCACCCGCAGAAGGGCCGAGCGGTTGATCCGCGCCCAACTGATGTACACGGGCGCCTCGTACCCCGGCACCAGCCGCTTGTACGAGTTCACCAGCGGCGACAGCACAGCACACATGCCGCGCGCGTGCGCCATCTGCCCGGCGATGAAGTGCCGCGCCACCGCCGACAGCCCGTAGCGGTCGCTTGGGTCGGCGAAGGCGTTTTTCCCCGAATCCAGGTAGGCCAGGCTCTGGTGCACGTGCATACCCGACCCATTGATGCCGGCGATGGGCTTGGGCATGAAGGTAGCGTGCAGGCCAAAAGCGCCCGCCACCGCCTTCAGCGCGTACTTGAACGTTACCGCGTTGTCCGCTGCATGGAGCGCGTCCGCGTACTCAAAGTCAATCTCGTGCTGGCCTGGCGCCACTTCATGATGGCTCGCTTCCACGCGAATACCGAAGGCTTTCAGGGCGTTCACCATGTATTTGCGCACTTCCACTGCCCTGTCAGTAGACTGGTCAAAATACCCACCTTGATCGTGGAGCGATGGAGTGCCATATCCGTTTTGGTCGCGGTGGAACAAGAAAAACTCCAGTTCCGGCCCGGTATTGTACACGAACCCCATTTGCGCGGCCTCGTTCATCATGCGGCGCAGCACCTGCCGCGGATCCCCTGCGAACGGATCCCCATGGGGCGTGTACACGTCGCACAGAATCCGGGCAGTGCGCACTTCATCGCCGCTCTCCCACGGCACCAGCGCGAACGTGGATGGGTCGGGCACCAGGTACATGTCGCTCTCCGCGATGCGGGCGAAGCCGGCGATGGACGACCCGTCAAACCAGACCCCATGCGCCATCGCGTCTTCCAACTGATCCACCGGCAGCGTAACCCCTTTGACGATGCCAACCACATCTGTGAATTGCAGGTGAACGAACCGCACGCGGGCTTCCTCTGCTTGCTGCAGCACCTCCTCTCGTGTGAGCCGACTGCCTTTGATGTTCGTTGTGTCTGCCATCTCCACTCCTCCTCTGGTTATAATCGTGCGTGACTGCCGCTGCCAAACAAAAAGCCCGCCAACCCAAGGTTGCGGGCCGCACTGCCCATGAACGTTGTTCTCGTCGTTCATGGGAGCCTATATTACCACAACTCCGCCCAATTTGCAAATTCCACCCCTCGCCACGTGTGTGCGTTTTTCCACAACCCTGTGAAGACCAGCACAAATATAAGTGATTCTTATCACATCTTGACATTGCAATAATATTATGCTATAATCATAGCCAACGGATAGGGAAACTTGGCGCGGGGCCGTACCCCGTCGCCCCATTTGGAGGTCTGCCGATGATCACGAAGGGAACCGATGGTCTCATGCTCGCACGGAACCGCATCCGCAAACTGCTCCGCGAGAGGGGCAAGCCCGACACGCTGGTCTGCGAACTGACCCGCGAAATCACCTGCTGCGACGAGGGGCTCACGGTAACCGAACTCTTCGCACCCGAAGAGGCCGAGCAGATCATCGCCCACTGCGACCTGGTCTGCCCGGTGCCTGCGCCACGGCAGCAGGCTTCGGCCTAACCCGAGCACGGTCCGCCGCCCGTAGTGGCGCGTTGGCCATTCCCATAGCGTGCCAGCGCCGGCCGCACCACGACACACGCCGCGCAGCCTCACAACGGCCCACGCGGTTTGTTCACCAGTCTCTCGTCGTGTATAATCCCCTTGTGAAAGCCCTCACGCTCCCAGATGCTCGTGAGGGCTGCAGTCCGGTATGGATGGTGCGCAACGCCGCGATGAAAACGCAGGTCCTGCACGACGCCAGCGGATTTGAACAGTTGCACGCCGAGTGGAACGCGCTTCTGGAGCGCAGTCCGCTCCGCACTGTGTTCCTAACGTGGGAGTGGCAGGCCACGTGGTGGAAGCATCTGGGCGAGGGCGAACTGCACCTGCTGACCCTGCGCGACGATGACGGCACGCTCGTGGGCATCGCCCCCCTGTGCCGGGTTACCAGCCCGGCCGGCCTGCACACCTTCCGCTGGGTCGGCTGCGTGGATGTATCCGACTATCTGGACGTCGTGGCTGCACCTGGATACGAGGCGGCGCTGTACACGGCGATTCTGGACTACCTCACCAGCCCCGACGCGCCCGCCTGGCGCTATGTGGACCTCTGCAACATCCGAGAGGCATCGCCCACCCACCAGTCCATCGCCCGCATGGCGCAAGAACGCGGCCTCTACGCCCGTGCCAGCGTGCAGGAAGTCTGCCCGGTGATTCCCCTGCCCGCCACTTGGGACGAGTACCTGGACAGCCTGGACAAGAAGCAGCGCCACGAGATCCGCCGCAAGATACGCCGCATAGAATCCGCTGCCGACACCCGCTGGCGCATTGCCGACGACCCGGCCACGCTGGATGAAGACATTGAGGCGTTCATCCGCCTGCACCGCAAGAGCAACCCAGAGAAAGACGCCTTCATGGACGAGAAGATGGTGGCATTCTTCCGGGACGTGTGCCACACCTTCTTCCATTGCGGCTGGCTCAGCCTTGCGTTCATCTTCGTCAATGGCAACCGCGCCGCCAGCATGCTGAACTTTGACTACGACAACCGCATCCTCGTGTACAACTCCGGCTACGACCCCGAGGAGTACGCGGCGATGAGCCCGGGCATCGTCCTGCTGTCCTACTGCATTCGCCACGCCATTGAGACGCGCAGGGAGCAGTTTGACTTCCTTCGCGGCGATGAAGAGTACAAGTTCCGGTTCGGTGCCGTCCGCACCACAGTGCACAACGTGCTCGTCAGCCCCGAGCCGCTGGAACCCTAGTCAGGAGTTGTAGCCTGTGTCGCTCCGCGTCGCCATGATCAGCGTCCACACATCGCCCCTGGCCACACTCGGCGGCAAGGAAGCCGGGGGCATGAACGTGTACGTGCGCGACCTGGCGCGCGAATTGGGCACGCGAGGGATGGCCGTGGACGTCTTCACCCGCCAGCAATCGCCCGATGCGCCGCTGGTGCAAGAATTTGCGCCCAACGCGCGGGTCATCCACCTTCCCGCCGGCCCCAAGACCCCCTACGACAAGAACAGAATCTTCCACCACCTGCCGGAATTCACCCAGGCCCTTGTCCAGTTTGCCGACCGAGAGCGCGCCGCCTATAGCCTCATCCACAGCCACTACTGGCTTTCGGGCTGGGTCGCGCACGAACTCCAACGCACCTGGGGAGTTCCCGTCGTCCACGTGTTCCACACCCTGGGCCACATGAAAAACGCCGTCGCGGCGTCGCCCCAGGAACTGGAAACCGACCTGCGCATCCAGGTGGAAGAACAGGTCATGCAGTGGGCCGATTGCCTGATCGCCGCCAGCCCGCTGGAGAAGGCGCAGATGGCGTGGCTCTACGGCGCAGACCCCGCCAAGATTCGGGTCATCCCGGCGGGCGTGGACACCGAACGTTTTCGGCCTATCCCCGTGGAGACCGCAAAAGCCCGCATCGGCATCCCGCCGGAGCGCAAACTCATCCTGTACGTGGGCCGCATTGAGCCGCTCAAGGGCATTGAGACCCTGTTCCGAGCCATCGCCATCCTCGCGAAGGAAACGCCGTGCTTCTGCGACAACATCTGCGTCTCCATCATCGGCGGCGAGGGCGAGGACACCGAAGCCACGCGCTCGGCAGAGGAACAGCGCCTGCGTGAACTGCGCGAGCAATTGGAACTGCGGGACCTGGTTACCTTCCTGGGGTCAAAAGATCAGGACGCCCTGCCGTACTACTACTCGGCGGCCTACGTCGTGGTTGTGCCGTCCTACTACGAGTCCTTCGGCATGGTGGCGGTGGAGGCCATGGCCTGCGGGGTTCCGGTCATCGCGTCCAAGGCAGGCGGCCTCATGTACACCATCCAGGACGGCCTGACCGGGCTTCTGTTCCCGGCCAACTCCCCGAACGCACTCGCCGAGAAACTCTGCCTGCTCCTGGATGAACCCGAACTGCGCGACAAGATGGGGAAAAACGCCCGCGAGTGGGCGCAACGCTTCGCGTGGCCCCACATCGCCGACCAGATTGTGGCCTTGTACGGCGAACTGCTCAGTCGCCGGGCTGCGGCCTTCGCAACGGCCCGTAAATCGTAGCCGGTGGGCGCAGGCTACACCGCGCGCGCCTTCAGCGCCCAGGCCGCCACGCTGACCAGCACCAACCCCGCGACCAACAGGAACGACCCAAGCCAGCCCTCTTCTTCTACTGTCCCGCTGCCTTCCAGCACAGGGGTTGGCGTTGGCGCCAGGGTCGCCGTGGGCGTGGGAGCCACATACGTTGGACGCGGGGGCGGCTCCACCACCGGCACCGCCGCCGATGCGCGGCGCACCAACATCGCCGGCACTGACGGAAGCCCCAGCCGCTCCGACAGCCAAGACGGAGTCCGTCGGTACATCAGCCGCACCTCCACGTCCACCTGCCCACGCACGTCCGCCGGGACGACAAAGGCGAACCGCTCCACCACCGCGCGGCCGGGGAACAGCCGATGATCCCGCAACAGACTTGCCGCATCCGAGGAAGTTACCCGCGGATCGTAGTTGCCCTCATCATCTGCGAAGACCACGCCATACGGCAGCGACTCGGTGAACACCGTCTGCCCGCCCACCGTGGCCGCCATCTCCAGCCACATCTCGTAGCCTTCCGGCTTGCCGGTGGGCAGGGCGTGGGCGGCCCCGGTGTTCTCCAGCCGCACGTCCACAATGAGGGCCCTGCCCGCCTGCGCCGAATCCGGCCAGCGGACCTCCAGCGTGATCGCCCGCGCCAGCGCCTCGCCCTTGGCCGCATCGTCCGCCACGCTGGGCCCGAACGCATGACCGCCCGATGCCTCCGCCATGTGACACGTCTGACACGTCTTGCCGCCGTGGGAGCCGGCGCTGTTCACCCACTCCGTGTACGTGCTCTGAAGCGCCACGCCGCTGACCGGGTGATACTGCTCGTGGCAGGCCGCGCAGAACAGCGCGTCGCCAAACAGGGGAGAGGCAGACGTGGGGTGCGGAGCCCGGCCAGCCTTCGCACTCCGCAGGACGCCATCGGTCGCCAGCGAGAAATCCCCATTGCCCGCGCCGCCCACCCGCTCCATCAGGTGGCACGCCTCGCATGACACGCCGGCGGCTGCCCCCGCGCCCCCTTGCGCCAGCGGCGCATGGCACCGGTAGCACCCATCGGAACCCCAGCCGGCCACTGCCGAGGCCGCGCCCGCCAGCGACTGAAAGGCCCGGGATTCTGCCGCGTGCGCATGGGCCGACGCTGCCCAGCCGTCGTACTCCTGCGCGTGGCACGCGCCGCACGCAGCAGCGGGCGTCTGCGCCTGCGCTCCTTGCGCCGCGACGACGGCGACCACGATCACGGCCAGCAAAATCCCCGCGCGTATCGCGGGGCGGATTCTCATGCGCAACCCAACCTCCTCCCGCCCACAGGCCGGCGAACCCCGTTCACGGGCGGCCATCGCATCACCCTGTTCGCCGCCTCACAGGAACGAGCCTCGCATCCCCTCGGGCAGCAGCGCCGCAATGCGCCGCATGATCTCGCGGCTGGCCCACTCCAACGCGGCTTTCCTGTCCTCGGTCTCCGGTGGCTTCAACGGCCCGAACACCTCGCCCACGCGAATCTCCACCGGCGCGCGCTGGAACGCCCGCCAGCGTTGCGGAGCCTCAAACGTGCCGACAATCCCCACAGGCAGCAGCGGCACGCCCGCCTTGAGCGCGATAAACGCGGCCCCCGGCCACGGCGTACTCAGATGGTTCAGATGCGTGCGCCCTTCTGGGAATACCCCCACGATCTTCCCCGCGCGTAGGAAATCAAGGGCTTCCCTCAGCGCCTCCACGTTGATTCCCATCTTCTCCACCGGAATCGCGCGGTACAGGCGGATGAACCACCCCACCCATTTGTGCATCATGGCGGCCCTCGCCCCCAGGAACTCTATGTCCCACGGGCTAGACAGCGCCAGCAGGGGCGGCTCTCCCCAATGGAAGTGATTGCACACCACCAGCAAAGGCCCGCCGCGCGGGAAGTGCTCCTTCCCGTACACGCGCACCTTGAACAATGTGTGCATGATAGGGCGGGTGAACCCGCGGATGATCTTGCGCCGAAGCGCCAACCCCCTCTCAGAAAGCGTTGCGTGTCCCATCGCTCGTCACCGTGAGAATCGTCCTTGCAATAGCAACACCCTCGCCCGTGCTCGGTTGCTCGGCCGCTTTGCCACGCAGACGCCCTTACCCGCCGATCTGCGACATCCCGCGCCCCGAAACGGCCCCCCCTTCTCCCAGATGATGCCCGTCCGGTTTCGCCGCCACCGCCGCGAGGATAATCTGCTTCAGTTCCTCGTCGCTGACCCCGCTCCGCAGCGCCTCGCGCAGCGGGATTTCCGCGTCCGACAGCAGGCAGGGCCGCAGCCGTCCGTCCGCCGTCAGGCGCAGCCGGTTGCACTGATGGCAGAAGTGCTCGCTGACCGCGCTGATGAACCCGATGGTGCCGCTCGCGCCCGGAATGCGATAGTACGACGCGGGGCCGTTGCCCATGCGGTGGTGCGCCGCCTCCAGCGGGCCGAACGCAGCCTCTATCCGCTCCCTCGCCTCAGCCACAGGCAGGAAGCGCGTCGCTGCCGCCACCCCCACCGGCATCTCCTCAATGAAACGCACGTGGAACGGCTCCTCCAGCGTCCGCCGCGCGAAGTCCACCACCTCGTCATCGTTCACGCCGCGCATCAGCACGGTGTTCACCTTCACCGGCTCCAGCCCCGCAGCCCTTGCGGCCACAAGCCCGCGCTCCACATCCTCCAGGCTTCCCAGTCGCGTGATGGCCCGGAACCGCTCCGGCCGCAAAGTGTCCAGGCTCACGTTTACGCGGTCAAGGCCCGCTTTCGCCAACTCGTCGGCGTACTGTGCCAGCAGGGTGCCGTTCGTGGTCATGGCCAGGTCGTCCACGCCCGGAATCGCGGCGATCATCGCCACCAGCGACGCAATCCCCGCCCGCACCAGCGGCTCCCCGCCCGTCAGGCGCACCTTCGTGATGCCCATCTCCGCGCCCACGCGCACCACTCGGACGATCTCCTCGTAGCGCAGGATGTTCTCGTGAGGAACCCAGGGCACCCCTTCGGGCGGCATGCAGTACATGCACCGCAGGTTGCAGCGGTCGGTTACCGACACGCGCAGGTAACTGATGGAGCGGTTGAACGAATCCAGGCACGCCATCGCGTCTACTCGCCTTCGGGTATGGGCATTATCAGGTCGCCGGTGCGGATCATCCCGCCGGTGATCACCCGCGCGAAAATCCCCTCGCGCGGCATCACGCAATCGCCGGCAGCGCGATAGATGGCGCACTTCTCGTGGCAAATCTTGCCGTGCTGCGTGATTTCCAGGATCACATCATTCCCAACACGCACGCTGCTCCCGATGGGCAGGGCCAACAAGTCAATCCCCTCGGTCGTCAGGTTCTCGGCGAAACTCCCCGGCCGCACCTTCAGACCCAGCGCCCGCATCTTCTCAATGCTCTCCAACGCCAGCAGGCTCACCTGTCGGTGCCAGTCGGCTGCGTGGGCATCGCCCACCAGGCCCCAGTTCACGCGGGCCTCGGCCTGGCCCACATCCTTCTTCGCAACGCCCTTCTTGGTGCTTGTACAGACTGCAACGATGCGCCCTTGCATACCCACCTCACTTTGAACGCTATCATCCAGACGTTGTCATTGCGAGGGCGCGCAGCGCCCGAAGCAATCCCGCCAGACTGTCATTGCGAGGGCGCGCAGCGCCCGAAGCAA
>JARYMK010000061.1 GCA_029907165.1 Anaerolineae bacterium
GGCGGGACCAGGACGCCGTTCTCGCCGTTCACCACGGCGTCGGGGATGCCCTCCAGCCGCGACGCCACCACGGGCAACCCGCGCGACGCCGCCTCCAGCGCCACAATGCCAAATCCCTCCATGTCGCCCGGGACGGGCACGTTGGGCATGACGAACAGCGTGGCGGCAGCGTACAAGTCGGCCAGGATGCCATCCGGCACGCGCCCCAGGAGCACCACCCGCTCGTGCATCTTCCTTTCGCGGACGATGCGGCGGACCACAGGCCGCTCCGGCCCGTCGCCCACGATGAGGTAGATCGCGTCCGGGTCCACCCGCGCCAGCAGTGGCAACACCTCGCGCACGAACCAGGCCACGCCCTTGCGCGGGACCAACCTCCCAACCGTCAGGAGCACGGGGCGGTCGCGCAATTCCAACGCCAGCGCCAGCCGCAACCGCTCCCGCGCCAGGTAGCGGTCCAGCGGCTCGTCGGGCGCGTGCACGCCGATGGGAATCACGTGGCAACGGTCGGGAGCCACGCCTTTCGCAAGGCACGCCTCGCGCGCCGCCTGGCTGATGGCGATGACCACATCGGCGCGGCGCACGCAGGGGAGCACCACCACCTGGTAGATTCGGCGCGGGTACAGAATGTCCAGCCCGTGGGCGTTCAGCCCCCACCTTCGCCCCGTCAGGCGCGCCAGAGCCAACCCTAGCGGAGCCAGCACGGGATCGCTCACGTGGATGAACCGAACGGGCGCAGTCGTGCACGCCCACAGACCGCGCACGAAGGCCAGCACCGCGAAGAGCGGCCAGCCCCAACGCGGCCCGCGCCACGCGATCACCCGCGTCGGGACGATGTCCCCCACCGCGCGGGTCATCTCGTAACTGAGTTTCTCCATCCCGCCCACCGACGGCGGGTACTTGCGCGTGATGAACAGGATCATGCCGGCTTCCGAAGCAGGAACTCCGCGTGCCACGTGAGGAATTCGCCGAGCAGGGGCCACTTGGCCGTGTTCACCGGCGAGAAGCGCGTGGACAGGGACACGACTTGCCAGCCTGCCTGCGCGGCCCAGCGCTTGGCCGCGGCAATCGTTACGCGGTGCAGCCCGAACCCGTGGTACGCACGGCTGTACGAGTCTCCCTCCGCCACGATGTCCCGCTGCCAGGCTGGAATGCGGCGGGCGCGCGTGCGCAGGTAGAGCCACGTGGCGAACCGCTCGCCCAGCAGGTGGTACGGCGCGAATTGATGCCCCCCGCGCGGGCTGTAGAACGGGGGAAAACTCACGTAGCCGTACCCGCCAGGGCGCACGACGCGCCGAGTTTCCTCAAGCAGCGCGAGGCCATCGGGCACATGCTCTATCAGGCTGGCGCAGAATACTAGGTCAAAGGCAGCGTCGGAAAACGGCAGGGCTAGCGCGTCGGCGCAGACCCGCGGCGACAGGGGTGGCAGTCCCACCAACGCCGGCAACGACAGGTCGGTGGCCACGACCCGCGCGCCTCGCTCGCGCAGCGCCTCCGTGTAGCCCCCCAGGCCGCAGCCCAAGTCCAGCACCCTGCGGCCCGCGACGCTCACCCCCTGCGCCTCCAGGCGCTGGAGCACCATCCTGCCCTGTTGCGCCTGGAAACGCCGGTAGGCTTCAGGCGATTCGGCGCGCTGCCGCGCCAGGCCGATGAACCGTCTCCACTCACTCACCCTCGCCACCCTGCGGCCCGTTCAGCCGCTTGACGATCAGGTCGGCCAACATCCCCAGCGCGCCGACCTGGACACCGGTGAGAATCAGCGTAACGGTGGAAGGCGCGAAATGCCAGTTGTACGCGATGATGTCGTAAATCACCTTGCCGCCGCCGAACAGCAGCAGGAACAGGCTGATGGGCAGGAACACCTTGAGCGGGTTGAAGTACACGATGGCGCGAACCACGAGCGTGAGGTAGTTGTACGTATCGCGCAGGGGGTGGAACGTGGAGCGCCCCTTGCGCGGGTAGTAGTCAATGGGAATGAAGTTGACCGTGTAGCCGTTGGTCAGGAACGCGATGGTGATGGTGCTGACCCACGAGTGCGTCGCGGGCAGGATGTTCAGGAAGCGCATGACGGGAGCCTTGCGGAAGGCGCGGAAGCCGGAGTTCAAATCCGGAATCTTCGTCGCAGTGAGGTACGAAGCGAGCAGGCGGATGAACGTTTTGGCCGGCGTGCGGAGCCATTTCAGCGTGCCCGCCTCTTTCTTCCGCGCGCCGATGACCATGTCGTATCCTTCCAGCGCGGCGATGAGGCGGGGCATGTCGTGATTGGGATACGTCCCGTCGGCGTCGGTCATCACGATGATGTCGCCGCTGGCGGCCTTGACGCCGGTCGTCCGCGCCGCGCCCGTGCCCCGGTTGCGCGGATGGGAGATAACCCGCACGTTGGGGAAGCAGCGGGCGATCTCAGCCGTCCGGTCGGTAGAGCCGTCGTCCACGACGATGACCTCGTACTCCAGTCCCGTCCCGTCCATCGCTGCCTGCACCGCTCGCAAATCGTCGCCGATGGCCAGTTCCTCGTTGTACGCGGGAATCACGACGCTGATCATGCTTGCTGCACCCTTTCTTGCCCTGCCAGTTCGCGCAACGTGTCCACGATACGCCACAGGTAGTCGCTGGCAAACAGAATCACGAACGGCAGGAACGGGAAGAAGTACCGGTCGGTGGGCCACAGGAGCAGGTTCACGCCTAACTGCGCCGCCATGAGGAGCAGCACCAGCAGGCGGACTTTGGACAACGCGTCTTCGCGGTAGCGGACAAGCCAGGACGCCACGAACAGCGCCCCGACCACCGCGTTCCCGCTGCCCAGAACGGTCAGGACGTCCTTGACGTAGTGATGGGCCGACGCCTGCACCTTCGCCCAGAAGTCTCCCCAGTGCGAGAGCACATAGGCCCAGGGGTCAGGCGGAACCGCCAGCATTCGGTGTAAGTCGTACTTCTGCTTGAACTCGCCGATTCCGGTCAGCAGGCCGTAGGACGGGTCGCCCACCGGCAAGAACCGGCCCGCGCCGACCCACGTCGTCAGCGCGAACAGCGCCGCGAACCCCACGACGAACGCCCCCGCCCGCTGCCAACGCGAGCCTTTGGCAATCAGGGCGACGAGGGCGAAAGGCAGCGCGTACAGCACACCCACCGGCCGCACCGCCTGTCCCAGGCCCAGCACCGCCCCCGCCACGGCCATCCAGGCCGCTGCCGCCCAGCCGCCGGAGCGCAGGCCCCGTACGTAGCCCGCGACTGCGATGAGCAGCACAACCGTGAACAGCGGCTCTGTCAGCCCCGACAGGCCGTAGTACAGCGTGTCGGCGCCCAGCGCGAAGGCCAGACCCGCCACCAGGCCCACCCGCGCGTCAAACCACCGCCGGCCCAGCGTGAACACCAGCAACGCCGCCAGCACCGTCGGCACGGCAGACGCCAGCGCCACTGCCACGTCGCGCTCGCCGAGCAGGGCCATCGCCCCCGCAATCGCCAGCGGGTGCAGGAAGTGGGGGTATCGCTTGTCGGGGTTGTAGCCCTCTGTGGCCAGTTCGTAGGGCAGGTACTGCCGCCAGGCGAACCCCTCGCCCCGCAGGTAGGCTCTGGCGACCGCTGCGTAGCGCATGGCGTCGGGCGACGAGATGCGCGTGAACGCGCGTGTGCCGTAGGCGTACAGGGCGAACGCCGAAACCAGCACAACGATGCCCGCGAGCAGCCAGACTTCCCAGCGGCGTCTCATCGTTGCGGCTCCTGTTTCAGGTACAGCACCGCCCGCAGCCCGTGCGTGCTCACGTACTCCTTGATGACGGTGAACTTGCCGAACGCCTTGGGCTTGGCGTACAGGTTGCGCCACACCGGATTGGTCAGCGCCGACGCATTCAGGTACGTCGGCGTGAGGAAAACGGCGTCCACCTTCACGTACTCCCGCTCAATCTCGTCAAGCGCCGCGGTGTCCACGGGAAACCACAGACTGGTGCGGTTGCCGTACCACGAGATCAGCCAGTAGGCATCGCCCGCGACCACCGCATCGGGCGGCGTGTTGGCCTGGAGGAACGCGCCGATTTCGCGGTAGTCGGCCTCCACGATGGCCGAAGGCTGCGTGTCCAGCGGCGACCAGGGGAAGGCTGGCGACGGATAGAGCAACAGCAGGAGCAGCACAACCAGCGCCGCCCATGAGGCCCACGCCGCCCGCGGGCGCGAGACGAGAGTGCGGTCGTCCGAAGGCGCGCTCATGAGTCCTCCTCGTCGGTGTGGATACGCGTCGTGGCGGCCTTCTCCCAAACCCGCACCCGCTCGCCGCGCAGGAAACGCAAAGCTCCCTGCACCGCTGCGAGATTCACCACGCAGAAGTAGTAGGGCACGTAGAACACGAGCACACGCTTGCGCTGCTTTTGCAGCCACGCGCCCACCAGCGCCGCCGCGTAGAACGCCAGTTGCAGCCCCATCGTAGCGCGGAAGAAGGCCGATGACAGCATGAATGCGTTGAGCACCAGAAGGGCCAGGATGAAATACGGCACCACGTAGCGCAAATACCGGTGCGACAGGAGTTTCACCGAGGTCAGGCCGTACCGAAACGGGTTGAGCATGCCCGCATGCTCAGTGAGCACATGGAACACGCGGACGATGCTGCGGTGCTTGCGGCTGTACTCATCGGCGGCGGTGAGGGAAGTCTCCTCGTATGCCACGGCCTCGGGCTCGTGCACCGTGCGCAGCCCCCGGCGAATCTGGGTCAGCGGGAGCCAGAGGTCCGCGCCGGTGTGATCGGGCACGGGCACGAAATAGCGGCGAGGCACCGCGTAGATAGCGCCGTTGCCGTTGATGATGTTGCCCGTCTCGCTCTCCTTGCGCTTGATCCAGGTCTCGTAGCGCCAGTACAGCCCCTCGCCCGCGCCGATGGCCGAGCGCGGTCTGCGGTACCGCAGTTCGCCGCTCACGTACCCCACGTTTGGGTCCGCCAAGTTGCGCACCAGTTTTGCCACCGCATCTGGCTCGTACATGGAGTTGGCGTCCGAGAACACCAGCACGTCGCCCGTCGCCATCTCCACCGTGTGGTTCTGGGCATACGACTTTCCGCGCCTCTCGGGCACGGTGTTGAGCCGCACGCCTTGCCCTGCGAACTCGGCCACGATGTCGTTGGTGCGGTCGGTGGATGCGTCGGACGCGACCAGGATTTCCAACTTGTCGCGGGGATAGTCCAAAGCCAGTGAGTTCTCCAACTTCTCGCGGATGCACGCCTCCTCGTTGTGGGCGGCGATGATGAGCGACACGCTCGGCTGGATGTCGGCTCGCAGGGGCGGGTTGGGGCGGATGCGCGCGAGGATGGCCAGCAGCGCCGGATATCCCGCGTATGTGTAGGCGACCAGGGCGGCAAGCACCCACCAAACGACGGCCAGAATCATGCCCTTCCTCCGCTCTCGGCGCGGATGGCCTGCTCCTTGCGGGCGGCGCGCATCACCACCACCTGCAGGGCCAGCAGCGCCCAGAACACCTCCGCCACTGAACTCACGCCCAGCAGCGTGTCGGCCTCAAAGATTTCGTGCACGATGCGGCTCACCCCCGCGCCCAGGATGCCCACCGTCAGCGGGTAGGCCCACGCCACCCGCCGCGTCTGCCCGGCGAACCGCAGCGACGACACCAGGAACAGGATCACAAACCAGAAGTACAGCACCACGCCCGGAAGCCCCTGCTCCACGGCCATGTTCAGCAGCAAGTTGTGCGGGTTGTCCACCGTCTTCCAGAAACTCAAGCCGTACTCCGGATAGGTCGCCGTCCACGTGTAGAACCCGATGCCCGTGAGCCAGTGGTCGCGCGCGATTTGCACCGCCGTCTGCCAGATTTCCCATCGGCCCGACAGCGTAACGTCCAGCGAGTCGTAGAGGCGCAGGTACCGCGCCAGCGCCTCCTGCTCGTAAGTATACAGAATACCCGCCAGAGAAAGCAAGAGGATGAGAGCCAGCAGGATGAGAAAGGCGCGGTTGCGGCGCAGCAGGAGCAACATCACCCCCGCGGCGGCGGCCACCCCCATCAGCGCGCCCCGCGACCCCGCCCACAGCATGACCAACCCCATGAGGGCGAGAAGCCCCACCAGGGCCGCTCGCCAGTACCACCGTATCTTCCCCAGCAGGAGCACAGCCAGCGCGATGGGGAACATGGTGCCCAGGTATCCGCCCAGCGCGTTGGGATTGTTCAACACCGAAAACAGCCGCCGCCCGATGATCTCATAGTACGTGATGATCTTCTGGCGGATGTACGCCGACCCGAACAGACCGTAGCCGAACTGCTTTTGCAGGATGCCGTACACGGTTACAAACGCGGCCACAACCAGCATCGCGTAGATGAGCCGCACCACCGTTCGGCTGCCCTCCACGCGGTTGACGATGAGGGTAAAGAACCCGAAGATGAGCGCGGACTGCACCACGCTCCGCGCGCTGCTCAGCGGGTCGCGGGATAGCATGGTGGAAACTGTCGCCGAAGCAAGAAACGCCAGGATGAACAGGTCGTAGGGCGAGCGCCACCACCGCGCGTCATGGCGGACGCAGCGGCGGGCGACCTCCACGCCCAGCAGCACCGCCATCAAGGCCAGTTTGATGACCTTGCTCTGCATCAGCGACAGGGGGCCGATGGTCTCCACCGGCAGCAGGAGAATCAGGCCGTACATCACCGCGCGGGGCCACACGAGGGCAAGCGCGAGCACCACAAGCCCACCCAGAACGGCGACGAATACCTGCAAGTTCGTGCCGTTGCGCGAGGCCAAGAGCGCCGCCGCCCCTGCCACCAAGCCCAGCACGGCCAGGCCCGCGAGCAGCAACGCACTCTGCAGCGTGGCCCGCGGTTCGCCGCTGCGCGCCTGTGCGGTCATGCCTGCGCCTCCTCGCCGGCGGGGTGCAGACGCCGCTTAAGCAGCCGACCCAGGACTACTGCCGCCGTGCCCACGTCCTCCACCCGCAGCAGCGCCAGCGCCGCCATGTACACCGCCCCGCACGCCACGACGAGCGCCAGCACCTGCGCCCACGCGGCGGCCCAGATGCCCGTCCCCTGCGCCAAGCGGCCCACTGCAAGATATGCCGCCGCGCCCCCCGCAATCGCCGCCAGCAGCACCTTGCCCACGTCGCGGTAGATGGTGGCATCGCGGAAGCAGCGCACCTCATGGCGCAGCGTGTACGCCACGACGAACACCTCCGCAATGGCCGCGATGGATGTCCCCAGCGGCATGGCGATGAAGCCGAGCGCCGGCATCAGCGCCGCTTTGAGGGCGATATTGATGATGATGGCGATGGCGGAGACGCCCAGTGCCGTCTTGTAGCGCTGGAAGGCGAACAGCACCCGGTAGAAGACCATGCTCAACGCCGATGCGAACAAGCCGATGAGTTGGTAGTTCATGGCCACTGTGGTCAGCGCCGTATCCTCAGGCAGGAATGCCCCGCGCTCAAACAGCAGCCGCACCAGCGGCTGGCCTGCCGCCATGAGTCCCAGTTGCACCGGCAGGATGATCAGCGCCGTGAGCCGTATGGCAAAACGAATTAGCCGATCCAGGTCGTCGTGATGGTTGACCGAGGCCATCTCGGCGAGATAGGGAAAGATCACCACTCCAAGCGCCGCAATGGTAACGCCGGAAAACGCCTTGATGACCTTGTCCGCGTAACTCAAGACGGCGATGGTCCCCTGGGGGAGCATGGACGCCAGAAACCGGTCCACAATGAGGTATAGGTACAGGTTGGCCTGGACGGGGATCATGATGAGGCTTGCGCCCACCAGCGCCCGCACTTGGGGCGAACGGGCATCGCGCCACGACCAGAAGGGCATGCGTGCGCGAACCCACGACGGGATCAGAATCGCCGCCTGCAGGATGGCGCCGACGAGCACGCCGCTCGCCGCCGCGCGGACGCCGTACCGAGAAGCGAAGGCGACCAGGGCGATCACGCCCACCAGGTTGAACAGGACCTTGGCCAGCGCGGGCAGGACAAACTGTTTGCGCGAGAAAAGCCATGAGCACCCAACCCACGCCAGCGAAAGCAGCAGAACGATGGGCACCATTACGGAGAAGAGTTCCGAAGCCAGGCGAGCCGTTGGCGCGTCAAAGCCGGGCGCTTGCAGGCGGATGATGGCGGGCGCGCCGAGCCACATGACCGCCGTGAGGGCCCCCAGCGACAGCACCAGCACCGTGTTGGTACCCGCCAGCAGCCGCTTCCCATCCTCGCTATCGGGCCGCGCCCGTTCCAGCGCAGGCACGAGCACCAGCGGCAGCACCGTGGTCATGACAGTGTACAGCACCAGGGGAAGCGCGTAGGCCACCAGGTAGGCGTCGGCCTCCATGCCCGTGCCGAAGTAGTTGGCGATCAGCACCTCGCGGAGGAACGCGACGCCGATGGCCGCCGCGTTGAAGATCATCTGTATAAGCGACGCTTTGAGGATGCCTCGCTTCGTCAAGCAGCCCCCTGTCCGCTTCCCCGTCGGGGCCGGAGCGCTTCGGCCACCAGCGCCGCCAGAACCCCGAGAATCACGCCGCCCACCAGCGCGAGCGCCATCACCAGCGCGGGCTTCGGCCAGGCCGGCTCCGACGGCAGCGCCGCCTGCCCCACCACCTTCACCTCGGGCTCCTCCAGCGCGGCCTGCACCTTCTCCTCATCCAACTTGCGCGACACCGACTCGTAGGTATCCCTCGCCATGTCCCGCGCCAGCAACAGGCGGTCGTACTCGTTGCGCTGCGTTTCCAATTGCTGCCGGATGGCCGAGATTTGCGGCGGTAGTGTCTCCGTTTCCTTCCGGACCTCTTCCTTCCGCGCATCCATCGCGGCAGCGAATTGACCCAGATGGGCCTCCAGTTCCGATGCCGTCATGGAAGAGAGCGCATCGCTGGACACGCTGAACTGCAACTGTACGGGCAGGGTCATTTGCGGACTGATGGCAAGGGCCTCCATTAGCAGGGCTTGGAACTGACCGGCCACCGGCGGAGCGTCCGCGGGCTGCGCCTTGAGCCGCACCTGGAGCGAGCGGGCGTCCCCCGCCAGCATGCCCAGCCGGTCGGCCAACGCCAGCCGGTCGGCCAACGCCGTGGACGCCGCGTCCAGTTGCTTTTCCAGTGCGGTGATTTGGCTGCGGGCCTGGAACTCCGACAGGGCCTGCTCCGCTTGCAGCAGGGCGTCGTGCGCCGTGCGCACCTGTTCCTCCAGCGCCTTGATGTTCGGCGCCGCGGAACTGAACAGCGCGTTCAGTTGCTCGGTGTAGAGTTGCGCCCAGGTGTTGGCCAGGTCAGCCGCGTGTTCGGGGGTGGAGTTCTTCCCCGTGAATTGGATGACCCCGCTGTCGGCCTTGATGGCGATTTGCTTCTCCAAATCCGCCAGGCTCATACGCCACCCCAACTCCTGAAGGACGCGCGTTTCCAGAGACTCGTTGGTGGCCAGGGCGGTGTACGCATTGGCGGCGACGACGCCCAGAGGCAGGGAGCCGCTGCTTGCCGCCGTCAGCGACCGCAGCCGCTCGTCAAAATCCAGCACGTAGCGCGGCTTGGTAACGGCAACGGTGGCGGTGGCCTGGTACTCCGGCGGCCACAGGAGCGCGAGCAACCCGCCTGCGACCACGGCCACCACGGTAACGATGGCGATGATGCGCCAGTGGCGGGCCATCGCCAGGAAGAAGGCGCGAAGGTCCAGTTCTTCGTCCATCGGCATATCCTTTCTGTGTTGGGTCAGACAAGGCAGGCAGGGAGCGCCAAGTGGGGCCTATACGCACTCCCTGTGCCGGTAGTGTATCCAACAGGCGCGTCAGTGTCAATCGCCCGACATCACGGCAGCGCCAGAACGATGATGTCATCCTTCAGCCTTCGCCCGAATGGGTCAAACGTCAGCAGCCGCTCCTGCGTATCGGGGTCGTACACCCCCAGGTGCAGCCGATACGCGCGCGACGCCGCGTCGCCGGGCACACGGATGACGACTTCATCCTCAACAATCTCCCCAACGTCCCAGAGGCTTGTTGGGTACGCACCGTCGCGCGGCTGGCGATCCACCTGCCAGACGGTGTGGCCGCTCGCGTCCACCACGTGGATGAAGGCCACGTAGTCCTTGTCCATCCGCGCCAGCGCCTGCCACGTGAGGCGCAGCGAGACGGTATGGGTGGCGGAATCCGCCTGCGCCTGGCGGGCGACAAGGGCGATCTTCTCGCCGAGCACGTACTCGGCCCCGGACTGGGTTGGGCGAATGGTCATGCCCGCAACCATCTTGAACGGCCGCAGGCGGAATTGCAGGCCCAGAAATTGCCCCTGCGGGTCTGTGGCGGCCAGCGGGGTATCGCTCCCGGCGTCCACCACCGTGAGCGCCGCGATGCCCATGCCAGGCGAGGGCATGTCGTCGGGAATGCGGATGCGGTAGGTGTCGCGGAAGACCTGCCCAGGCTCCCACAGCGAGGTGGCGTAGTTCCCCCAGCCTGGATACTGTTCCGACGTGGCGTGCGCATGGCGGTCGGCGTCCAGAATCTGCCAGCGCAGGGTGTAGTTGCGCTCCATCTTGACCAGGGCGCGCCAGTACACGCGAATCTCCAGCACGTCGCCGGGCGCGTACCGCCCCTGGTTGCCGTACTCGTACCCCAGCAGTTCCATCTGCTCACCGAAGCGCACGTACACGGGATTGGGCAGGTCAGCGAGCCGTTCAGGGGGGATGAGCGGCGGCGGGGCGTACACCGGCACGATGTAGAGGAGCGGCACTGCGAGGGCCACAATCCCAAGCGCGCCCCCTGCAATGTGCGGCAGGCGCTGTTTCCAGGCCGAGGGTAGCCAGTGTCCGATTCCCGCCGCGATAAATATCGCCAGCGGGGGCAGAATGGCAAGGAACGTGCGGCCCCGCAGGAGTTCCGAACCCTTGTACAGGGCCAGGTAGACCGGCGGCGCCATGACGCAGGCGATGGTCAGCACGAGCCAAACGGCATGGCGCACCTTCGGCTCCCTGCGCCGCACCAGCCATGCGACTGCGCCGATGCCGCCCAGCACGAGCAGCGCAGCGAACACCGCGTACACCCACCACGCCGCAGGCACGTTCCCCCAGCCAAAGGACGCCGTGAAGGTCAGGAAGCCGTACCGCAGGGCCCCCCAGACATCCACGGGCTTGAGTCGGATGGCCAGGTCGGCGGGGTCGGTCCAGATGAGGCCCAGCGACTTGAGTACGCGCTGGTAGCGCTGGACGGGCGAACCGAGCGCCGCCAGGTTGCGGATGTACCACCACGCGCCCGCGCCCAGGCCCACGAGGATCGCAGCCCCCGTGGACGCCCAGAAGCGCACCGCGAACTCCCGTTTTCGGACGGTCTTGATCCCCAGCACCAGTATCGCCAGCGGGAAGAGCGCCAGCAGGCCCAACGCCGTCAGTTTGGACAGCATGGCCGCGCCGAGCGCCAGCGCCAACTCCAGCAGTCGGGCGGTGCGCGGAGGCCACGAATCCATCACCTTCACCAGGGCCAGCAAGACCCACGCCGCGCAGCACACGGCGAGCACATCGTTGGTAATCACGCTGCCGATGAACAGCAGTTGCGGCCAGAAGGCGACGATGGCCGCCGCGGTCAGCGCCAGCCAGCGACACTTTCCCGACACGAATGCGGCGATGCGGTAGGTCAGCCAGACGGTGAGGGTGGCCAGCAGCACGGACACCAGCCGCGCCAGGTGGGCCGACAGCGCCCACCCACGATAGGGGAACGCCTCCGCCGGCGTGTGGATGGCCATGTTCAGCCCGCCGATGCCGGTGCCGGTGCGCGCGTAGGGGTTCACGGCAGGCGGTGTCCAGTCGCGGGCGTCCACGGCGGAAACGGCGAGTGCGCCCAGAATGTAGTACAGCGGCGGCTGCTGCGACTCGTCAAACTCTACGCCCAGCGACTGGCCCGGCGCGGGCAGGCGCTTCTCCTGGGCGATGTAGTGCACGACGGCGTAGTGCCCCCACTCGTCCGGGGCTTCCCACAGGGGCACGGCGACGCTGTACAGCACCCCCAGCGCGAACCGAACCGCCAGAAGTGCCAGTAGTGCCCTATCGGCGTGCCGCAGCCACTCTCGGCAGCGTTGCAGGAATCGCCGGAACATCATACCGCCAGCCTGGATGGAGTGGACACATTATAATCCCGCGTTCCGTGCACGGCAAAGCCCCGAATGCGCGGGCAACCTGGCGGATCGTCAGGCGCGATTGTGCCGCTCCACTTGCACGACGGGCAGGCGTTGTCATTCCGAGGGCACGGAGCGCCCGAAGCAATCTCGGCAGATTGTTATTCTGAGGCGCAGAGCGCCGAAGAATCGCGTCAACCGAGACGCTTCGCTTCGCTCAGCAGGACAGAACTTGCGCTGCTCGCATGGCGGCCGGGTGCGGGGCACGCGCATCGGCATGTGGCCTCGTTTGACGGGCTGCGCCCATCCGCTTACAATAATCATGCCAGCGCTGATTTTCACATCTTCGGCAGGGTGAACCTGCCGCAGCGCGGGCGCGTAAAGGGTAACAGAAGCGTGTCGGGTCGCACGGAACGGAACCCCGCGCGCTTGTGTACCGTCTAGTGGTTGCGCGGCGCGGGCCGCCACCAGGGGGATTCGGTGAAATCACGGCTTAGGCTGAAAGAAGGCTGGAGCACCTACTTCCTGCTCCTCATCATCCACGTGCTGGCCGTCTGGGCGCTCAGCGCGGCGGAATGGGCCGACGGCCTCGGCCTGCTCATGTGGGTCGTCTTCGTGGCGGTAACGCTCGGCGTCATCCTCGCCAAGCAGCGATGGCTGCCTGGCATCATTTCGCACATCCTCGCTACCCTCGTCGGCCTGGCCTGGACCGTGTTCCTCGTCAGCAATGTGCTCCCCGGCGCGCTGTCCGTGAAGGAGCGCATGCTGGCGCTGGTGTACCGATTCACCGCGTGGCTGTCGGTGGCGCTTGGCGAAGGCGTTAGCGGCGACGGCGTGATCTTCGTGCTGCAACTGGGCATTCTCCTGTGGCTGGCCGCCTACCTGGGGACCTGGTTCACATTCCGACGGCAGGCCGTGTGGGCGGCCATCATTCCCGTCGGCCTCATCATCCTCATCAACTCGCTGTACGCGCCCAGCGGCGTGGGCATCTACTTCGTCCTGTATCTGTTCTGCGCGCTCTTGCTCATCGTGCGGGTGCACGTCCTGGCCGAACAAACGCGCTGGCAGAAGTACCGCATCGCCTTCTCGCCCGACATCGCCTGGGATTTTCTCCGCGATGGCGTCATCCTATCGCTGATCATCGTTCTGTCGGCGCTGTTCTTGCCCAACGCGCTGGCCAGCCCGCGCTGGAGCGACATCTGGGACCATTTCTCCCGCCCGTGGCAGCGGGTGCAGGACGAGTGGGCGCGGCTATACTCCAGCCTGCGGTCGCAGCGGGCGCAGGAGGGCGTCTTGTTTGGGCGGGCGCTGGCGCTGGGCGGGCCGGTTCGGCTCAGCGACACGCCGTTCATGGTGGTGCAAGCGCCCCGGCCCCTGTACTGGCGCGCTGCCGTGTACGATGAGTACACCGGGCGCGGGTGGATCAATTCGGACCGCGCCTCGGCCACGTGGCCCGCGGGCGAGTACTGGCCCGTGCCAGTCTTTGACGCCGCCCAGGACATCACCCAGACGGTCAAGCCGCTCCAGTCGGGCGAGTTCCGGGTGTACGCGGCGGGCCAGCCCATCTGGGCCAACATCCCCGTTGCCGCCGACGTAACGTACATCGGCATGAGCCGCGGCGGCGTGATGATTTCGGGCCTGGCGGAGCCTTCCAGCATCCGCGCGCTGCGTGCCATCTCGCCGAACACAGGGTACACGGTCGTGTCTTCGGTCCCGGCGGTCAGCGCGGGAAGGCTTCGCGCAACGGGCACCAACTACCCAGCGTGGGTGCTGGAGCGATACCTGGCCCTGCCGCCCGGCTTACCGGCGCGCGTGGTGAATCTGGCCCGCGAAATCACGGCAGGCGCAAACACACCCTACGACGCGTGCGCGGCGATAGAATCCTACCTTCGGCGCGAGTACAAGTACAACCAATTGGTGGAAGCCCCGCCGCCGGGCGTTGATGCGGTGGATCACTTCCTGTTCGTGAGCAAGAGCGGCTACTGCGACTACTACGCCTCGGCCATGGTGGTGATGCTCCGCGCCATCGGGATACCGGCCCGAATCGCCGCGGGGTACACCAGTGGCAACTGGGACGCCACCCGCCAGGGCTACGTCGTGCTGTATTCCGACGCCCACTCCTGGCCCGAGGTCTTCTTCCCCAACTACGGGTGGATCGTCTTTGAGCCGACGGCTTCCGAACCGCTCATCGCCCGCCCGTCGGACGAGCCGCAGGGACTGATCGGTGGCGGGGTCATTCCACCGCTGTTGAGCGAGGACGAGGAAGAGATGAAGTTCGGCGCGGACGAGTTGGCCAGCACCGGCCAGCCCGCAGCGACGCCCGCGGCAGCGCAGCCCCCGTTTCTGAGCGGATGGCGAGCCGTGGGCGTGGGTGCGGGTGCGCTGGCGCTTCTCGTCGGCCTCGGCGCGGCGCTCTGGTGGGCCGTGCGCCTGCGCCGGATGAAGCCGGCCGAGAGGCTCTTCGCGGGCCTGGTGTGGATGGCGCGGCTGGCAGGCATACGAAAGAGCGACAACGAGACCCCTCGCGAGTTTGCGCTGCGCCTTGCGCGGGCGGTAGGCGACTCCAAAGCCGAGGCGATGTTCTTCGCGGATTTGTACTATCGCGAACGCTTCAGCGCCCGCGGAGCCGCTCCTATGGACAAGGACGCCGTCCGCCGCTCGTGGGCGACCGTTCGGCGTCAAATCGTCGCGTATCAATGGAAGCGAGTGCGCCGGGCGCTCACGCCCAAGCCGCGCGTAACCCGCATGCCCATCGGACGATTATAGCGTGATTTTCTGTTGTTTTCACTCATAGATAGACGCGCGGATGGACTGGGCCAGTGCGCCGAACTCCGGCGTGCTCATCACCGACAGATCGCGCGGACGCGGCAGGGGGATGCGCGTTTCCGACGATATCTGCCCCGGCCTGGGCGTCATCACCAGCACGCGGTCGCCCAGGAACACCGCCTCGTGGATATTGTGCGTTACCATGATAACGGTCTTGCGCCGCGCCTGCCAGATGCGCTGCAACTCCAGGTTCATCCGCTCGCGGGTCAGCGCATCCAGTGCGCCGAACGGCTCGTCCAGCAGCAGAATCTTGGGGTCGTAGACCAGCGCGCGAGCGATGGACACCCGCTGCTGCATTCCGCCCGAGAGTTCGCGCGGTCGGGCGTTCTCAAACCCTCGCAGGCCCACCAGATCCAGCACCCCACGTGCGGCGTCTTCGGCTTCCCGCAGGGGCACGCCCTGAATCTCCAGCGGCAGGGTTACGTTGCGGAGCACCGTGCGCCACGGCATGAGATTCCCGCTCTGGAACACCAGCCCAATGTCGCGCACAGGCCCGCGGATTTCGGTACCGTTGGTGCGCACGAAGCCGGACGTGGGCTCCAGAAGCCCGGCGAACAGGTGCAGGAGCGTGGTCTTGCCGCAGCCCGAAGGCCCCACGATGCAGACGAACTCGCCCTGCGCGGCCTGCATCGTTACGCCCGCCACGGCCGCAACCTCGCCCTGCGACGTGCAGTAGGTCTTGGTCAGGTCTACCGCCTCCAGCGCCGGAGGCGGGGCCAGGTTCGCAGGAGATGTGCCCTGGCCGTCCATCGCCTACTTCTTCGCGCCCTCTACAAACCGGTTGGTGAACAGTTGATTGACCGGCGGGGCCTCTTGAATCAACCCCACAGCCTTCATGAAGTCCACCGACGCCTGCCAGGCCGCCGCGCTGCTCTCGCCCAGGCGGTCGCTCTTCCAGACTTCCACGCTCTTGTGCAGCACGGCTTTCTGGAGCGGGATGTCGGTGCTCTTCATCTCGGGGATGAACTCCAGCGATATGTCAAACGCCTCGTCGGGGTGGTCCAGCGTGTACTGCAGCCCCCGAAGCGCCGCCCGTACCATGCCCTGCACCAGATTCGGCTCTTTCTGGATGGTCTGCTCGTTGGTGATGAACCCGTTGGACACCAGGTCTATGTAGTCGCTCACGGGAATATCCACGACGGCGTAACCCGCCTGTGCCAGTTGGACGGGCTCGTTCATGACGTAGCAGACAGCCGCATCCACCTGCCGCTCCACCAGGGCGGGGACTTGCGCGTAGCCGATGACCTGGAGCGTAACCGACTCGGGGCTGATGCCGGTGGCGTAAAGGAGCGCCCGCCAGCCCACATAACTGGCCCCGTAGGTCGCGGGGATGCCAACCGTCTTGCCGACCAGGTCCTGCGGCGTTCGGATTCCCCTGTCCGCCAGCGCGGTAACCGAGACCGGGTAGCGGTGGTACCAGTTCATCACGTACACGACCGGCAGCCCCTGCGACCGGGCCAGGATGACCTGATCCCCGCTGGCGACGGCGAACTTCAGTTCGTTCGTGCCGACCAGTTTCAGCAGGTCGGTCTCCCAGCCGTAGTCAAACTTCACCTGGATGCCTTCCTCGGCGAAGTATCCCTTCTTCACCGCCACGTACAGCGGCGCGAACTGCACGTTGGGGATGTAGCCCATCGCTAGGGTGATTTCCTGGGTGGGCCGGGGAGTCGGCCTGCACCCCGCCGCGATGAGCGAAGTGAGGAGCACCACCAGTACCAACGCCAAGCGCAATGTCTTCATGTTGTCCTCCTATCAGAGTCAGGTTACCGATGTCGCAACAGCGCAGCCTCAACCAGCGAGATCGCGCCGTAAAGTGCCAGCGCGATTGTAACCAGTGTGAATAGCGCGACGAACAGCAGCGGTGTGTCAAACAGCCCCCGCGCCAGGTTGATGAGGAACCCCAGCCCCCGGTCCGCGCCGACGAACTCGCCCACGACGGCCCCGATGACCGACAGCGTGGCGCCGATTTTCAGCCCGCCGAACAGCACCGGCAGCGCGGCGGGCACCTCCAACATGCGGAACGTCTGCCAGCGCGACGCGCCCAGCGACCGCATGAGTTCGCGCAGGTTGCGGTCTACCGACCGAATGCCCACGGCCGTGTTGATGAGTACGGGGAGAAACAGGGTGAGAGCGCAGACCAGAATCTTGGACAAACTGCCGAAGCCGAACCAGATGACCAAGAGCGGCGCGAGCGCCACGATGGGCACAGCCTGGGCGGCGACGATGTAGGGCGACAGGATTCGGTCCAGCGTGGGCGACTTGGCGATGACGTATCCGAGCAGCGTCGCGGTGCTCACTCCGAGCAGAAGCCCTGCGAAGATTTCAAACAGCGTGAGCGACGTATGGTACAACAGCGAGCCGTCGGCAACGGCCACCAGGAACCGCGCCCAGACGCGGCCCGGCGCGGGGAGAATGAACGTCGGGTATCGGAACAGCGCCACAAGCGCCTGCCACAGGAGCAGGAAGGCGGCAACGCCCACGACCGCGCCCGCAGCGCGGCCTGTGGCCCGCCGCAGCCGCTGTGCGAGGCGCGGCTTCGTTTGAGGTGGGCAGGTTTCAGCCATACAAAAACCCCACAGGCTTGGGGCCAGCGGGGCAGGAATTCAACGACGTCGCGCATGGCCAATTGACAGGCGTGCGCGCTGTCCATTGCGGAACCTTCTCCCTTCCGGACTGTACCGTCGGCCCCGGCTTTTCACCGGATCTGCTTGCGCTCGCGGGCTTGGTCTCCACGGCGAGACCTTACCGCCGATCGGGAATTGGCCTGGCTTGCAGGCCGCACCCTGCCCCGAAGGCTCCTTGTGTATTCAACTTGCCCGCATTATACGCAGCGGGCGGGCGCTTGTCAAACGCAAGACAGGGCGCGTGCTACGCGTGCGACCTTTCCCCGCCCGCAAGGCCGCGCGGGGCCTTGAACATCCACACCCCATCCCGCAGCGGGTACAGCACGCCGCACACGTCGCAGCGCAGCCCGTCCGCATCCGGCGTGGGAGTGGCCCCGCACGCGGGACAGCGGAACACCAGTCCCGCGGACGGGGGCGTCGGCGACCCTGCTCTCCGCGCAAGGATGAACACGCTGGGTGTGAATTGGAAGTAGCGCCCCGTCCACTGGATCGCGGCGTCGGCGCGGGCCAGCACATCCGCCGGCACAAGGCGCTTCAGCGGATCCGCGCGGAAGTGGGAAACGGTGAGTCGCCGCTCAATGGTGAACCCCCGGGCGCGGAGCAGGTCGTGCATCCAGCGAGGGTGAAA
>JARYMK010000062.1 GCA_029907165.1 Anaerolineae bacterium
GAGGGAGCCGTGCAGGGTATCGTGGTCGGCAATCGCCACGACGTTGAGGTCGGTGTGTTTCTGCACGTACTCCAGAATCTGGCGGATGCTGGCGGAGCCGTCGCTATGGTTGCTGTGGATGTGGATGTCGGCCTTGCCGGTGTAGAATGGGGTCACGAGAGGTGCAAGCCTCCTTACCGTTGGAGTAGGGCGTAGGCGAGGACGGGGCCGTACAGCACGCCGGAAACCGCAGCGCCGGCGACAATCTGCCGGAACGTGTGCCGTTTCAGGCGGAGCCGTGCCCAGGCGACGATGAGCAGGATGGGGGTAAGGAACAGGGCAGCGAGTGTCCCATAGACCACGGCGACGGCGCACACCATGGCCGCGGCCGCCGCAGCATGGAAACTAATCTGCCAGAAGACAGTTACCACCGTCAAGAGCACCCCCTGGACCAGGCCGAGGCCCAGGAACACGCTCAACGGACGCGGCGCGCCCAGGGCGATGGCGGCGGCAAAGGCCAGGGCCATGCAGGCCAGCATGACCATCAGCGGGCGAAGCCTCTGGTCGCGGATGGCCACATGCAGGTCTCCGACCTTGCCCTGGCGCACCAGGCGAACCAGGTAGGCGAGCGGCAGCAGGTCTGCCAGCAGGATGTACAGCGAACTCCATGTGAGGGCGGCCATCCATGTGGGAGTGGCCAGTTTGGTGAGAAGCAGGGCCACACTGCCCGAAAGAACCGGCGGGCTGAACACGTCGGAAATCCGACGGGCGAGCCACACGCTCCACGACCTGGGTTCACGCCCAGTGCCTGCTGAATCGGACTGTTGCATACCTTTGAGTTGCTCCTTGTTGCTCCTGCGACGAAGATACACCATCTTCGCGGTCTTGGGCGTGAAGGTGGTGCGAAGACCGCGTGAATCTGGCGTAATCGCACAAAAACCGCCTCGGGCCTTGTCCGAGGCGGTTTCTTCACAGTAACCTCAGCACCCAATTCCAGACCTATTATATCCAGGATGGTCTATTCTACCAAATCCGGTGGCCGCAGGTTGCGGCCAGATTCCTGCGGCGGGCGAAGGCACGCGGGCGGCGCGGGCGCTGTCTCGTGGACTTGCACCCAGACCTGGTGGGCCAGATAGTCCGAGTGCTTCCGCGCGGCGGCGAGGACGTAGGCGAATTCCGGGCCGCGGTGGGGGCCGTCCAGGTTCTGGTGGAAGTGGCTGTCGGCGGGCAAAGGGACGATGCGAGCGAACACGGGGCCGACCACGGGCAGGAACGTGAGCAGTTCGCCGAACACGGCGCGGCCGGTGGCCAGGTCGGGGCGCGAGAGCCAATCCAGGAGCGGCGGGATGTCATCGGGCGTCATGGCCTGGCCGCTGTTGTCGCGCAGCCACGTGCGGACATACGTCGTGTGTGAGTAGAAGTCCTGCACGGTATGCAGGGCGCGCCCAAGGCAACGCATGCCCTGCTCGCAGTCCCCGCGGTGCAGGGCCAGCACTGCCTGGCGCTGCTGCTCCTGCAAGTAGCGGAACGCGGGCAGGATGGCGTTGTCCACGTGGTATTCCGCATGGCCGACCTGTCCCTTCAGGCCGTCCTGCGCGTCGTTGGCGCGCACGGCGACCTCCACGGCGCTGTCGGTGAAGTAGGGGGCCAGGGCCGCCCGCGTGATTTGGCGGTGAAATTCGGTCTTCACGATGTGCTCCTTGTGTGTGAACGGCGTCTGGCGACGTGCTAATGGCCCCAGGCGTCCAGCGCCCGCTGCAGTTCGGGATGTTCCCGCGCCTTCTCGGCCAGGGGCACGCCCGCCACGGCGGCGTCTATGGCCTGCCGCATGGCGCGCGCACCGGCGGCCGCGCCGTCGGGGTGCCCTTGGATTGCCCCGCCGACCGCCAGCATGATGTCCGGCCCCAAGTCCTGGACGATGCGCACGGCGTTGGCCGGCGTGATGCCGCCGCCGATGGTGGGCAAGGTGGGCTTGAGATGGAACAGCGGCATGCGCTGCATGTGGGCGATGCGCAGGTAGCGTTCGCGCAGGAACGGATAGCGCGCGTAGATGGAGTTGAACATGCCCGCGTCCGCCCCCGCCAGCCGCACCAACTTGCCCAGCAGGAGCGGCGACGCGATGCCGGAACGCGGGTTCTCGGTCAGCGCCGCGGCGCCCGCCGAATGGGCCAGGATCGGAATGGTCAGGGTCGTGTCCTCGGCCAGCATGTGCAGCGCGCCGAGCCCGACGGCGGCGGCGTTGACCATGACCATGGATGCGCCCAATTCCTGGGCGTGGCGAGCGTTCTCCACGAGTCGGTCTATGCGGTCGGTGATGTTGGCGCAGTAGGCGGCGCGGTGGCCGGTCTCCTCAAAGACGCGCTCGGCTGCCCGCCGATAGGCTTCCACGCGGCGCGCCAGCGCGTTGAACGACGGATTGCCCAGCAGTTCGTCGTCCTTGATGATGTCCACGCCGCCCCGTGCGACCTCGGCGAACAGCGCCGCGCCGGTTTCGGGGCCGAAGCCCGTGCATGGCTTGATCATGTTCAGCAGGATGGGACGGCCGAAGACGCCCAGGTGCTTGCGGATGCCTTCAATCCCGAACTTGGGGCCTTGGAAACCGCCGGCAAACGTGGGCGAGAGTTGCAGGTCAACGAGTTTGGCCTGCGACGAGGTGGATGCCTCGTTGCCCAGGAGCGTGGTCAGGAGCATGGGAAACTGGGAGCCGAAGTTGATTTCCGGGAAGGCGATTTGCATCAGCACGGGGCGCTTGCCTTCAGGCAAGTCCGACGACAGTTCGGCGGGCGGCAAATCGTACACGGCGACGACACGGGCCATGTGTCGCGCGGTCATCTCCGGCGTTACGCCCGGCACAGGCGTCCACGTGCCTACGCTCTGGCCCACGGCCAGCGAGCGGGCCGCTGCCAGCACATCGGATTGGCTGTCCATTTCGGTGTAGTACGTGGCGATGATGAACCCCTTGTTGAGGAGTTCCTCTGAGTGCGCTAATGCTTCTTGCATAGTCCCCCTTCGGCCAGTTGGCAGTTGCCAGCATCTGGACGCCGAGCGCGGCTTCACGGCGCAATGCTTCTGCCAAACTCGTAGGCGGCGTCCGCCATGGCGAGGATGTTCTCGGGCGGCACGTCGTCCTGGATGTTGTGCACGGATGCCACGACATAGCCCCCGCCCGCGCCCAGGTCCTGGATGCGGCGCATCACCTCGTCGCGCACATCCTGCACAGAACCGGCGGGCAGGACGTGGCTGGTGTCAATCGCGCCCCAGAAGGCGATGTGGTCGCCAAACTCGGCCTTCAGGCGTGCGGTGTCCATGCCCGCGGCGGATACCTGCACCGGGTTCAGGGCGTCCACGCCGATGTCAATGAAATCGGGAATCAGGGTGCTGACCGCGCCGCAGCAGTGGTACAGCACCTTGGCCCTGGACTTGCGCTTCAGCAGGTCTATCATCTGCTTGTGGCGGGGCTTGATCATGCGCCGGTACCGCTTCGGGTCCACCATGGGCCTGTCCTGGAACGCCACGTCGTCGCCAAACTGGATGACGTCCACATACGGGCCGACTTCGTCCAGCACCGCCGACGCCAGTTGCAGCCAGAACTCCAGCGTCCTGTCCATCAGTGCCTCAATGAACGTTGGATTGAGGATCAAGTCCATGAGGTACTCCTGGTAGCCGCGCAGGTACTGGCTCTGGTGCACGAACCCCACGGGCAGGCTCAAGACCACGGCGTAGTCCGTCTCCTCGTGGAGCCGGCGGGCTTGCTCGCGCAGGCCGCGCGTGCGGCCGGGGTTCAGCGGGTCGGGCCACGGGAATCGGGCCAGGTCGTCCAGGTCGGCCTCGCGGAGCGGGTTGCCCACGGGCGCGTAGTGCCCTTCGCCCGCCTTGGCCCACACGACGCCCCACTCGTCCCGAAACGAGCCGTCGGCGAAGTAGATGTCCTGCCAGCCGTCCGGGTTGCCCGGCAGGAGAGGCCGCGTATCCGCATGGAGTCGGACGGCCACTTCCTCATCCAGCAGCACCGTGCGCGACTTGCGCTTCATGTAGCGGGTCTCGCCGGCAACGCCCAGCAGGGCCTTGAGGCGCTCGTACGCCTCGCCGATGATGGTGGTTACCGGCGAGCCGCCGATGTCAATCGGCACGCGGTCGGGGGAGCGGCGCTCCACTGCGGCGATGATGCGCTCGCGCGGGGTCATCCTGTCCATCATGCTGTCCTGTCTCCGGTATCTGCCTCTAGCCTGAACCTGACGCGGCTTTCTGGGCTTCGCGCCGCAGGCTCATGAACGTCTCCACGACGACGTCGGCGAATTCCGAGTCGTTGATGTGCGCGTCCACCTCAACCTGGCGCACTTCGGGGTGCAGTTCGCGCCGCATGGTGCGCACGTAGGCCATGTTCGCCTCTTCGTCGTACAGCGGATGCCCCTGCTTGTTCAACATGCTGTAGCCGCGCAGGGGGATGACCGAGGCCCGTGGGCCTTTGCATTCGTTCAAGCGGGTGGCGATGAAGCGGGCGACCTGTTCCATCTCTTCTGGCGTGGTGCGGACGTGGGTGTGTGTGGGCGAATGCTGGACGCGGGCGCGGTCGCGCACGTCGGGCGGCAGTTCGTCGCCCACCCCGTGCAGGCGGATGTCGGTGCACCCGGGGACGACCACCTGCGGGATGCCCGCGAGGCCTGCGGCTTTCATGCGGTCGGGCGCGGCGGGCATGAGGCCGCCGAACAGCAGGTCGGTGATCTCGTGCGGCGAGAAGTCTATGAGGCCGCGAATCTCGCCCTGGGCGATGAGTTCCTCCATCGCCTGCCCGCCGATGCCGTTGCAGTGGAACGCGACAACCTCAAAGCCCAGGTTTTCCAGCCGCTCCTTGACCGCCATGACCCCCGGCGTGGTGATGCCCGCCTGCGTGATGGCGATGAGTTCACGTTCGGGTGTCTCGGCGGCCTGGGGTTCGGCGGCCATGGCGACGACGGCCCGCGCGGCTTGGGCCAGCAGGCGGCGCGTGATGCGGTTCAGCCCCGAGATGTCGGCCACCGAGTGGAGCATGGCGATGTCCTTTGTGCCCACATACGGCCCGAAGGTCGTCTTCCCACACGCTACCGTGGACACCATGAACTTCGGCACCCCCACAGGCAGCGCGCGCATGGCAGCGGTGGCGATGGCACTGCCTTGCGCCCCGCCCACGGCGATGATGCCCTGGAATGCGCCTTCTCGGTGCAGGCGGGACACAAGAGCCACCAGCCCCTGGGTCATGGTGGACTGGATGAGCGCCTTGTCGCGTGTGGCGAGAAGGTCGGGCAACTCCCAGCCCGCGGCGCGCGCGATTTCGGCGCGGGATACGTCGGCGGGGATGGCGGGCTGCCCGAGCGTGCCCGGGTCAAAGATGAGCGTGTCGTGCCCCAGGGCGGCGATGGTGTCGCGGATGAAACGCACCTCGTTGCCTTTGGTGTCCAGCGTGCCGATGATGGCGATTCTCATGATTGCCTCCATCACGGGTCAACTTGCTGTATATCGCCCGAATTTCAAACTGCACTCCAGAAGCGCCAGGTAGTTCTCAAACGGGACGAAGTCGGGGATGGAGTTGCTGGAGCCGATGAGCCAGCCCCCACCTGGGGCGAGGGCAGCCGCTTTCTGTCGCACCTCGGCCTCCACGTCGGCGGGCGTTCCGGCGCACAGCGTGGCTTTCAGGTCAATGTTGCCTGCTACGGAAATCCGATGCCCCCATTCTCGCTTGACCGCGACGATGTCGTTCATGGGCGGTTCAAACGGGTGGATGGAGTCAAAGCCGCATTCCACCAGGTCGGCCAGGACGCGGGTCAGGTCGCCGTCGCTGTGGAAGCCGACGGGCAGGTTGGCTTGGTGGCACCTCCGGATGATGGCCTGGTACCACGGGTACACGAGCCGCCGGTACACCTTGGGCGATACCAGCGGGCCTGCGTTGTAGCACAGGTCGTCGGGCATCCAGATGGCGCCCACGCATCCGTATTGCAGCAGAATGTCCAGGACGGCCATCTGCAAGCGGCCCAGTCGGTCTATGACGCCTTTCACGAATTCGGGGTCGTCGGCCAACTGGAGGCTGAAGTTCTCCAGCCCCATGATCTGCCACGCGCCCATGAAGATGTAACCCAGTTGCGGGATTACCTTCATCCCAGGGGGGAGGCACTCGCTGATGGCGGACATTTGGGCTTCCAACGTTGGGTGCGCGTCATAGCCGCTGAGGGTTTCCGGCGCGGGCCAGGGGAACTGCTCAAACTCGCTGCGCGTGGCGATGATGCCCACCGTCTCATCGGCCCAGCCTCGGCCATGCTGCGCCAGCCTGTCGGGCCGTCGCTCTCTAATCCATTCGGCGACCACGGGATGGACGCCGCGCACCACCGAGCGGACGCCCGCGCGAACGGGCACGAAGTCGTATCCAGCGGCCTGCCAGAACTCCACCTCGTCGGCCCATGTGCGGACGGGCCGCCCGAGAAACTGCGACTTGAGGCTGTTGTGGACGGACAGTTCAAACAGCGGCACGCGGTCGTTGCCGCCTTCGCGGAGCATGGCCCGCCTCACGCGGCCGAAGTCGGTGTCCGTCGCCAGCCTCATCTCGCTACCCTTGGCCTGCGTAGCGGGCCGCGATCTCGGCCGGCTTCTCGCCGGCAATCAGGCGCGCCGTGCAGTCGGCCACGACGTCGGCGAACGCCGGATCGTTGATGTGCGCCTTGATGAGCACAAGCGGCACCTCGGGACGCAGGCCCGCCTGGAATGCGCGTATCACCGCCTCGTTGCCCTCGGGGTTGTACAGTTCGCGCCCGGGCTGGTTCATATCCGAGAAGCCCACAGTCGGGATGAGGACCATGGTGGGGCCGAGCGCCCGGTTCAGCGCGGCGATCATCGCGCGGGCCGCCGTAACCATCTCCTCGGGCGTGGGCTGGAACACAGTCATCTGGGCATTGTGCACCATCTTGGGCCGGTCGCGGTAGGGGAGCGGGGCCTTGTCCACGCTTTCCCACAGCAGGTAGTCGCCGCCGCCCACAGAGACCACAGCCGGGATCGCGTAGCGCGTCAGCGACTCCATGCGGTTTTGCGCCCCGGCCAGCCCGTCGTAGATGCCGTCAATGATCTCGTGGACGCTGAGGTCTATGACGCCGGCGAACTTACCCGCTTCTATCAGGTCTTCCATGGCCTGGCCGCCGGAGCCGTTGGCGTGGAACGGCACGATCTGGTAGCCCTGGGCTTCCAGGATGCCCTTGACGCGCATGACGCACGGCGTTGTGATGCCCAGTTGTGTAACGGCGATGGCGGGCTTCTCCTGTTGGGGCGGGGCGGGGTGGCGCAAGGCCATGCCCGCGATAGCGTTGGCGGCGTTGCGAAGAATGGGGCGGCTGATGGCGTTCACGTCCAGGATGTCGGTTACCGAATGCATCATGCAGATGTCCTTCGTCCCGACGTAGGGGCCGAAGCGGAACAGGCCGCTGGCGATGGTGGACAGCATGAGTTTCGGCACGCCGACGGGCAGCACCCGCATGGCCGCGGTGCCGATGGATGTGCCCTGTCCGCCGCCGATGGCCACGATGCCGTCCAGCCGACCCTCGTCCCAGAGCCTCTTCACGATGGTGCACAGCCCCTCGGTCTGCTTGGCGATGCAGATGCCTTTCTTGCCCTGGGCGATGAGCGCCTGCAGCGTAGTTCCCGCGGCCTGGGCTACCTCCTCACGGGTGATGTCGGCTTTGATGGTTGGGGTACCGAGCACGCCCGGGTCAATGAGAATGGTGTCCAATCCCCACGACGCGATCTCGTCGCGGAGGTAGGCCGCCGCCTCGCCCTTGGTGTCCAGGGTGGCGACGATGACAACGGTGCGTTTTGCGCTCACGATTCACCTCGCTCACGTCGCAAGACAGGCGCGGTTGCCGGCTCCAACCCAGCGCCTTAGATTGACATAACAAGATGGGCCGGCTATATCCCCGCGAAGTAGAACGGCGCGCCCGGAATCGGCTCTCGGCGCTTGCGGAGCGGCATGCCCGGATACGGGTACACCGGGTGCTCCATCACCTTCGCGTCGTGGCAGGGCAGGATGAAGTCGGCGCGCCTGTCAATCTCCTCCGTACTCCGCCAGCCGTCAATCATGCTGACGAACCGCTGCTGCACCCAGTAGCGCCAGTGTTCTTCCATGTTCGGCTCAAAGTTGCGGTAGGTGAAGATGGCGTCCCCAACCAGGACGATGGTGCCCGCCTCGGTCTGGACCTCCACAGACTGGTGGCCTGGCGTGTGCCCTGGGGTGGGGAAGACCTTCACGCCCGGTACGATGGTGGCTTCGCCTTCCACCACCTCAAAGTTGCAGCCCACGAAGGGCGCTTCAATCCCCAGAACCGGCGACTCGTAGGAGCGGTAGTAGAGCGGCAGGGGATTGTAGGCCCACTGCAATTCCGCCGCCGAGACGATGTAGCGGGCATTGCGGAAGCGTTTCATGCACGAGACGTGATCCCAGTGGAGATGGGTGAAGATGCAGATGTCAATCTCATCGGGGTTCACGCCCATCTTCAGAAGCGCGTCGGGGCTGTCCAGGCAGTCGCCCTTGCGGGTTTTGTGGTGGTAGCGCGTGGCGCGCTCGGCGTCGGGGATGCCCGTGTCCACCATGATCTTATGCTCGCCGGTGTCCACGTAGAAGCAGATCATGGGGATTTCGGTCTTCTGCCCGCCGGGGCCTTTGAAGAAGATATATGTTCCCAGGTCGGCCTCGGCCCAGCCGGTGTTGATGGGGTAGATTCGGGTGTTTGCGACAGACATCGGTCTCCCTCCCTGCGTTGATACTCAAGATTACACCTATCTATCCGGTCTGCAGATAACGGTTGGCTTACAGTTGTGTTGCGAGAACCTTGCCTGTGCTACTGTTTCTGCATGTCGTTCAGCAGATTGGCCGCCTGGGGCCAGAGCGACGCAACGTAGTGGTACCGGTCGGGGCGGATGTGAATGTCCGCCCACACCAACGGCTGGCGCGTCCAGCTCAGGCTCAGGCGCTGGACGACGAGGACGGGCGATCCGGGCGCCAACCCCAGGATGCGCTGGTCTTCCTTGTCCGCTGTACGAAGGGCCACTTCCTCTTGGATGTGCACGACGACCGCATGGTATTTGTCCTCCAGCAGTCTCTGGAACGAGTGTTGGGTCAGGTCGTCGTGTTCCAGGCCGGGGCAGACTTCGTAGGGAATGAAGTTCACCTGATTGGCGACAACCTCTTCGTTGACGAAGCGGGTGCGCTCTAGCCGGTAGACAGGCGACCCGACGGCTACAGCCAGTTGCCAGGCCACGGTTGCCGAGGCGGGCTCAAGGACGGCCTGGCGAACGTGGGACGTGGGCTTCAGCCCGGCCTGGCTGGTGTGCTGGAAAAGGCTCTGGACTCTGGGTTCTGCGGGTTCCAGCACCTCAAACTCCCGGTCCAAGAGCAGTACAAGCCCCTTGCGGTAGGCAGCACGCAGGACCTTGCGCATCTCATCGGGTTCAGCGCCCTCTCGCAGGGCAATGTGCTGCAGCGGCGCTCTGTATCCGGGCGGGAGTGACCCGTTGATGATCTCGCTCTCAAACTGTCGCTGAAGGTCGACGGGAAAATCAGGGGTGAGCACGGTTTCCCTCCTACATTCGTCTGAGTCGTCCGTAGAGGAAGGTGAGTTCCCGCAGGCGGGCCGCGATGGCGTCGGTCAGTGCGTCGGGGAGCACCCGCCAGCACCAGTTTGGCGCTCCCGAAGTCCCCGGGTGGTTCATGCGGGCTTCGTGTCCCAGGCTGAGCAGGTCCTGCGTGGTGGTCATGGCGGTGTTGGCGACCGACGCCCAGGCCAGGCGGATGAAGTCCCACGCGATATCGGAGCCATCCACCGCCATGTAGCGGCGGGCGTAGTCGCGCTCCTTCTCGGTGGACGTTACCTGATACCAGCCGACCGTCGTGTCGTTGTCGTGGGAGCCGGTGTACACCACGCAGTCGCGGGTGTAGTTGTGGGGCAGGAACGGGTCATCGGGGTCGCCGCCGAACGCGAACTGGAGAATCTTCATCCCTGGATAGCCGAACTCGGCCTTCAGGGCGTCCACGCCTGCGCGGGACGCGTCGTCAAAGTCGCCCAGGTCTTCGGCGATGATGGCCACCTCGCCCAGCGCCTGGGTTACGGCGTGGAACAGGCGCGAGCCGGGCCCGTAGAGCCAGCGGCCCACGACGGCGGTTTCCTGTCCCGCCGGTACCTCCCAGTAGTTGTAGAACCCGCGGAAGTGGTCAATGCGGATGACGTCGGCCTGGGTGAACGCCATGCGGAACCGCGCGATCCACCAGGCGTAGCCGTCCTCGGCCATCAAGTCCCAGCGGTAAATGGGATGGCCCCAGAGTTGGCCGGTGGCGCTGAAGTAGTCGGGGGGCACGCCCGATACCACCGTCGGCTCCAAGTTCTCATCCAGGTGGAACAGGTGCGGGTTGGCCCACACGTCGGTGCTGTCCCGCGCCACGTACAGCGGGATGTCGCCGATGATGCGGATGCCCCGTTCATTGACATAACGCTTGAGGCGAAGCCACTGGGTGAAGAACAGCCACTGTCGGTACTTCTGGGACTCCATCCGGTCGCGGAGGCGTTCGAGCCACTGTTGCAGCGCGTCTGGCTTGCGCTTGGCGATGTCCTCGTCCCACTCGTACCACGGGCGCAGGTTGTAGTGCTCTTTCAACGCCGCGAACAGCGCGTAGTCTTCCAGCCAGAAGGCATTGTCGGCGCAGAAAGCGGCGAAGGCGGCGCGCTGCTCGTCCGTCGCGTGCGCCCGGAAGTGGGCGAACGACCGCTCTAGAAGGGCGGTCTTGTACGGAATCACGCGCCCGAAATCCACCCGGTCGTCCGGGAACGAGGGCACATTCGCAAGGTCTTCGGGCGCAATCAGCCAGTCTTCCAGCAGCAGGTCTGGGCTGATGAGCAGGGGGTTGCCCGCGAAGACGGACAGGCCCTGGTACGGCGAGTCGCCGAAGCCGGTGGGGCTCAGGGGCAGCACCTGCCAGTACGACTGGCCCGCCGATGCCAGGAAGTCGGCGAAGCGGTACGCCGAAGGCCCCATGTCGCCGATGCCGTATCGGCTCGGCAGCGAAGTTGGATGCATGACGACACCACTGCAGCGTGGGAATCGGACCATTGTGCTCTCCTCTTTGAAGTAACTGTAGTTTACCATAGCGTTGCGGAAAAGTACAAGTCCGTTTTTGTAGCGCTTGGGTTCCGAAAAATGTTGGAGACGGGCAGAAGCAGGGCATTCGGTTACGCCGCACCTGCGACGTGTGTCGCAACTGAAGGCCAGAAGAAGCCGCAGGGTAACTCTCCCTAGCCGCCGCTGCCCTGTCATTCTGAGCGAAGCATGACAGGGCAAAAGAGCGCCTGCGCCGAACCCGCCGCCAAAGGATGGACGCGAAATTCGCCCGCCAAAGGGTTGACTTTCGGCGAGAATTCGCGTATAATATGCACAGACAGGAATCCAGTACGTCAGCCACAACAAACCGCCCAGATGTGAACCTCCGACCCATCGCCTCCCACCGGGAGGCATGGGCGATAGGGTGTGGGGAGCAATCCCCGCGCCTGCCGTGTTTGCAAAGGAGGCAACTGAGGCCTGCCAGGGCCGACGTTGCCTTTTGTTTTGACAATCGGATAGGCGACCGGGCAGGGCCTCTGCCCCCACAAATCACAAGGAGGTGTTCAAGATGTGGATCCTTCGGTTGAACATGTCGGACCTGTCCTATCGGCTTGAGGAGGTTCCCGCAAAATACCAGCACCTGGGCGGCCGCGGGCTGACCTCCACCATCGTCCACGATGAAGTTCCCCCGTTGTGCCATCCGCTAGGCCCCAACAACAAACTGGTGTTCGCGCCCGGCATCGTAACCGGCACCCCCGCCCCCACATCGGCGCGCGTATCGGTAGGGGCCAAGTCGCCCCTCACGGGTGGCATCAAGGAGTCCAACGCCGGTTCATCGTGGGCGCAGCACGTGGCCAACATGCAGATCAAAGCCATCGTCGTGGAGGGCCAAGCGAAAGGCTACCACCTCGCCCACCTGACGTGGGATGCCGCGTCTGGCAAGCCCAAGGTAGAGTTCATGCCTGCCAATGAGTACGCCGGCAAGGACCTGTACGAGGTCTTCCCCAAACTGTACGCCAAGTTTGGGGACAAAGTCTCCATCGCCGGCACGGGCAACGCGGGCGAGTTTGGCTATGGCAACTCGGGCATCGTGTTCAACGACATGGCCGGGCGGCCGAGCCGCTACTCCGGGCGTGGTGGCATGGGCGCGGTGATGGCCAGCCGCGGCCTCAAGTTCATCATCGCCGACCCCAAGGGTGCCCCCGGCGTTGTCATCAAGGACAAGGCGCTCTTTGACGAGGGCCGCAAGAAACTCATTGACGCGTTACGCACCCACGACATCACCAAGCCCAAGGGCGGCCTGAACACCTACGGCACCGCGGTGCTCATCAACATCATGAACGAGGCTGGCGGCCTGCCCACCCGCAACTTCGCGAGCGGTCGCTTTGAGGGCGCAGCCAAGATCGCCGGCGAGGCCATCTTTGAGGGCAACAAGAAGCGCCTCGGCAAGGAACTGTACAACCACGCCTGCAGCCCCGGCTGCATCATCCAGTGCTCCAACACCTGGCACAAGGCCGACGGCAGCGAGCACGTCTCCTGCATTGAGTACGAGTCGGACTGGTCGCTGGGCGCCAACTGCGGCATTGATGACTTGGACGACATCGGCGAGTTGGTGCGCCTGTGCAACGCCTACGGCTTAGACACCATTGAGGCCGGCACGACCCTGGCCGTGGCCATGGAGGCCGGCATCATCAAGTTTGGCGACGGCAAGGGCGCCATCAACCTGATGCACGAGATGGGCAAGGGGACGCCGCTGGGCCGCATCCTGGGCGGCGGTACCGCCTTCGCCGGCAAGGCCTTCGGCCTGACCCGCGTGCCCACGGTGAAAGGCCAGTCCATGCCCGCCTACGAGCCGCGGGCGGTCAAAGGCATTGGCATCACCTATGCTACCAGCACCATGGGTGCCGACCACACCTCCGGCTACACCATCGCGCCGGAAATCCTGGGCGTCAGCGGCAAGGTGGACCCGCTCAGCCCCGAGGGCAAGGCCGCGCTGAGCCGCGCGTTCCAGGCGACGACCGCGTTCATTGACTCCACCGGCCACTGCCTCTTCATCGCCTTCGCCATCCTGGACATCGCCAGCGGGTTTGAGGGCATGATGGAGGAGTGCAACGGTGTGCTGGGCACTAACTGGAAGTCCGAGGACGCGGCCAAACTGGGCGCCGAAATCCTCAAGAAGGAGCGCGCGTTCAACGAGGCTGCGGGCATCGGCAAAGAAGCGGACCGCATGCCGGAGTTCATGAAGTACGAGCCGCTCCCGCCGCACAACGTGGTCTGGGACTTGCCCGACAGCGCCCTGGACTCCGTCTACGGTGAACTGTAGTCGGTAGCCGCAACTTTCCGCAGGTGCAATCAGGTGCGACGCGCCTCCGAGGTGCGTCGCACCTGCACTAGCGGGGTTTGAGACCAGATGCCCAAAGTCATCGCCGATGCGAATGGCAGGCTTGTTCTGCCTGAGGATTTCCTCCGACGTCGCCACATTCCGCCCAACTCCGAGTACTGGCTGGACGAGCGCGAGGGCGACCTGATTCTCCATCCCTGCGCCCCGGATGCCCGCAAACTGTACGTGGAGCCGACGACGGGCTGCAACCTCCACTGCCGCACCTGCATCCGGAACGTCTGGCAGGACCCTGAGGCCAAGATGGCCGACAGCATGTTCGCGCGGATCGCCGAGAGCCTTCCGGACATGCCGAAACTTGAGCGCGTCATCTTCACCGGCTTTGGCGAGCCGTTGACCCATCCGCGCATCCTGGATATGATTGAGGCCGTGCGCAAGCGGGACATCGCCGTAACGGTCGGCTCCAACGGCCTGCTGCTGGACAAGCGGATAGCGGAGGAGATGGTGCGGCTCGGCGTGGACCGCCTGGTGGTGTCGCTGGACGGCGTGAAGCCGGAGACCTACGCCGGCGTGCGCGGGGCCATGATCTCGCAGGTGCTGGACAACATCCGCAACGTCAACGAAGCCAAGTCTCGCCTCGGTGCTCTGGTGCCTGCCATCGGGATTGAATTCGTGGCGCTGAAGAGCAACGTGGCCGAGTTGGGGCAACTTGCGGGGCTGGCGTCGCGGCTGGGCGCGGCCCGCGTTCTGGTGAGCAACGTGCTGGCCTACACCGAAGACATGCGGGACGAGATGCTGTACGGCTATGAGCCGCGTCCCCCGCTCAACTCCGGCGGCTGGCCCGTGTCGCTGGACGCCTGGGTTACCTGGGGCACGCTGGAACTGCCCCGCATGCACTGGGGCGCGGAACGCCGCTGCCGATTTGTGCAAGACCGTGCAGTTGTGGTAGGATGGGATGGCGGGGTTTCGCCCTGCTACGCCCTGTCGCACAACTATACGTATTTCGCCATTGACGGCAGGCAGAAGCAGGTAACCCGCTACATTCTCGGCAATATCAACGATCAAAACCTGGCCGACATCTGGACGTCCGAGGAGTACGTCCGGTTCCGCAGCGAGGTGCGCGGGTTCCACTTCCCGTCGTGTCCCGACTGCGATTTGCGCGAAACCTGCGACCTGCGCGAGCGGAACGAAGGCTGCTGGGGCTGGAACCCGTCCTGCGCCGACTGCCTGTGGGCACAGGACATTGTGCGGTGTCCGTGAGGTGAACATGCGTATCCATGTCAGGCTGTTCGCCGGGCTAAACCGATACGTTACGAACAAGCCATCGGGGATTCCGTTTGACGCCGAAATCCCCGAAGGGGCCACCGTTGAGGCGCTGATCCGCCACTTGGGGTTGCCGCCGGATGAGGTGCGGATCGTGTTCGTCAACGGGCGCGCTCAGCCTTTGAACTTCGCGCTTGCAGATGGCGACGAGGTTGGAATCTTCCCGCCGATTGGAGGAGGTTAGCATGGCAGATATCGTTGTGGACGTTTGGCTCTATGGCGCGCTGGCGAAATACGGCGGGGACGCCGCCGGACCGGCGCATGCCAACCTCAAGGTAATACTCCCCGAAGGCAGCACCATGTCCGACCTCCTGGAACGCATCGGCGTCCCCACGGAGGAACGCGGCATCACCTTCATCAGTGGCAACCTCAGCGCCATGCCCGGCTTGCAGCCCGACCTGGGGCACGTCCTGAAGGACGGCGACCGAGTGGGCATCTTTGACCCGCGCAGCATGTGGCCGTTCCAGTACCGCCATGGCGCAGCCATGATTCCCGAAATGTCCCGCGCCATCAACGAGGCCGAGGACCTGGGCCTGCACCACGCGTACAAGGAACCGTAAACTGCCGCGTTATGCAACAACATCACACCAAGCCCCCACCCCTGCCGCCACGAGCCCGGCGCGTCGGCGACACAGTTGACGCCTGCCCGCAGATGTGCTATCCTTACTGCAACGCCGAGAGGAGCATCAGTCGGTGGACGAACAACCAAGTCCGTCGTTACACGAGGAGCAGGCCACCATAAGCACATCGCCCTTCGGCCGTCTCAAGGCCCGGCTTGCGCGACTGAGGTTGCCCAGGCGACCCCGCGAATCCAGAAAACGACTGGCCTCGGTCCTGTACCTCTCCCTTCCCCTCGTCGGCATGTACATCGGTCAGTTCCTGCTCCGCGCCATCCCGCAAGCGCAGGCTTGGGGGTTTGCCATCATGGCCGCGAATGCGGCGCTTCTCATCCTCAGGTTTCGCCCCGCCTTCCCCGCAGCGCAGGCCGACTGGGCGCAGGCTGCCGTGGGATTGCTCATCATGCTGCCCCTCGCTGCGAACTCGGGCGGATGGAAGCACTGGGCGCAGACGTGGCAGTTGTTCCTGGTGTGGGGGATTGCGTGCCTCTTCGTGATTGCGGCTGTGGTGCGGCTGGAACCGCGTCCCATACGCCTGGGGCTTCCGGCACCGGAGTCGCTGGACCGCCGCGACTGGCTCATCGTGGGCCTGCTCCTCGTGGGCGCGCTCCTGCTCCGGGTCCCGTATCTGGAGACCGTGCCCATGGGCGTGGACCCCGACGAGGCGTCGCTGGCGCTGTCGGCGGCGGATGCTGCGGAAGGCGTGGCGACGGACCCGTTCGCTACCGGCTGGGCTACCCATCCCACGCTCCAGTTCTTCCTGAACGGCCTGGCCATCCGCGCGTTCGGCAGGACGTTCTTCGCCATGCGGCTGCCCTGGACCATCGCCGGCTCGCTGATGGTGGTGGCGTTGTATCTGCTGGGGCGAGCGTGCTACGGGCGGCGGGTGGGGGTGCTCGCGGGCGTCCTGGCGCTGGGCTCCAACACCGCCATCCACTTCAGCCGCCTGGGGCTGAACAACAACGGCGATAGCCTGTTCGCCGCGTGGGTGCTGGCGGCACTGTGGGCGGCCGGGGCGACGGGAAGCGCGTGGGCCTACGCCATCGCGGGGTTCGGGCTGGGATTCGCCCAGTACTTTTACTTCGGGACGCGCGCCATCCCGTTCGTCGTGCTGGCCACTCTCCTCGTCTGGCTCGTCGCCGACCGGCGCGGCACGCTGCGGGCCTGGAAACTCCTGCTCGGCTTCGCGCTCGTTACGCTGGTAACCGCCGGGCCGCTGTTCGGGCACTGGCTTCGCAGCCCGGGCAGCGTCTCCGAGCACCTGTTTCTGACCATGCCCTTCTCCGACAAGATGCAGCAGTTGTCGGCGCAGATGGGCCTCCCCGAATGGAAACTCTGGTGGTACCAGGTGCGCGATAGCCTGCTGGTTTTCACCGTAACGCCCGACCGCGGGACGTTTTACCATCCCCAGCAGGCCATGCTGCACCCCGCGCAAGGCCCCATCTTCCTCATCGGACTCCTCGCGGTGTTCGCCCGAATCAAGAAGCCTGCCTATCAGGGGCTTGTCGCGTGGATGCTCGTCGTCCTCACCCTGGGCTCGGTGCTCATCACCGACGCGGCCACGTTCCACCGCCTGCTGGGAGTCCTTCCGGCGGCCATCCTGGCCGTGGCCATCGGGCTGGACGCGGGGGTGGAGAAACTGGCGCAGACGGTGGGGTGGACGCCGCAGATGGCATCCCGCGTGGCGGCCCTGGTTGCCGTTGTCCTGATCGCCCTGGACATCCATTTCTACTTTGGCGTGTACAACGTGCATCAAGCGTACAAGACGCCGACCCAGGAAGCCGTAACCATTGCCGCGCTGGACTACGAGTGGAACCAGGGCCACGGCACGTTCCTGCTGTGCACCCGCGAGGGCGTGGACGAGTCGGGGAAAGTCTATCACTCGCCGACGGCCTTCGTCTCGCACGAGCGTTTCCTGGGTTGCGTGCCCGCTGTCCTGGACCGGCTGAACACGGAGCAGCCGCTGCATTTCTACATCCTGCCCGACCAAGCCGACATCCTGCCCGTGCTGCAGGCCCGATTTCCGGGCGGGAGGGTTGAGGAGTACAAGCGGCGCATGGACGGGATGGTGCTGGTGATGAAGTACGCCGTGGCGCAGTAGGCTCGCGCGGCAGCGCGGGCAGGATGCGCCCCGTCCGCACGCGCCCGCGCCCCTAGCGCCGATACGTCCCCATGAGTTCGCCCTGGGCGACAATGTGCCCTGCCATCGCCGCCAGGAGTTGAGCCTTGTTCGCGCCTGCCGCCAGGTCCAGCGTCGTGTCCAGGGCGTACAGCCGGAAGAAGTAGCGGTGGGTGCCGCTCGGAGGGCATGGGCCGCCGTAGCCGAATCGCCCCCAATTGTTCCGGCCGTGGCGGCTGCCGTCGGCCCGCACCGCATCGGGCGCGACGCCTTCGGGCAGGTTGCGCGCGCCCGCGGGCAGGTTGTACAGCACCCAGTGATCCCACGTGCCAGCCGGCGCATCCGGGTCGTCCATGATGAGCGCCAGGCTCTGGGTCCCCTGCGGAGGCGCGCTCCACTCCAGCGGGGGCGAGACGTCGTCGCCGTCGCAGGTGTACTTGCGCGGGATCGCGCCGCCGGCTTCAAACGCGGGGCTTGTCAGCGTCAGCGCGGCGACGGTTTTGTCCGCCGGGGCGGGC
>JARYMK010000063.1 GCA_029907165.1 Anaerolineae bacterium
GCAATCTCGATTCGAAACGCGACTGGGGCCATGCGCGGGACTACGTGCGCGCCATGTGGCTGATGCTGCAACAGGATGTCCCCGACGACTACGTCATCGCCAGCGGCACGACGCACTCCATCCGCGAACTGTGCGAGGTGGCCTTCGGCTACCTGGATTTGGACTGGCGCGAGTACGTGGTGCAGGACCCGCGGTTCTACCGCCCCGCTGAGGTGGACCTGCTTGTCGGCGATGCGTCCAAGGCGCGGCGGGTCCTGGGCTGGGAGCCTCAGGTCTCGTTTGAGGAACTGGTGAAGATGATGGTGGACGCTGACCTGGCACTCCTGCGCCGCGAGAATGGGCTGTAGGCGACCGGCCGGTCCGCCACGCTATTACACCGCATAACGAGGTGCACAACATGACGACGATCAAATTCGGGACGGACGGGTGGCGAGCACTCATCGCCGAAGACTACACCTTTGACAACGTCCGCATCTGCGCCCAGTCGGTGGCGCGCTACCTGCTGGACCGCCATGTGGCCGACCAGGGGTTGGTGATCGGCTACGACACGCGGTTCCTGTCCGAGGATTTCGCGGCGGCGGTGGCGGAAGTTGCCGCGGCCAATGGCGTCCGCACCTACCTGTGCGACCGATTCGCCCCCACGCCGGTGGTGTCCTGGGGCATCCTGGACCGCAAGGCTGCGGGCGCTGTCGTCATCACCGCCAGCCATAACCCGGGCGTCTGGAACGGCTTCAAGTACAAGCCAGAGTACGCTGGCTCGGCCTCGCCTGAGGTCGTGGCTGCCCTGGAGGAGCGCATCGCGGCCATCCAGGCGGGGCGCGACTCGGTGCGGCGAATGCCCCTGGACGAGGCGCGTCGCAAGGGTTTGGTGCAGATGTTTGACCCCACCCCGGCCTATTTCGCCCAGGTGGCCCGCATGGTGGACTTGGAACCCATCAAGGCCGCGGGCCTGAACGTCGTCGTGGATGCCATGTACGGGGCCGGGATGGACTACTTCCCGCGCCTGCTGGACGGCGGCAACACCCGCGTGTTCCAGATTCACGGCGAGCGCAACCCGCTGTTTCCGGGCCTGGACCACCCCGAGCCTATCGGCCACAATCTGCGCGCCCTGTCCGACGCCATCCGCGACCGCAGGGCGGACGTGGGCCTGGCCAACGACGGCGACGCAGACCGCATCGGCGTGATGGACGAGAACGGGACATTCGTCAATCAGTTGCAGGTGTATGCGCTCCTGCTGCTGTATCTGCTGGAGGTGCGCGGGTGGCGCGGGCCGGTGGTGCGCTCCATCACCACCACCGTGATGGCCGATAAACTGGCCGCCCGCTGCGGGCTGGAGGTCATCCGCACGCCCGTCGGGTTCAAGTATGTGGGCCCGGCCATGATTGAGAAGGACGCCATTCTCGGCGGCGAGGAAAGCGGTGGGTTCGGGTTCCGCGGGCACATCCCGGAACGCGACGGCATCGTCGCCGGGCTGTTCATCCTGGACCTGATGGTGCAGACGCGCAAGAAGCCGTCGGAACTGATTGACTACCTGTACTCGCTGGTCGGCCCACATTTCTACGACCGCATAGATGCGTCCTTCCCAGCCGAGCAGAAGCAGGCCATCATCGCGCGGGTGCGGGACAACATCCCCAAGACCCTGGCCGGGATGAAGGTGGTGGGGCTGGACCCCCGGGACGGGTTCAAGATGGATCTGGAAGACGGCGGATGGGCGCTGATTCGCTTCTCGGGCACCGAGCCGATTCTGCGCGTGTACTGCGAGACGACCCGCGCCGACAAGGTGCAGGAACTGCTGAACGAGGGGCTGCGCCTCACGGGCCTGAAACGGTAGGGGAGGCGGCGTGAGCGGGCGGGCAAATCCGACGCTGGTGGATACCCACGCCCACCTGGACTTCGCGCAGTTTGACGCGGACCGCGAGCAGGTTCTGGCGCGGGCGTGGGCAGCGGGCCTCGTGGCGATTGTGAACGCGGGCGCGGATTTGCCATCCAGCCGGGCCGGGGTAGAATTGTCCGCGCGGCATGAGCGCGTGTTCGCGGCGGTGGGCGTGCACCCGCACGACGCCAGGGACCTGACAGCGGAGGCGCTGGCCGAGTTGGAGACGCTGGCGCGCGCGCCGAAGGTCGTGGCCATCGGCGAGATTGGGCTGGACTTCTACCGCGACTTGTCGCCCAGACCCACCCAGCGTGCCTCCTTTGAGGCCCAACTGGCGTTGGCGGCGCGACTGCGCAAGCCCGTCATCGTGCACGACAGAGACGCCCACGGCGAGATTATGGGCATCCTGCGCGAGTGGGCGGGAACGTCGCCGCTGGCCGAGAGGGGCGTGCTGCACTGCTTCTCGGGGAGTCTGGAGATGGCGCTGGAGGCGGTGGAGTTGGGGTTTCTCATCTCCATCGCGGGGCCGATCACGTACGCGAACGCGCGCAAACTGCCCGAAATCGCGGCCGCGCTGCCGCTGGACAAACTGCTGATAGAGACCGATTGCCCGTACCTTGCGCCGCACCCGCATCGGGGCCAGCGGAACGAGCCGGCGTATGTGGCGCTGGTGGCCGAGGCGGTGGCCCGTGCGCGGGGCATCCCTGTGGCCGAAGTCGCGCGCGCCACGACGGCGAATGCGGCGCGACTGTTTGGATTAGGAAAACGGCCTTAGGCCGTTCGCCATTAGCCTTTCGCTGATGGGCGAAGGGCTAATGGCCATAGGCCAATGGCCTTGGAGAGGACGTCTTTTGAACCTTCTGCCCTTCCTGGAACCCATCCGAGCGCACGTGGAGAGGGTGGAGCAGCGGCTGCTCCGCGCCTCTGACGTGGAGTTTCCCCTGTTGCGGGCAGCCGTGCAGAATCTGCTGCGTGCGGGCGGCAAGCGGATTCGCCCCGCGGTGGCCATCCTGGCATCGCAGTTCTACGAGGCCGACGCCGACAAGGTCATCTCGGCGGCCGCCGCTATTGAGATGCTCCACACCGCCACCCTGGTGCACGACGACATGATTGACCGCGCCAGCACCCGCCGCGGCTACCCCACCCTCAACAGCCAGTGGAGCGGCGAGGCCACCGTCCTCACGGGCGACTACATGTTCGCGGTGTCGGCGTCCCTGGCTGCGGAGACCGACAGCGTGCCCGTGGTGCAGATTTTCTCGCGGGCGCTGATGACCATCTGCAACGGCGAACTGCGCCAGTTGCTGGCCGACCGCCGGTGGCCGCCCACACGCGAAGCCTACGAGAAGCGCATCTACAGCAAGACGGCGTCGCTGTTCGCCGCTTCGGCAGAGGTGGGCGCGGTGCTCAGCGCGGCCCCGACCGACAAGGTGGCTCTCATCCGCAGTTACGGGCACAACCTGGGGATGGCGTTCCAAATCGTGGATGATGTGCTGGACTACGTGGGCGACCCGTCAGAGTTGGGCAAACCTGTGGGCAGCGACCTGAGCCAGGGCATCGTTACGCTGCCAGCCCTGCGCTACCTGGAGCAGGCAAAGAGTCCAGAGGCCGAGGATTTGGTGAAGCGTGCGGCCACGGGCGAAGGCTCCGCCGTGCAGGACGCCGTCGCCCGCATCATCGCCTCGGGGGCTGTGAACGGCGCGCTGGAGGAGGCCGCCGAGTACATCCGCAAATCCCACGCGGCGCTGGATGGATTGCCCGCGTGCCAATCCCGCGACATCCTCGCCCAACTGGCAGACTACGTCGTTGCCCGCCGTGTATGAGAAGGCCCTTAGCCGTTAGATCTGGGCTTTCGGCCAGGGGCCAGAGGCTAAAGGCCAAAGGCCAACGGCTATTGCCGACCGCTGACCGCTATGATACCCATGAGTGAAGACGTGGACCTCTCCGTAGTCATCGTGAGTTGGAACGTGAAGGCGCTGTTGGAGAAGTGCCTTCGCTCGCTCCTTTCTGCCCCTGGCTGGACGCTCGTTGCCCCCGATGACGAACCCGCAGGCGCGCGCACATTGGAGGTCTGGGTGGTGGACAGCGCGTCCACCGACGGCAGCGCCGACATGGTGCGGGAGATGTTCCCGCGCGTGGGCCTCATCGCTAATGCCGAGAACGTGGGCTTCACGCGGGGGAACAATCAGGGGCTGGACCGCTGTCGGGGACGCGCGGTTCTCCTCCTGAATCCCGACACCGAAATCGTGGGCGACGCCCTCACCCTCATGGCCGACTACCTGGACGCGCACCCCGACGTGGGCATCGTCGGGCCGCGCATCCTCACGCCCGACGGCGGCGTGCAGCCCTCGCGCCGCCGCTTCCCCACCTATGGCACGGCCTTCGTGGAGAGCACGTGTCTGCAGCGATGGTTCCCGCGCCACCGCCTGCTGGCGCGCTACTACCTGTGGGACGTGCCCGACGACCGTGAGCAGGATGTGGACTGGCTTGAGGGGGCGTGCCTCATGGCGCGGGCCGAAGTCGTGCGTCGGATAGGCGGGCTGGACGAGCGCTTCTTCATGTACTCCGAGGAGATGGACTGGTGCCTGCGGGCCAAGCGAGCGGGCTGGCGCGTGGTGTATCTGCCCCAGGCCGCCATTGTCCACTACGGCGGCAAGAGCAGCGAGCAAGTGGTGGCCGCCAAGCACATCCACTTCCAGCGGAGCAAGGTGGCCTACTTCGCCAAGCACTTCGGGGCCTTTCGGGGCGAAATGCTGCGGCTGTTTCTCCTGGGCACGTATGCCTGGATGCTGGCCGAGGAGGGAGCCAAGTGGCTCCTGGGCCATCGCCGCCCCCTGCGGGCCGAGCGTATCGCCGCCTACACCAAGGTGTTGAGGTCGGGGCTGCGATGAAAGTGTTGTTCGTTACAGGCGAATTCCCACCCATGCAAGGCGGGGTGGGCGACTACACGGCGGTGCTGGCACGTGCTCTGGCCGACCTGGGCGCTTCGGTCGCCGTGGTTACGTCGGCGCAGGCCGCTGCGCTAGACGATTCGCGCGTGGTGACGTACCCCAGGGTGCGCCGCTGGGGATGGGCCAGCCTGGGGACGGTGGCGAGCGTGGCGGCGTCGTGGGGCGCGGACATCGTCCACATCCAGTATCAGGCAGCGGCCTACGGGATGCGCCTGCCGATTCACCTGCTGCCCGCCTACCTGCGCATGGGTCGGCCTGGCATTCGCCGCGCCGTTACGTTCCACGACCTGAAACTCCCGTATCTGTTCCCCAAGGCGGGACGCGCGCGCCGCTGGGCGGTGGCGCGGCTGGCGCGCGATTGCGACGCGGCCATCGTTACCAACCGCGAGGACGAACTGGGGTTTGCCGACTTGGGCGTTCCCTGTCCGCCGCGCGTGATTCCCATCGGCAGCAATATCGCGCCGCGCCTGCCCCTCGGGTTTGAGCGCACGGCCTGGCGGGCCAAGTGGGGCATCGCCCCCGACGACCTAGTGCTGGCCTACTTCGGCTTCCTGAACGCGACCAAAGGTGGCGACACCCTCATTACTGCCGTCGGCCACCTGGCAAAGCAGGGGCGACCCGTGCGCCTGCTGATGATCGGCGGCAAAGTAGGGGCCAGCGACCCCACCAACCGCGAATTCGCCCGCCACGTGGAGAGCGTCATCGCCCGCGAGGGCGTGGCCGACCGCGTCATTTGGACGGGGTTCCTGCCGCCCGAAGAGGTCTCCGCCGCCTTCACCGTGGCCGATATGGCCGTGCTTCCGTATGCCGACGGCATCTCGTTCCGCCGCGGGAGCCTGATGGCGGCGCTGGCGCACGGGATGCCCATCATCAGCACGGTGCCCCGCGTCCACCTGCCCGAACTGGTGCCCGAGGAGAACGTCATCCTCGTGCCGCCTGAGCAGCCTGCGGACCTGGCAGAGGCCATCGCGCGCGTGGCCGACCACGCGGGACTTCGCGCGCGCCTGGGCGAGGGGGCGCGGCGACTGTCGCGGCGGTTCGCATGGGAACGCATCGCCCGCGACTCGTTGGCGCTGTACGAGTCGCTCCTCGTGGGAGAGCCGCGATGACGCGCGACCCCGCCAAGCGGACCGTTGCCGATGCTGTAGCCCCGCTCCTGTTTGCGGCGGTTGCTCTGGGCATCGGCTGGGCGCTGCGCGACATGGCCCTGGACGACCCGTTCATCACCTACCGCTACGCCGAGAACCTGGCAGCGGGGCGCGGGTTCGTGTACAACGCAGGCGAGCGCGTGTTGAGCACAACCACGCCGCTGTACGCGCTGCTCCTGGCTATGGGGCGGCTCCTCACGTCCGATCTGCCCGCGTTGAGCAACGGCATCGGCATCCTGTCCATCTGGGCGGGCGCGTGGGTCCTGTACCGCACCGCGCAGCGATTGGGGCGGCCAGCGGCGGGTCTCGTCGCGGGCGTGCTCTACGCCGCGTTCCCGCTGCTGTGGCTCAGCCTGGGGTTTGAGGTCCCGTTCTATCTGCTCCTGGCACTGCTGGGGTTTCACCTGTATTTTCGCGGGCGCACGACGCTGGCGGCGATTCCATTGGGGCTTGCCACGCTCACGCGGTTTGACGGGGCGATCCCCGCGGGCGTGGTATTTCTCCTGGCGGGGGTTCAGGCGCTCCGCGGGGGGCAGGGCAGCGCCGCTCAGCGGCTATGGGTGGGCGTGGCGTGGCCTGTGCTGGTGTACCTGGCCGTGATGGCACCGGTTTTGGTGTGGCTCACGTGGTACTTCGGCTCACCCGTGCCCGTTACGCTGGGGGCGAAAAGCGCGCAGACGGCGCTGGGCGTTACGGGGTTCTACGCAGGCACGACGTTCGTCCAGGGGGCGCTGATTCTGGCGAAGGCGTGGTTCTCGCAGACGCCGCTGTACGCGCTGCTGGCTGTGGCGGCGCTGGCGGGCCTGGCGGCAGCAGTGCGGCGCGACCGCTGGGCGCTGGCGCTGGTGCTGTGGGCCGCGCTGTACGGGATTGGGTATCACGTGCTGCGCGTCGCGCCGTACCACTGGTACTACGCGCCGTTCGTGCCGGCGGGCGTCGCGCTGGCAGGGCTCGGCGTTGCCTGGGCGGTTGAAGTGCACGGGCGGGTAGCAGGGGCGGGGCGGGTCGCGGCGGCGATCCTTGCGGTGGCGACGCTGCTGGCGCTGGGCATATCCGACTTCCGCATCGCCGAGGCCCTGCGGACCGACGCGCTCATCTCGCCCGAGCGGCCCGATTACAAGGCGCTACCCGAGGCCAAGACCGCCGTCTATCGGCAGGTGGGCGAATGGCTGGCGGCCAACACCCCCGCCGATGCCGACGTGGGCGTAACCGAGGTCGGCGTCATGGGCTACTACGCCAAGCGCCGCATGGTGGACTTTCTGGGGCTCCTGCGGCCGCCGGTGGCCCAGGCGTTGGCCCGTGGCGACGTGGCCTGGGCGCTGTTCCACTACCAGCCCGATTACCTGGCTCTGACCGAGGTCAATCCCCTGTACTCCTACGACATCCGCCGCGACGAGTGGTTCCGCGCGGCCTACGCGCCGGTGCAGCAGTTCCCAGACGCCCGCTTCTGGGGCGGGCCGGTTACGGTCTATCGGCGGATCGTCCCGCGCAGCGTCGCCCAGACGGTGGGCGTGCTCCCCGCATCGGCGACGCCGCTGAACGTGCGATTCGGCCCGGCCATCCAACTCCTGGGCTACGAGACAGAGGCCCAGGCGGCGCGTCCCGGCCAGTCCATGGCGATTACGTTGTATTGGCGGGCCTCTGCGCCCGTAGGCGATGACCTGTATACCTTCGTCCACCTACTGGGCGAGCACGACATCGTCATCGCCCAGCGCGACGGTGTGCCGTGCATGGGCGGGTGCCCCACGCGCGGCTGGCAGGCGGGCCAAATCTACGCCGACCGCGTGCTCCTGGCCCTGCCCCAGACGGCCTATGCGCCCGACCGCGCCGTGTGGGAAGTGGGGTTCTTCTCGCCTACCGACGGGCATCGGCTGCCTGCCTATGCCGAGAGCGGCGCGGCGCTGGGCGACCACATCCGCTTCGGCGCGGTGGACGTTCGGCCCAACGTCGGCGACGTGCCTAACCCGCAGGACATCCGCTTTGAGGGCAAGATCGCGCTGGTGGGCTACGACATAGACCGGCGGGCGGCGCCCCCAGGCGAGACACTGCGCATCACGTTGTACTGGAAAGCTCTCGCGCCGGTGGACAAGGATTACACTGTGTTCGTGCACCTGCTGGGCGAGGGGGCCGACATCTGGGGCCAGCGGGACAGCATGCCGCAGGGGGGCCTTGCGCCCACGTCCGCGTGGCAGGCGGGGCAGATTATCCGCGACGAGTACGAAGTGCGGGTGAAGGACGAGTCGCCAGCGCTGGTATGCACACTGGAAGTGGGCCTGTACGACGCGGCGACGGGCATCCGCCTGAACGTGGTGGATGCCGACGGGCACGTGCGCGACAATCGCGCCTTGCTGGCGAAGGTGAGGATCATACGATGAGGACGCGCTGGATTCTCGCCGCGATTCTGATTGCGTACCTGGCTGTGGCCGTAGCGTTCAGCGTGGCAACGCCCGTGTTTGAAGCCCCCGACGAGCCGGAGCATTTCTTCTACGCGCGATACCTGGCGCAGACAGGCCGTCTGCCAGTGGCCGAGAAGGGAGCCCTGTGGGCGCAGGAAGCCACCCAGCCGCCGCTGTACTACGCCTTGACCGCCGCTGTCATTGCAGGAGTGGACACTTCGGACGCCGAGGCGCTGGCCCAACGCAACCCCCATGCAGCCATCGGCGTGCCTCTGTATCCCGACAACAAGAACGCCTACGTGCACACCGACGCCGAGCGGTTCCCGTGGCGCGGGACGGTGCTGGCGGTGCACCTGGCGCGGCTGGTCTCCGTCCTGTTGGGCGTGATCACGGTCTGGATGACGCATCTGGTGGGCAGGGAAACGGGCTTCGGGGCAGCGGCATCGCTGACCGCGGCGGCAGTCGTGGCGTTCCTACCCCAGTTCGGGTTCATCAGCGGCGCGGTGAACAACGACAACCTCGTAACGGCGCTGTGCGCCGTGGGGCTGTGGGCACTCCTGCGGCACTTGCGGCTGGGGCCTTCGCCGCGGCGGGGCGTGGTTTTGGGCATTCTGGCGGGCCTGGCGACGCTGTCCAAACTGTCGGGCGCGGGACTGCTCGGCCTGTTCGTGGCGGCTGGCCTGTGGCAGGCGTTGCGTCGCCGCGAGCGCGCCTGGCTTCGGGACGCGAGCATCGTCGTCGCCGTGTGGGTCGTGCTCACAGGGTTGTGGTTTGCGCGGAACGCAGCCGTGTACGGCGACCTCACCGCCACGTCGCGCATGGTAGAGATGATGGGGCGGCGCGCGGGCGAGGTCTCGTTCGCCACCTTCTGGGGCGAGTTGCGCGGCCTCGTGGGTTCGTTCTGGGGGCTGTTCGGCTGGTTCAACGTCCCCGCGCCCGACGCCATGTACCGCATGTTCAACCTGGCGGCGCTGGCAGCCTTGGCCGGATGGGGATTGCGCCTCGTGAGGCGTCAGGAGATGACCACGCCCCGCGCCGTTGTCTGGCTGGCACTCTGGGCGCTGATTGTTCTGGCCGCACTGGCGCAGTGGACGGCGCGGACACTGGCGTCGCAGGGGCGGCTGATATTCCCGGCGCTACCTGCGCTGGCGGTGCTGCTGGCCGCCGGTTGGGAGGGGATTTGGCCGCGGCGGGCGCGTGGCGCGGGAATGGCGGCGCTTGCGCTGGTGTTCCTGTTCTGGGCGGCTCGCGCGCCGCTGTTCACCGTTCGCCCGACCTATGCACCGCCGCCGACCGTTCCCGAACGCGCCCTGCCCGCTTCGCTGGTGCCGTTGGACGCCCGCATCGGCGACGTGGCGTTCCTGCTGGGCTACCAGGCCCGGCCCGACACGGTGCGCTCGGGCGAGTGGCTCACCGTAACGCTGTGCTGGCGGCCGTTCCGCCGCACGGAGGTCAACTACAGCGTGTACATTCACCTGCTGGGGCGCGGTGGGAAAATTGTGGGACAGCGAGACACTTACCCCGCTGGCGGGCGACTCGCCACCTCGGCCTGGGATACGACCGGCGCTTTCTGCAACGACGTGCAGGTTCCCATCGCCCCCGACGCCGAGGGGCCGGCAGTCCTGCGCCTCACGGCAGGCCTGTACGACCTTCGGACGGGCGACCGCCTGCCGGTTTACGACGGCTGGAACCGGCCCACGGTCGTCATGGAGGAGGTGGCTCGCCTGGTTTCCGCATCGCCCGACGCCCGCGAACCCGCCCCCGCCCTGGCCAGACTGGGCGGCTTGGTGGAACTGGTGGACTGGCGGGCGGAGGCCTTGCCCAACGCGCCCGGACGGGTTGTGGTGCGCCTCTGGTGGCGTGCCGTTGCTGCGCCGTCGGCAGACTACACCGCCTTCGTGCACGTGGTGGATGCGGACGGGAACATCGTGGCCCAGCACGACGGCATCCCTGCGGCGGGGGATTACCCCACGCGCTGGTGGCTGCCGGGGCAGGTGGTGGAAGACGTGCACATCCTGGGACAGGATTCGCCAATTTCGCCCGGCGCGTATATGATAAGGGCGGGGCTGTACCGCACCGATACCCATGAGCCGCTGCTGCTGGAGGACGGCGCGGGCGCGGCCAACGGCTACATCCTGCTGGGGGCGTTCACGGTGCCCTAGCAGGAACGCTCAGGTTGAGGGAGATGGATCACCGCATCGCGCAACCCAAATGGTACGAGGAGTGGTTCGCCGCCGACTCGCCGGCTGGCGTCGTAGCGGTCATCCTGCTGTGCGTGGCGGTCGGCGGTGTGGTGGGCGCTCTCATCGGCCTGCTGGGGCCGCTGTACGCTGTCGCGGCGATTGTGGCAGCGGCTGCGGGCCTGCTCATGCTCCGCAGTGTCCATGTGGGGATGTTCGCCGCCATCGGCATCATCTGCCTGCTGCCGTTCGCGGCGATCCCGCTGCCCATCAGCTTCTCGCCCACGTTCCTGGATGTGGCGCTGGTGGCCGTGTACGTCGTGTGGCTGCTGCGCGTGGCCCAGCGGAAACAGCGCGATTTCATCGCGACGCCGGTGGCCTTTCCGCTGCTCCTGTTCATCATCCTGGCGGTTGTGGCCTTCCTGGCTGGCCTGGCCCACGCGCGGCTGACCGCCAACGTGCTGCGCCACTTCGCCGAAGTCATCATGGCGCTGGGCTTGTTCTACGTCGTGGTCAACATCGTGCGGACGAAGGGCGAACTGGACTGGACGCTGCGGGTCATCATCCTGGCGGGGTTCGCGTCGGCGTTTCTGGGTGTCGTGTTCTACTACTTACCCCAAGGGACGACGGTTCGCATTCTGTCGGCGCTGGGCCGATTCAATTACCCCACGGGCGCGGACATCATCCAGTACGTGGAGGACAACCCAGAACTGCCCATGCGGGCCATCTCCACGTCGGTGAACCCCAACCTGCTGGGCAGCCTGATGATCCTCATCACGTCGGTAACCGTGGCGCAGTTGTTCGCCGAGAAGCCCGTCCTGCCGCGCTGGATGCTGTGGGGGATGGTCCCGTTCATGGGGCTGTGCCTGTACCTCACGTACTCGCGGGGGTCGCTGTTGGGGCTGGCTGTGGGGCTGGGGGTCATCGCGCTGGTGCGGTATCGCAAATTGCTTGTGCTTATGGCGATTGTGGGCATTCTGTTCTTGCTCCTTCCCGGCACCCAGGCGTACGTCGCGCACTTCATTGAGGGTGTGCGCGGCGAAGACCTGGCGACCCAGATGCGCTTCGGGGAGTACAAGGACGCGCTGACCCTGATCTCGCGCTACCCGTGGCTAGGGGTCGGGTTCGCAGGCACGCCCGACATTGACCTGTACATCGGCGTGTCCAACGTGTACCTGATGATCGCCGAGCAGACGGGGCTCATCGGCCTGGCGTTGTTCCTGGCGGTCATGGGGACGGTCTTCGCCTATGTCTGGCGCGGATGGCACGCCCGGATGAGCCGCACGCACGAGGCAGCACTCCTTGGGTTTGTAGCGGCGCTGGTGGGCATCATGACGGGTGGCTTGTTTGACCACTACTTCTTCAACTTGGACTTCCCCCATTCGGTGTCGTTCTTCTGGATTTACGTGGGGCTGGCGGTAGCGGCGGCGCGACTGGGCATGGAACCGGCGAAACCGTAGGCACGAACCGCTGTTGCCCTGCGGTCTCCATACTTCTTTCTTCTTTCTCTCCAATCTCGGGTCCCGACGATGAACGGGCCTGTTTGCGGTTTCTGCTCCTGTCCGATATTGATTTTATGGAAAGTTGTGGTACAATAGAGTAGCGTTTGTTCGCACGTGCAGGGCGCGCCCGCAGGCCCATTTCCGTGTGGGCGACCCCTGCGATGGTGGAAAGCGATAGGGAGGAACCAATGCTACAGGAAGTAGAAGAGTTCCTCGGTTACTTGAGGGTGGAAAGGGGTTACTCGGCCCATACGCTGGCCGCGTATCAGAATGACTTGACGCAGTTCGTGGATTTCGTCCGGTCCAAGTCGCCGGCGGCAACCCAGTGGAGCGCCGTGGACAAGGGCCTCATCGTGAAATACATCATGTACCTGAAAGAGCGCGAATACGCCTCTTCCTCGGTGGCGCGGAAACTGGCTGCGGTCAAGTCGTTCTTCCACTTCCTTGCGCGGGAGGGGCGCGTCAAAGAAGACCCAACGACCACGCTGGACTCGCCGCGGCTGGCCAAGCGGCTGCCTCAGACTCTGACACGCAAGGAGGTGGATCGGCTCCTGGAAGCGCCGGGCACGGGCGACGACCCCAAGAGTCTGAGGGATAGGGCGCTGCTGGAACTGCTGTACGCCACCGGCATGCGCGTTACGGAACTCGTGTCGCTGACGCTCAACGACATCAACCTGGCATCGGGCAGCGTGCGGGTAGTTCATGGCAAGCGGCGCAAGGAGCGCATTATCCCGGTGCACCCGCGCGCGCTGGAGGCGGTGGAGGCCTACCTGCAGCGAGGGCGCATCCACATGGCCAAAGACCCGAACGAGCATGCGGTGTTCGTCAACTTCCAGGGCAAGCCGCTCACTCGGCAGGGGTTGTGGCTGATCATCAAGCACTACGTGGAGGAGGCAGGCATCAGCAAGCCGGTTACGCCGCACACGCTCCGCCATTCCTTCGCCACGCACTTGCTGACCGGGGGCGCGAAACTGCCCGACGTTCAGAGGATGCTGGGCCACGCGAACGTCTCCACGACGCAGATTTATACGCACCTCACCAAAGAAGAACTGCGGGACGCATACGACAACGCGCACCCCAGGGCCAAGAAAGATTGAGGCTTCAAAACGCACACCATCCAGGGGGACAGTATGCCGGAGTTCTACACGAGGGAGCAGTTTGCCCGGGCGGCGGAGTATATCTTCACGCGGACGGGCCACAGGCCGCAGGTGGCTATCGTGCTGGGTTCGGGGCTGGGGGGATTGGTGTCGGAGGTGCAGGAGGCCGACATCATCCCCTACAACGACATCCCGGACTTCCCCCAGTGCACCGTAGAGGGGCACATGGGGCGGCTGGTCATCGGGCGGCTGGCGGGGGTCTGCGTGGCAGTGATGCAGGGCCGCGCCCACTACTACGAGGGCTACTCCATGCAGCAGGTAACCTTCCCCATCCGCGTGTTCCAGCAGATGGGCGTGGGCACGCTCATCGTTACCAACGCGGCGGGTGGACTGAACCCCGAGTTTCGCGCGGGCGATTTGATGCTTATCGCCGACCACATCAACCTGGTGGGAATGGCCGGGCTTAACCCGCTGCGGGGGCCCAATGACCCCGAACTGGGGCCGCGCTTCCCGGACATGAGCCGCGCCTATGACCCGGAGTTGCGGGCCATCGCCCGTCGCGTGGCTGCACGCGAGGGGATTCCGCTCCGCGAGGGGGTGTACATCATGCTGGCAGGCCCAAGTTTTGAGACGCCCGCCGACATGCGCTTCCTGCGCGTCATCGGCGCGGACGCGGTGGGCATGTCCACTGTGCCGGAGGTAACGGTGGCGCGGCACGGGGGCACGCGCGTGCTCGGCATATCAGGCATTGCCAACACCCTCTCGCCGGACCTGGCCGCCGCCGGCCACGACGACACCACCCACGAGGAAGTGCTGGCCGCAGGCAAGGTGCTGGCCCCGCGGCTGGCGGCCCTCATCCGCGGCGTGCTGCGCGAACTGAGCGGAACTTAGGGGCCTGTACGGCGTTCTTGGGTTGGGGTACGGCGTTTTTGCGAGTGGAGATTCCATGTCCATCGTCATGACCCTGCTGAAAACCTATGCGATTTGGCTGTATATCCTTTTCGGCATCATCGCCCTTTTTGGCTTGCGGGCGGCGCTCAAGGCCAGGGCCGAAATCCGCCAGTCCATCTTCTCGCTGGAGAAGGAGTTCGCGCGCAACCGCATGTACCGGGGCATCTCGGTGATGGTCATCATGGCGCTGCTCGGCGGGGCGCTGTTCGTCGCTACGCACCTGGAGGAGCCGACAGCATCGCCCACACCCGAGCCGACGCCCACGGCGACCCGATTCCTCCGCGCCACGCCCACCTACAGCCCGGAGGAACTCACGCCCACGCCGACGCCGACCGTTACCCGCGTCCGGCCTACGCGCCAGCCCATTCCCACCTCCCCCGTTTTCACGCCCACGGCGACGCCGCTGCCACCGCCTCTCTGCCCTACGCCGGGCGTCAACCTCACATCGCCGCGTCCGGGCGCGCGCCTGTCGGGCGCGGTGCAGGTAACCGGCACCGCTGCCATCGGCAACTTCTGGTACTACAAGGTTGAAATCGGCATCGGGCGCAACCCGTCCCAGTGGTCTGTGGTGGGCGACCTGCACTACGCGCCGGTGTCCGATGGCTTGCTGGAGATGTTCAACGCGGCGGCATTTCCGGCGGGCGAGTACACGCTGCGCCTGGTGGTGGTGGACAAGACGGGCAACTTCCCGGAGCCGTGCGCCGTAACCGTAACGATTGCGCCGTAGGAATGGGGCGCAAATCAGGACAGGGAACAAACCCCTGACTTGACACGTTTCCCATTTGCAGGCATGCTTCTTGCATGCAAAGGGCACAGACGGACCCAGTTGGTGCGTCTCGTTTGGAATGCGGATTGCGGGAAGAACCGCGTTAGGAGGTGCGAGTATGCGCGGCAAGAGGAAACGTTCCCTGGTTAGCTGGGGCTCCAAGGCGGTGGGCATCCTCATGCTGGCTGCCCTGTTGTGGGCACCGCTGGCGCACTTGACGGCAGGGCAGGCCCAGGCAGCCGACCTCACCTGGCGAGGCGAGTACTACAACAATACCTGGTTCGGCGGAAGCCCTGCCCTGGTGCGCGACGACGCCGACATCAACTTTGACTGGGGCACGTCGGCTCCCGCAGCGGGCGTCAACGCCGACAACTTCTCGGTGCGGTGGACTCGGGTCGTGCGCTTTGAGAACGGCACCTACCGGTTCACCGTAACGACCGACGACGGCGTGCGCCTGTGGCTCAACGGCGACCTGGTGCTGGACAAGTGGTTTGACCAGGCGCCCACGACGTACACGTTCACGCGCGTCATGAGCGCGGGCGACCATCCCCTGCGGCTGGAGTACTACGAGCACACCGGCCTCGCCCAGATTCGCCTGTCTTGGGTGCGAACCGACTCCAGCCCCGCCTTCTGGCACGGCGAGTTCTATCCGAACATGTACCTGACCGGCGCGCCGCAACTGGTGCGCGATGACCCTATCCTGGACTTCAACTGGGGCACCAACTCGCCAGGGTCGCCGATTCCCGCCGATTACTTCTCCGTCCGCTGGACGAGCATTGTGAACTTCGCTGCGGCGGGCAACTACACGTTCTACGCGACCCACGACGACGGCATGAGGGTTTGGGTGGACGAGCAACTGATCATTGACAAGTGGTACCCGCAGGCGGAGACGACCCACTCGGCCAAATTGTACCTGGCCGCAGGCGACCATCGCATCCGCGTGGAGTACTTTGAGCAGATCGGTGTGGCGGTAGCCCGGCTGCGTTGGGAGCCGACCGCTCCGCCTCCGCCCACGCCACCCACGCCACCGCCGCCAGGCCCCGCGGAAGTTATCGTGGACAATGTGAGCCCAGGCTTCGTCAAAGGTGGGCCGGCGTCGGGCTGGCGCACCAGTTGGTGCGGCTACGGCAATCACTCCTACTGGACGCTGAACAACGTGTACGCGGTGTCCAACTGGGCCAAGTGGACCCCCGCGCTGCCCACACCCGGTCGGTACACCGTGTACGTCTTCGTCCCGTCGTGCAATGCCACGACTGGCAATGCCCGCTACCGCATCTACCACGCGGGGATGCGCCACGATGTGCCGGTGAACCAGTACATCTACTCCAACGTCTGGGTGCGGCTGGGGACGTTTACGTTCAACGCCACGGGCGACGAGTATGTGTACCTGGCCGACAACACGCAGGAAGCCTACCTGTCGCGGCGCATCGGGTTTGACGCTGTGAAGTTCGTCCTGGCCGAGCCGATCACGCCGCCGTCCTGTGCCATCACGCCCAAGTTTGGCTTCGGGCGCATCTGGAGCACCTACGGCACCGTGCGCAGCGGTCTGGGATGCCCGCTGGCCGACGAGTTCAGCACCACGGCCGCCGAGGAGGTTTTCATCGGCGGGTACATGTTCTGGACGTCGGTGGGGCCGCGGGTGTACGTGCTGTACAACAACGGCACGTGGCAGTCCTACCCCGATACCTGGGCTCCGCCGCAGCCCGAATCGGACCCGAGCATCGTGCCGCCGTGGGGCTACTATCAGCCGGTGCGCGGCTTCGGCAAGGTGTGGCGCGAGAATCCAGCCGTGCGTTCTGGACTGTCGTGGGCGAAAGAGCCAGAGCGCGGGCTGACCTTGTCGTGGCAGAACTTTGAGCGCGGGCACATGCTATGGAGCAATCGGCTGGGCATCTTCGTGCTGTACAGCAACGGCACGTGGCGGCACTACGACTAGCGGCCAGGGACGGCAATCTGGGAGGCGGCCGATCAGTGGCGTGCACGTGGTCTTGAATGCATGACTCCGTGGGGGGCAGGTTTCGGACCGGGACGGGTCTCCGACCTGCTCCCTACTGCTGTGGCGAACCGAGCCCAAGTTGCGCCAAAATCTCACGCGGGGTATAGTCTGGTGAGTGGCCTGGTATGCCCGGGCCGCCGGACGGACTAGACCATGGGGGCGCCGCCGTTGACCCGATTGTTCCGCATCCTTGCTGCCATCGCCATCCTCGCCGCCGTGTGTGCGGCGTGTAGACCCACGCCAGCGCCTTCGCCCGCGCTTGTCGCCACGCCCACCACGGAGCAGGCGCTTGCCCGCGCCGAATTGCCCGCCCGCGACCCGGTGCAGGTGGCGCGGCGGCTGGGCGTGGCGGTCCCCCTTGGTGCGCCCGCATCGCCGACCACGTACCGCGTCGGCGACCGCGCCGAGTTCTGGGTCAGCGATACGCTGTACAACACCTATCGCCGGGCCACCGCGACGCTGCAATGGGCCACGCCCGACCTGTACATGTGG
>JARYMK010000064.1 GCA_029907165.1 Anaerolineae bacterium
AGATGATGCAGATGTCCCTGGCCTCAGGGTCATTGATCTTCGGCTCCAGCAGCGCATGGAAAACCTCGCGCGGAACCACCGTAACCTCTCCCACACGAATCGGCTCCAAGTCCAGCAAGCCCAGTTGGGCGTAAGCCTGCATCAGCGCCCAGTGGCCGGGATAGCGCAGCGTCTTGTTCTCCAACGTCCGCAGTTTGCCCTCAAATGTCCAGGCCATGGTGGACAGCCCTCCCGTCGTAACCGCTGCCTCCAGCGTGCCCACGTCGGGAATCTCCACTTCCTCCACCTCCGACAGGCCGGGCACCTCTGCCACGCGTCCATTTCGCAGAAAGTGCGCGTTGCCGGCGTATTCGTTCGTAAGCCCCCCGATGTTGAACGTCAGCACGTAGTTCCAGGGTGGCACGGGGCGCAGGGGGAGACCGCCGTCGTAGATGTAGAGGTCCTGGGCCTCGTCCAGCAGGGACATGGCATACACGCCCAGCGACACGTTGAGGCCAGGCCCCATCCCGCAGTCGGGGACGACGGACACCCCGGCTGGCCGCGCGTCCTCGTCCAACGCCAACTGAGACATGGTAACCCCCGTGTTCCCACCAAGGTCGCACAGGTGAAACCTCTCTTGAATCGCCAGGTGGGTCAGACCCAAGTTGTAGCGGTACGGCACGGCGCTTATGGCAGCGTCCACCCCTGAGACGAGGCGGCCGAGCCGCTCCGGCTGAGCCACGTCGCCCTGAACGCCCACCGCGACTTCCCTGCCGACCAGCCGGTTCACCCGGTTCGCGCCCGCCTCGGCTGCCTCCGCGCGGGCATCCACCAGCAGCACTTGCTCGGCTTCGCCGAACCGCGCCAAGTCGTAGGCGGCGGCCACGCCCTGGCGCCCAGCCCCCAGCACAGCGTACCGAAATGCCATCCTGCACCTCCTCGGTAAGGTTTGCGCACGAGATACCACAACAAGCGCCCATTTGTCAACAAGCCCCGCCACCTACCTGTCATCGCGAGCGAAGCGAAGCAATCCCAAGCCCTCCCCTGTCATTGCGAGCGAAGCGAAGCAATCCCCAGGGATGGGGGAGATTGCTTCGTCGCTGCGCTCCTCGCAATGACCGTCCACCGGGATTGCTTCGTCGCTGCGCTCCTCGCAATGACCGTCCACCGGGATTGCTTCGGGCGCTGCGCGCCCTCGCAATGACCATCAACCGGGATTGCTTCGGCGCTGCACGCCCCCGCAATTGAGATATCGCCGAGCGCTTGCGCCCGCAACCGGCATACGCTACAATGTCCCCTAGCAGTGCGACGCAGGCGCTCCGCGCGCCGTCTAAATCGGGCAGCCGACCCGATCATCCTCGGCTAGGGAGAGAACCATGTACCGCGACAACCGAAAAATGGGCCTGGACGTGAACCGCCCTATCAATCCGGTTACAGGGGAACTCTCGCCCACGGTGTCCGACTCGCGCCTGCCCGCGTGGGTCGGTGCCAAGTGGGTGCGCGTGAACTTCATCCTCGGCCCCTGGTCATCTCCGACCGACGCCACGAAGTACGCCGGGCGCACCTGGCTGGAGACCTACGACCACATCGTGGACCGTTACCTTGCCCAGGGCCTGCGCATCTACGCCCTCATCGGCGCGGAAGCGGTGCGCAACCCCGCCGCCGAAGCCAATGCTTTCCGCAGCGCAGCGCCCAGTAGCGCCGCCGAATCCTGGCTGGACGAGTACTTTACCAACTTTGGCCTCATCGCCGAGCATTTCCGTGGCCGCATCTACGTCTACGAGTCCTTCAATGAGCCCAACGACTGGCACCGAGTGCCTGGCGGGCCTGCCTGGACCCAGGCGTGGATTCACCCCTACTGGTTCGCCCGCATGTTGCAGGAAATCTACGACGAGGTCAAGGTGCGTCGCGGCCTTGACGTTACCCTGGTCCCCGGCCCTCTCCTGACCCACGACGCGGACACGGGCGCCCAGTACCTGGCCGACACCTACACCCAGGGCATCAACGCCTTGCAGTGGGAACTGCTGCGCCTCAATCACGGCCGTTACCCGCTGGACGGCATCGGGTTCCATCTTTATGTCAAGCAGGATTGCCAGGCAACGCCCGATTCCATCCGCGCGTCGGTGGCCATGCGTGTGCAAACCCTGTGGGACACGGCCTTCGCTTTTGAGGGCGAGGTGCTGGAGGAGAAGGGTCTGTACATTTCCGAAATGGGATGGCAGTCGCTGTCCTGCGGCCAGACGTTCCAGGCGGCCAGCCTTCGCGCCGCCTATGAAACCCTGATTCCGGATTGGCGAGTGCGAGCCGCCATCTGGTTCTGCCTCCAGGACTTTGGCCCGGATAACACCTGGGGCCTCTACAACGCCGGCGATCTCAACACGGAGAACCGGAAGAAGGCATACGAAGCGTACAAAGATCTCGCCTCCAGCAAAGCGCCGCAGGTCCTCACGTTTGAGATTCCGTCGGTGCAGCAGGTTCTGGCGGCCCAGGGCGTCCCGCAGTCCGAGTTGCCATCCCTCCTGGCGCTGGTGCAGGAGCAGATTGGCCCGCCCGACCAACTCGTGCCGGGCAAGTACCAGATCACCTTCAAGCCGCCGCTCAAGTACACGAACCAGCAGATTATCAACGCGTTCTGGAAGGCGGGAAACAAGTCATGGACACTGCTCATCAAGGCGGGGCTGAACCTCAACGCCCTGGTGGCCGACCGCGATGGCCCGTACACCGGCCCGGCCATAGACAAACTGCCCAACCTGACCGACGCGGAGAAACGTCTGGTCAAGGCGGCGCTCCCCACCGAACCCACGCCTGCCGAACTGGAACTGTGGGGCAAGGGGATGTACATCTGGCAGGTGGAGCGGTGCGAAGGCGGCGACACCGAGCGCATCGTGAACCGCGCCCTGGACGTGGGGCTGGACTTCGTGCTGATCAAGATTGCCGATGGCACCAACCCGTACAATGGGGACATCACCGCCCTGGTCAACCGCCTGCGCGAGGTGGGGGTCGCCGTGTGGGGCTGGCAGTACACCTACGGCGACAAGCCGGAGGATGAGGCGCGCTACGCCGCCCAGCGGCTGCAGAAATTCGGCCTGGCCGGGTTCGTTATTGACGCGGAGACCGAATACGAGGGCAAGCCCGACCGCGCCACCCGCTACGCCAGCACCCTGCGGGGGCTGCTGCCGGGGGTCCCCATCGCCCTGAGTTCGTTCTACTGGCCGGAAATGCACCCCTCGTTCCCCTGGCGCGAGTTTCTCGTCCACTGCGACCTGAACATGCCCCAGGTGTACTGGTACAAGAAGGACCCGGTGGAGGCGCTCCGCATCAGCCTGACGCAGCACATTCGCTTCGGACGGCCGCTGCTGCCCGTGGGCGCGTGCTACGAAATGGTGCCGGGCAAGCGCCCCACCCAGCAGGACCTATCGCGCTTCCTGACCGAGGTGGAGACTCGCGGCCTGCTGGGGGCGTGTTTCTGGTCATGGCAGCACACGGACGAGGATCAGTGGGCAGCCATCAAAGCCTATCCCTGGTAGCGGCAATGTGAAGGCGAACTTGACCATCACCGAACTGCTGAGCAATCACCCGTTCTTCCAGGGCATGGATCGCGCCACGCTGGAGCAAGTCGCGTGCTATTTCCGTGCGCGGACTTACCACCGAGGCGAGATCATCCTGCTGGAAGGCGACTACGACTGCGGCGTGTACTTCGTCCAGCGGGGCGTTGTGAAGATTTTGCGCTCGTCCGAGGATGGGCGCACGCAGACGCTGACGCTGGTCGGGCCGGGGCAATCGTTCAACGAAGTGCCGGCCGTGGACGGCGGCCCGAACCCTGCCTCGGCGGAAGCCATGACGGAATGCACCGTGTATTCGGTGTCCCGCGCGGATTTCTCCCGCCTCCTGGATCGGTACCCGCAGATCAGCAGGGCGATGCTCGTCGCGTTCGCGGCGCGCCTGCGCCAGTTGGTGGAACTGGCCTCCGACCTGACGCTGCGCACCGTGCCCCAGCGGCTCGCCAAGTTGCTGCTGGAGCAGGCCCACATCGCCGGCCAGTTGACCCAGCACGAGATGGCCGAGCGGCTCGGCACCGTGCGAGAGGTCATCGGGCGGTCGCTGCGCGCGCTCGCGGACGAGGGGCTACTCCGCGTGGAGGGGCACCGTATCATCATCACCGACCCGGAGGGGCTGCGGAAAAAGGCCGGCCTGGAGTGAGACCTAAATCACATACGCCCTGCTCCTTCCGTGCTATAGTGATGCGAGAAGAAGCACACGCGCAGGGAAGGAGAGCGCCATGTTGAACAAGTTCTGCCCAGGCAGCATGGGATTGAAGCAACCCACGCCCGAGGAAATCACGTGCGCAGGATGCGGGCGCGTTGTTGAAATCTGGAGCGACGAGGTCAAGGTGCGGTGCCGGGCCTGCGGGACGGTTACGACTCGCGACCTCCCGCCGTCGTGTGTGGAGTGGTGCCCCGCCGCGCTGGAGTGCGTAGGGCCTGAACTCTATGCCAAGGTTACGGGCAAACAGCCCACCCTGAGGAAAGCATCGTGAGAGGCAAGGCAAACGTGGAAGAACCGGTACGTCCCATCATCATCGCGGAACTCTGCACGTCCTGCGGGACGTGCGTGGAGGTCTGCCCTCATCACGCCCTCTCGCTGGTAGCGGGCGTGCCCGTGTTGGACACTTCTATTGAGTGCGAGTACTGCGGCAACTGCGAGGAGGTCTGCCCTACCGAGGCCATCCGCCGCCCGTTTCTGGTCGTGTTCAGCCAGTCCGCCGCATAGCGCGCCGAAGCGGCCATCGCCCCGCGCCCCCGCCCAGGCGGACGCGGGTGCCGTCCAACGCGCAATTCCACCTGTCTGGGCGACGCAATTCGTGCCCCCGTGTCATCTCTATCCATGAAGCGGCAAGGAATCTCGCTCCCGTGCGCTTGCGAAATCGCCCTCCGTGTTGCATAATGGGCGCAGCGTCGTATGTGGAGCCGACCGAATGGCATCGCAAAACCATGAGGAACTCAGCGAGCGCGAACTGGAACTCCTGCGCCTTGTGGCAAGGGGCGCCACGAATCAGCAAATCGCGCGCGAACTGACCATCAGCGTCAACACGGTCAAGGTTCACCTGCGCAACATCTTCGCCAAATTGGGCGTGGAGTCGCGCACCGAGGCGACGATGGTAGCCGTGCAGCGGGGACTGATCCGCGTGGAGGCGCCTGTGCCCGAGGAGCCGGCCGCCGCCGCGTCGGTGCCCGCTTGGCCGCCGCTGCCGCGGCCTGCGGCTTCCTGGCAGCGCGTGTACCTTATCCTTGCAGCCGCGGCGGCTGTGGTCCTCGTCGCGTTGAGCCTGGCGGGGCCGCATTCCCAGGCCGGTCGCGCCGCCGACGCCTTCCTGGACGCCAGCGCCGCTGCGCCCGCACTTCCGCCGCAACTCCCATCCCGCTGGGCCGCCCGCGCCCCGATGCCCACCGCACGCGCCAGGCTGGCCGTTGTCGCCACGTCGGACGGCATCTTCGCCATCGGTGGCGTCGCCAACGGCCAGGTTACCGGCGCAGTGGAGCAGTACCTGCCTGCCGAGGACCGGTGGGTTACCCACCCGCCCAAGCCCACCCCTGCCGCCAACATCGGGGCCGTCGCTCTGGATGGGCGCATCTACGTGCCCGGTGGCCACGACGCTCAGGGCCGCGTGCTGAACGCCCTGGAAATCTACGATTTGGCCGCCCAGCAGTGGACGCAGGGGCCGTCTCTGCCCGTGCCGCGTTCGGCCTACGCCCTGGCCGAGGTTGGCGGGCGCATGTACCTGTTCGGGGGCTGGGACGGGCGCAAGTACGTGGACACCGTGCTGGAGTTCTCGCCCGACACCGGAACGTGGAATGTGGGCGCGCCCATGCCCGAGGCGCTGGGCTTCCAGGCCGCCGCGGTGCTCGGTGGGCGCATCTTCCTCATCGGCGGGTACGACGGGAACCGCGAGGTCGCGTCGTGCTACGAATACACGCCTGACATGGAGGGCAGCGCCGCCTCACCGTGGCAGCCGTGCCCGCCCCTGAGTATCCCGCGCGGGGGAGCAGCCGCCGCCACCGTGGGCAATAGCATCTACGTCGTGGGCGGCGGGTGGAAGGGGTTCGTGGCGTACAACGAGCGCTACGAGTTGCAGGGAAACATCTGGGTGCGCTTCCCCACGCCTATCGTCGGCCAGTGGAGGAATCTCGGCCTCGCTGCATTTGAGACGCGCCTCTACGCCATCGGCGGATGGAGCGGCGAGGCGCTGAACGCCAACAGCGAGTACCAAGCCCTCTTCCGGGTTGTGATGCCGCGAACGGTACGGTAACCTACAACGGAGATTGCAGCAACTGCTTGAGTTTCGGGAATGTTCCCTCCCAACTCATCTTGGACAGCCCCAGTTTCAGCCGCAGGTGCTCGGGGTCCATGCCGTCCCGCAAATCCCGCAGCGCCGATGTCATCCGCAGCATCTCAAACGACAGGGCCTCCAGCCCCGCCATCTTCGCCAAATCCGTGAGCACGTACTCTAGGTTGCGCGCCGTGCACGGGAACAGCATCTCCTTCGGCTGGTACTGCTGGCGATACTCGCGCAGGGCCGCGACGGTGTCGGGGTGCAACGCCAGCCGCCGCTCCTTGTACCGCGCATACCGAGCATCGGTGGCCCGGACGTGGAGCGCCGCTCGCGCAGGGTCGGCGATAGACAGGTCCTCTAGGCGGATGTTCATGCATTCGCCTTTCTTGATGCCCGTGTCCAGCAGAAGCCGCACCAGCAGATACGGGCGAGCGTCGGGCTTCTCCGCCGTCCGCAGCGATTGCGCCACGGCCAGCACGCTCTCCACCTGCGCGTCCGACAGCACCAGCGGCAGAGGTGTGGACACAGGCCGATGGGCAATCGTCGCAGCCGGGTCCACAGGGATGACGCCGCTCTCGGCTAGCCATTTGAAGAACACCTTCAGCGTGGTCAGCCTGCGGGCGAACGACTTGGGAGTGCAGGGTTTTCCGCGCTCCCGCTGCAAGTACGTCAGGAAGCGGTTGAGGTCGTCGGTGGAAATCTGCGAGACCCGCACGCCCGCGCCGAGGTAGTTGGCGAGAAGCCGCAAATCGCCCAGAAACGACTTGATGGTGTTCTCGGCGAATCCTTTGCGCTCCATGTGGCGGCGAAACGGCTCAAACGATTCGCCCAGGGTCGGCGCGGCGCCACTCCCCCATAAAGGCAACTGCTGCTCGTACATGGACTCGTTCTCCCTCCCATGCAATGAGTTTCGCACTCCACGTGGACAGCATTGTAGCAGACCTAGCCGCAGTCGTCCACCGCCGGCGCGATAGCCCGCAGCATCACCGCGCCGCCACCAGCGGCAGCCAGACCCGTCGCATGAACGGCCGCGGCTGAATTGGCGGCGGCACGGGCGTAGCGGTGGGCGAGGCGGTCGGCGTGGCCGTCGCGGTTATCGTCCGGGTCGGGGTAAGCGTTGGCGTGTGGGTCGCTGTCGCAGTCGGCGTGGGCGTGAGGGTGGCTGTCGCTGTGGAGGTCCGCGTGGGCGTGAGGCTCGGCGTGCCTGTGGCCGTCGCCGTCGCAGTCGGCGTGGGCGTGAGGGTGGCTGTCGCTGTGGAAGTCCGCGTAGGCGTGAGGCTCGGCGTGCCTGTGGCCGTCGCCGTCGCAGTCGGCGTGGGCGTGAGGGTTGCCGTCGCCGTTGGAGTCCATGTCTTTGTCGGCGTCAAAGTTGGCGTCCGCGTGGGAGTGCCCGTCGGCGTCGCCGTCGCAGTGGGCGTGCGCGTGGGTGTCGGCGTGGAAGTGGAGGGCACGGGAGTCTGCCACGAGTGGCTGGCGAAGTCCTGCGTCCAGTAGTGATAGTACGGTCCAAACGTATTGCCCGCGTCGTACACGTACCCCACGCCGATATGATGATAGTACGGGCTGAGGATGTTAGCCCGATGTCCTGCGCTGTTCATCCAGGCGGCGACGACTTCCTCGGGCGAGGAATACCCCGCCGCGATGTTCTCGCCGCACGTCCAGATGGGGGAGTACCCCGCCGCTAGGATGCGGCTGTAGGCAGAAGAGCCATCGGAACCCGTGTGGCTGAAGAAGTCGTGCTCGGCCATGTCGCGGCTGTGGCCAAGCGCGGCGGCGTTCAGCGCCGGGTCGCTGATAAGGGGCGGCAGGCCGACTTTCGCGCGTTCCTGGTTGGTCAGTTCAATCACACGCTCCGCGAACGTCGCCGCGGAAGCATCGGGCCAGAGATTCCCGCCGGGCGCAACGCGCAGCAACAGGAGTCCCTCGTCCGCTGTGGCCATGACGCCGGATTCAACCGGCGGCGCGCCCGCTGCCACCGCGACAGCAGCGGTCGCCATGATGAGAATCAGCAGCCCGCGCAGGAGATCCACGCTGCCCGGGCCTCGAACCCGCAATCTCCTCAAGATAATCACCACTGGCCTGGATGGAGTGCGCCGACCCGCAAGCCCAGCGGCCCGAATCGGCGGGGGCTAGTATGCCACCTGTTTCGCGTTCAGCCAAATCTTGTGCCACTTGTGCGCGGGTCGCCAAAATCCTCGCGATGCGGGCGTTTGACAACCGCACCATCCTCATGTACCATTTGCCTCGCGGGCACGTGCCCTCAGGGCAGCGCGCCTGCAGACGGACATACGGAGAACACAGGATGGACATCGCATCACTAATTGACCATACGCTGCTCAAGCCCGAAGCCACGCCGGAGCAGATCGCGCAACTCTGCAGCGAGGCGAGAGAATACGGGTTCGCTTCGGTATGCGTGAACCCCGTTTATGTCAAACTCGCCTGGGATTTGCTCAAGGGAAGCCCGGTCAAGGTCTGCTCGGTCGTCGGGTTCCCGCTCGGCGCCACCCTTCCCGAGGTCAAGGCCTTTGAGGCCCAGCAGGCGATACGCGATGGCGCATCGGAAATTGACATGGTGATCCATATCGGGGCGCTCAAAGCGGGGGACGACGACCTGGTGGAGCGGGATATCGCCACCGTCGTGGAGGCGTGCCACGCGGGCGGCGCGATCTGCAAGGTGATTCTGGAAACCTGCTACCTTTCAGATGACGAGAAGATTCGCGGCTGCATTCTGGCCAAGCGGGCCGGCGCCGAGTTCGTCAAGACGTCCACGGGCTTCGGGTCGGGCGGCGCAACCGAAGAGGACGTGGCGCTCATGCGCCGCACCGTAGGCCCCGACATGGGCGTGAAGGCCGCGGGCGGCATCCGCACGCTGGAGGCGCTCCGGCGGATGGTGGCCGCGGGCGCTACCCGCATCGGCGCGAGCGCCAGCGTCAAGATCATGCAGGAGGCGCAGAGTGTCCAAGGATGACAAGGCTTCGGAACCCAAGCGCATCTGCCCTATCTGCCATATCGGACAGATTCGCACCCGCCGAACGTCCCATGCCGAATGGCATGAGGACCAGTTGATCATCGTGTCCAACGTTACCGCAGATGTCTGCGACTTCTGCGGCGAGACGGTGCCGCAGGATGACCAACTGTGGCGGCTTGACCAGTTGCTGCGCTACGGCACGGATGTGCGCCGCATCCCCTACAGCCGCCGTAGCCATCGCGTTATGTAAACTCGCAGGGAGGCCGCTCGCATGGAAATCGCGCCCAACGTCCACCAAGTAGAGGGCATTCCGCCTGTCAGCAACGCGTATCTCATCGTGGGAGACGACGGCCTGCTGCTGGTGGACACCGGCATCGCGTTGGCGGCGAGGGGCGTGCTTCGCTACATCCGGCGACTCGGATTTGACCCGTCGGCGGTCAAGGCCATCTTCATCACCCACGGCGATGGCGACCACATCGGCGGGCTCTACGCCATCGCACGCGAAACCGGCGCGTCGGTCGTGGCGCACCGGGCCGAGGTGCCGCTGGTGGAGGGGCGCGACGTGCGCCGTCCCACTGCGCCCAGTTTCGCCGACCGGCTCACGGCCCCCCTTGTGCGGCTGGTCATGCCGTCCAAGCCGGTGGCCGTATCCCACCCAGTGGCGGATGGCGACTCGGCCTTCGGGCTGACCGTCATCCACGCGCCGGGACACTCGCCGGGGAGCGCCTGCTACCTGCTCCCCGCGCAGAAGGTGCTGTTCGCGGGGGACGCCCTCACGCACTGGGGCGGGCATCTGGCGCCCCCCATGAAAGCGTACACGACGGACATGGCAGAGGCCGTCCGTTCTATCCAGCGTCTTGCGCAGCACGATTTTGAGGTGTGCTGTTTCGGGCACGGGCCGGCAATCACGAGGGACGCGCGCGCCGCGATCGCCGACTTCGCCGCCCGCCTGCAGGAGTCCCACATCTAGGCGACCCGAATCCAAGGAGGTACACGATGACCGAAGAAGCGCCCCAGCCCCTCCGACGTTGCGCCAACTGTGGCGCGGAACTGCGCCCCACCGACCGGTACTGCGGCGAATGCGGCCTGCCCACGTTCGTACCGCCGCCCACCCCGCCTGCGGCTCCTGAAGGCGCGCCGGCCGTCCAGCCCCCGAGCGCGCCCCAGGAACCCGGCCGCCCCGCCACCGGCCCATCGGAAAACCGGACGTGGGCCATCGTTGCGGGCGTCATCCTGATCCTCATCGGCGCCGTCGCGTGCATCCTGGGGACACTGGTGATGCTGGGAGCGTCCTGGATGAGCACGGACACCGATTCGGGGTGGATCGTCGCGGCCGGGGGACTGTGTTGCGTGCTGCCCGCCCTCGTGCTCATGATCGGCGGCGGCATCGTCTGGTACGTCTGGGGACGCAAGAAGTCCTGACGCGCTTCGCCGCGCTTGGTTTGACAGAGAAACCACAATGGCCTAGAATGAAGTACCCCGTAGGCACGGCCGCATCGGTTCCTGCGGGGTATTTCTGTGAGTGGAAAGTGGGGGAATCGCGTGGCTCGTTCGTTCAGCCTGCGGCGTATCCTGATCGGCCGGCCGCTGGCCACTGCTCAAATGAAACACGAGCGCCTGACGAAGGTCAAGGCGCTGGCCGTTTTCTCGTCCGACGCGCTGTCCTCGGTGGCCTACGCGACCGAGGAAATCATGCTTATGCTGATCGTGGCGGGAAGCGCGGCGGTAGGTCTGGCATGGCCCATTGCGCTTGGCATTGCGGCGCTCTTGGTCATCGTGGCCTTCTCGTACTACCAGACGGTCCACGCCTACCCCAAGGGCGGAGGCTCCTACATCGTGGCGCATGAGAACCTGGGGCAGTTGCCTGGGCTTACGGCCGCCGCGGCGATTCTCACCGACTACGTGCTCACCGTATCCGTGAGCATCACGGCGGGCGTGGCGGCCATCACGTCGGCATTCCCGATCCTGTACCCGCACCGGATTGCCATTGCGCTGTTCTTCGTGGCGCTCATCATGACGCTGAACCTGCGCGGCGTGCGCGAGTCGGGCACTATCTTCGCGGTGCCGACCTACCTGTTCCTAGCCATCATGTTCACGACGCTGGCCGCGGGATTCGTCCGCTGGATTGGCGCGGGCATGCCCCCCGCTCAACCCCCGCGCATAGACTACCCGGCGATGCAGGGCCTCACCCTGTTCCTCATTCTGCGCGCCTTTTCCAGCGGGTGCGCGGCGCTGACCGGAATTGAGGCCATCAGCGACGGCGTGCCCGTGTTCAAGCCACCCGAGTCGGACAACGCGGGCAAGACCCTCATCGCCATGGCCACGTTCCTGGCCACGATGTTCCTGGGCATCACGTTCCTCACCCACCAATTCGGCATCGTCCCCGACGAGGCGACGCACGAGACGCTGGTATCGCAACTGGGCAGGTACGTGCTCGGCGAAGGCTCGCCGCTCTACTTCGCCCTGCAGGTGGCGACCATGCTCATCCTGGTGCTGGCGGCGAACACCAGTTTCGCCGACTTCCCGCGGCTGTCGTCCATCCTCGCCCGCGACCGTTACATGCCGCACCAGTTCGCCAACCTGGGCGACCGCCTGGTGTTCTCCAACGGCATCATCGCGCTGGCGCTGGCGTCGTCGGCGCTCATCGTGCTGTTCGGCGGGCAGACCACACGCCTGATCCCGCTCTATGCCATCGGCGTGTTCCTGTCGTTCACCCTGTCGCAGACGGGCATGGTCGTGCGGTGGTGGCGGCTCCGAACGCGGCACTGGCAGATCAAGGCGGCCATCAACGGCCTGGGCGCACTGGCCACGGGCGTGGTGCTCATTGTCATCGCGGTTACGAAGTTCGCCCTCGGCGCGTGGATCGTCATCGCGTGGATTCCCATCTTCATCTCGTTCTTCCTCTCGGTCCACCGCCACTATCAGCGCGTCGCGCAGCAGTTGTCGCTGGAGAATCGCGGCAGCCTTCCGCCGATCCGTCGCCATCGGGTCATCGTGCCTGTGGCCGACGTGCACCGCGGCGTCATCGCGGCGCTGAACTACGCGCGCTCCATCTCCGACGACGTTACGGCGGTGTACGTGGAGGTGGACCCCGCCGAGACGCCGAAGATCCAACGCAAGTGGGCCGATTGGGGCGAGGGCATTCGGCTGGTAACGCTCAAGTCCGAGTACCGCTCCATCATCGGGCCGCTGATTGAGTACGTGGACAAGGTGGATGACCCCAACCGCCGCGACCAGGTGGTAACCATCGTGTTGCCGCGGTTTGTGCCCGCCCGACCCTGGCACAACCTGCTGCACAACCAGACGGCCATTCTCATTCACCTGGCCTTTGTATTCCGTCGGGACGTCATGGTAACCGACGTTCCCTTCCACCTAGAAGAATAGCGAGGCGAGTCTGATGAAGTTCATCGTCGTAGGGTGCGGACGCACCGGCGCAACATTGGCGCAATCGCTCTGCCGCAAAGGGCACCATGTCGCCGTGATAGACAAGGACGAGAGCGCGTTCTCTCGGCTTGGCCCCGGATTCCGAGGGCGCACCTATGAGGGGCTGGCCTTTGACCGCGACGTGCTCGTGCGGGCCGGCATTCAGGAGGCGGATGGTCTCGCCGCACTCACCAACGACGAGGCCGCCAACATGATCGTGTGCCGCATCGCGAAACTCGCTTTCAACGTTCCCCACGTAGTCGCGCGGCTCTATGAGCCAGAACGGGCGGCGCTCTACACGAGCATGGGGGTGCCCACCGTGTCGTCGGTAACCTGGCGGGTGCAACGGCTGGAGCAACTCCTCTGCCAGCCCACGCTCAGCGTTGTGGGGACTCTCGGCAACGGTGAGGTGCAGGTCGTGGAGGTCCAGGTCTCCGAAGGGCTTATCGGGCGCGCTGTCCGGGAATTCGTCCATCCCGGACAGACGACCGATGTGGCCGTGCTCCACGGTGGCGCGGCGTCGCTGCCCACAATGGACACGCGCCTGGGAGAAGGCGACCGACTGCGCCTGGCCGTTGTGTCCGAGTACCTGGGCGAGTTCAAGGCCTGGCTGGAGCATCTCAAGAAAGAGGGACGGCCATGAACGTTGTCATCGTTGGCGGCGGCAAGGTCGGCTCGTATCTGGCTTCGCTCCTGCTTGAGGGGAACCATGATGTGCGCATCGTGGAGAACCGTCCCCATGTCCTGGCTCGCCTGCACCGGGAACTCCCCACCGAGATTATCGTGGACGGCGACGGCACCCGGCGCGAGACACTGGACCTGGCCCATGCCGACCGCGCCGACGTCCTAGTTACCGTTACCGGCGACGACGAAGTGAATCTCACCATCGCCCTGATGGCGAAGACGTTCTACAAGATTCCCCGGGTCATCGGCCGTATCAACAACCCGCGTAACGCCTGGCTGTTCACGCCCGACATGGGCGTGGACGTGGCAGTGAATCAGACCGACTTGCTTGCCAAACTCATCGTGGAGGAGATGTCGCTGGGAGACATGATGGTTCTCCTCCGACTTCGCAAGGGCGAAATGTCGCTGGTTACCGAGAAACTGGAGCCTGGCGCGCCGGCCGAGGGCAAGCGCGTGGCCGACCTGCCGCTTCCCAAGGATTGCCTGCTGGTGGGCGCGATCCGCGACAACGACATCCTGGTGCCGCGGGGAGACACCGTCCTCCACGCCCACGACGAGATTCTGGCGCTGGTGCGGACCGGCTCGCACATGGCGTTCCGCAACCTGCTGGCCAACCCCGCGCGCGCGGAGACCCAGAGCTAGCCGCCGCGAAGTCCCCTGGCTCACATCGCCCGCGAGGCGGGGTTGTCATTGCGAGGGCGCGCTGCGCCCGAAGCAATCCCCAGGGCGTGAGATTGCTTCGCTTCGCTCGCAATGACAACAGGCATGGGATTGCTTCGCTTCGCTCGCAATGACAACAGGCGTGAGATTGCTTCGCCTCGCTCGCAATGACAGGCAGGGCAACGAAACCAAATCGCCCACCCACTCACCTTTACACGGCGCGCGAAGTTTGCTACAATATCCACAAGCGGCAGCACTCTCACAAAAAGGATGGGTGAGCCATGTGGGAAGAATATCTGTTTGCGAACTCCGTAGAGCACGCGCTGGAACTGTTGGCCCGCTACGAAGGGCAGGCGCAACTCATTGCAGGAGGCACCGACCTGGTGCTCCAGAGTCAGCGCGGCCAGTGCCCCGCCACCGTCATGGTGGACATCACCCGCATCCCTGGCCTCAATCGTATTGAAGAGCGCGATGGGTTCATCCTCATCGGCGCTCAAGTTACCCACGCCCAAATCGCAGCATCGGCGCTCATACGCGATAAGGCCCCGATCCTCGCTATGGCGTGCTCGCAGGTGGGCGGGCCGCAGACGCGCAACGCCGGCACCCTCGTGGGCAATGTGGTCAACGCCCAACCGGCGGCGGATGGCGCCACGGCCCTGTTCGTGCTGGACGCCGAACTGGAAGTCGCCACGCAGGAAGGCCGCCGCTGGGAGCCGATTGCACACGTCTACCGCGGCGTGGGCATCTGCACCATCAACGCCTGCAGGGAGATGGTAACCGCCGTCCGCTTCAAGCCGCTTGCCAACGCATGCGGGTGCAGTTACCAGCGCCTGGCCCGGCGCAAGGCGCTGACGCTCCCCACGCTGGTGGTCGCGGTGGCGCTGGAGATGCTTGGGGACACCATCAAGGCGGCGCGCATCGCCATCGGGCCGGTGGCGCCCACCCCCTACCGCGCCACGGACGCCGAAGCCTACCTCGTCGGTAAGAAGGCGGAGGAAGCCGTCTTCGCCGAGGCCGGGCAATTGGCCGCCGCCAAGGCTAGGCCGCGCGACAGCCTGATCCGCGGCTCCAGCGAATACCGAACGGCGATGGTCGGCGTGTTGGTGCGGCGCGCGCTGGGCGAGGCTGCTCAGGAATGCCACAGGAGGGGATAACATGCAAACGCTGGAGATGAACGTCAACGGGTCGGACGTCCGCGTGGAAATCCACCCGGACGAGACGCTGGCCCAGGTGCTGCGCGACCGGCTGGGTCTCATCGGGACGAAGATCGCCTGCGGCGAGGGCGAATGCGGGGCGTGCACCGTGCTCCTTGACGGCGTGGCCGTTACGTCCTGCATCACCCCCGCTATGAAGGCCCAGGGCAGGCGCGTAATGACCATAGAAGGGCTTTCGGAGGATACGGAACTGCACGTCATCCAGCAGGCATTCGTGGACAGCACGGCATCGCAGTGTGGGTACTGCACGCCCGGCTTCATCATGGCGACCAAGGCCCTGCTGGACGCCAACCCCAACCCGACGCGGGAAGACATCATGCGCGGCATTTCGGGCAACCTGTGCCGCTGCACGGGGTACTACCAAATCGTGGACGCGGTGGCGCTGGCCGCCAAACGGCTGGCGGAGGAGGGGCGAAAATGAGCGACGCAATCGGAATACCGCAGGCCCGCCTGGACATCGTCGCGAAAGTCAAAGGCACGCGGAAGTACCCGCAAGACTTCAACATGGAGGGGCAACTGTGGGCCGCCGTGGTCTGGGCGGCGCACCCTCACGCCATCGTCCGCCGCATTGACACATCCGCAGCAGAAGCGGTGCCCGGCGTCGTCCGCATCATCACGTCCAAAGACGTGCCCGTGAACAGTTACGGCATCTACACCCCCGACCAGCCGGTTCTCGTGGGCGAAGGCGAGAAGGTGCGCTGGGTGGGCGACCGAATCGCCATCGTGGTGGCCCAAGACCTGCGCACCGCCCACAAGGCGCGCGACCTGGTGCGCGTGGACTACGACCCGCTGCCCGTGCTGTCCGACGCGTTCGCCGCCATGAAAGATGACGCCCCGCTCGTGCACGAGAACTGCGCCAACAACATCCTGCACCACATCCCCATCCGCAAGGGCAACGTGGAGGAAGGATTCGCGCAGGCCGATGTCATCATGGAGGGCGAGGTTGCCACGCCGTTTGTGGAGCACGCCTACATGCAGCCCGAGGCGGGCATCGGCTACATAGACGAGGAGGGACGGGTCGCCGTCATCGCGGCGGCGCAATGGCCCCACGACGACCTGCACCAGATCGCGCGGATGCTGAACCTGCCCCAAGATCAGTTGCGCGAGATTGTGCCCGCGGTTGGCGGCGCCTTCGGCGGGCGCGAGGACATGTACATCCAGCACCTGCTGGCGCTGTGCGCCTTCGTGGTGCGCCGCCCGGTGAAGATGGTGTGGGACCGCGAGGAATCCATCACCCACACGGGCAAGCGCCACCCGTTCTACTTTGAGTACAAAGTGGGCGCAAAGCGCGACGGGACCCTGACGGCGGTGAAGATTCGGCTCATCTCGGACGCAGGGGCCTATGCGTCCACATCCATCCCCGTGCTGAACAACGCGGCCAGTTTCGCCGCAGGGCCTTACAAGTACCCGCACGCCCACGTGGACGCCTACACCGTGTTCACCAACAACGCGGTTACCATGGCCATGCGCGGGTTCGGGGCCACCCAGCCGCCCGTCATGTACGAGCGAATGATGGATCAACTGGCCGAAGCCCTGCACATGGATCCTGTGGAGTTTCGCTTGAAGAACCTGCTGGGCGATGGGGACATCAGCATCACCGGCAATGCCATGTGGGGTGGCGTCGGCATCAAGGAGACGCTGCGACAGGCGGCCATCGCCGCAGGCTGGCGGCAGGAAGGCGACCGCTGGATCAAGCCTGACCTGGGCCAGCCGTCCGCTCCCCACAAGAAGCGCGGCATCGGCATCGCCTGCGCCTACAAGAACGTGGGATACTCGTTCGGGTTTGACGACAAGTCGGAGGCCGAGGTCATCGTGCGCCTCCGAGATGACGGCAGCATCACCAGCGCCACGGTGAAGACCGCCGCCGTGGACGTGGGGCAAGGCGTAACCACCGCCCTGGCGCAGATCGCGGCGGGGGCGCTCGGCATTCCCGTGTCCAGAGTCCGCGTCGCGCTGATTGACACCGCAGACACCCCCAACGCAGGGAGTTCCTCGGCATCGCGCCACACGTACATCACGGGCAACGCCGTGTA
>JARYMK010000065.1 GCA_029907165.1 Anaerolineae bacterium
CGTGCCGCCCACGTTCACGTCGTTGTACTCGCGGGGGTAGAGGACGGACTCGGGAACCGACACGCGCGCCGCCAGGTGGTACACGCAGGAGATGCCCTGAAGGAGCGTCCAGAGTTTGGGGACATCGCGCACGTCGCCTCGGGTGAAGACGACGCGGCGATCCAGACGCGCCGGGTCGCCTGCGCTCAGGTCGTCCAGCACGCGGACGTGGTGCCCCTCGGCCACCAGGCGATTGGCCAGCGCCGCGCCGATGAACCCTGCCCCGCCTGTGATCAGAACCCGCATACGGCCTCCGTTTTTGTTCCGATGTGGGGATGGCAATCGCGAATGCACGCGATTTCGCGCGGATTCGCGCAGATTCGCAGTTCACCCGCCGTCATAAGATTCTTCGCCGCCCCGCGGCTCAGAATGGCACTTGCATTGCCTGTCATGCTGGGCGAAGCGAAGCATCTTGCGCCCTGGGGATTGCTTCGGGCACTCCGCGCCCTCGCAATGACGTCTCCAACTGCATCCACGGGGATTCTCAGTTCGCCCTGTCAATGGGTGCGCCGCCGCCACTCCGTTTTCAGTTCCAATTGGGTCAGGTCGTCCCCGATCTCCAGGAAGTCGGCCAGCAGGCGGTTGAACCGGCCCACCTCATCCAGCATAGGAAAGTGGCGAGAGCCGTCCATGGCAAGGACCCGCACGCGCGGGTTGTTGCCTTCCAAGCCTGCCGCCTGGCCGGGGTCCACCAGCCCATCCTTGCGCCCGTACACGAGGAGCGCGGGCATCTGCAACTGGCCGAGCAGCGGCCGGAGGTCAAATCCCTTGAGGCCGGCCAGGCTCTCGTCAAGCGCGTTCGGCGCGATGCGGGCGATGTCCTGCCACACGATGTCGTGGGTGATTTGCCGCTTCTGCTGGAACTTGCCGATGGGCGACTTGCCGAGGATGGCGCTGGCGTTCAGCCCCGCATCGCTGAGCGGCGTGCTCACCAGCGCCAGCCGTGGCACGCGCTCCGGGTGCTTCGCCGCGAAGTGCGTCGCCAGGATGCCGCCGAGGCTGTGGGCCACCAGCGGGGCCTTGAGGATACCCATCTGATCCATGAAGGCTTCCAACAGGCGCAGGTACGAGTCCAGGTCGTGGCGGCCGCCCTGCTTGTCCGAGTCGCCGTACCCCCACAGGTCAAAGGCGTGCGTGCGGTAGTTCTCGGACAGCGCCTCCATGGCGTGCATCCAGTAGCGCCACGAGCCGAGCCAGCCGTGCAGAAAAATCAGCGGCTTGCCTCGCCCCAGTGTCTCGTAGTGGATGATTCGCTCCTCAATGAGGATGACGCTCATCGCTGCTCCCTGGCCACCCGCGGCTCACTTGGCTTGGGCGGCCGCCAGCACGTTCCGCAGCCGGTTGGGCAATTCCTCGGGCGAGAACGGCTTGAGAATATAGTCCGCCGCCCCCAGCGAAAGCCCCTGCTTGATGTCGGCCTCTTGCCCGCGAGCCGAGAGAAACACTACCGGGATGTTCTTGGTCTTTGGGTTCGCCTTCAGCGCCTGGCATGCCTGGTGCCCGGTCATGCGCGGCATCCGCACGTCCATGAGCACCAAGTCGGGCATCACCGCCAGCGCCTGCTGCACGGCTTCCTCTCCGTTGCTCGCAGTTACCACCTCAAACCCGTTGAATTCCAGCACGAAGCGAATCAATTCCAGAATGTCCCGCTCGTCTTCGGCCACAACGATTTTCGGCATTCCGGCAACCTAACCCCAGAAAGATGATTTACTCAGCGACGGAGGCAGCGCCTTCGTCCGGCTTCGCCTTCGCATTCGGCTTGGCCCTGGTCTCCAATGTCTTACGCACCTCCTCCACCAGGTCCGGGATGGAGAAGGGCTTGGTCATGAACTTGGCGGCCCCCAAGTCCAGCGCCCGGTCGCGCTTGCCCTTGTCCTCAGCGATGCTGGCCGTCATCACGATGACCGGAATATCGGCGGTGTTCGGATTCCGCTTCAGTTGCTCCAGCACGGAATAGCCGTCCAGTCCGGGCATCTTCAGGTCCAGCAGGATGAGGCCGGGGCGCTCCCTCTCGGCCACTGCCAGCACCTGGCGGCCGTCGGACACCGCCCGCGCCACGAACCCGTTGCGCTCCAGCACCTCGCGGAGCAGTTTCTGCGTGTCCTCGTTGTCGTCGCAGATGAGCACCAGGTCGTGGGCGAACAGGATGGAGTGCACCGTGTTGACGAGCCGCTTCTCGTCCACCGGCTTGCCCAGGTAGTCCACCGCCCCCAATCGGTAGGCCCGGTCGGGGTCTGGGACGATGGACAGGATAACGACGGGGATTTCCGAGGTCTCCGGGTTTGCCTTCAACTCGCCCAGCACTTCAAACCCATCCTTGCCGGGCAGTCGGATATCCAGCGTGATGAGGTGAGGCTTCTCGCGCAGGGCGATGTCCATGACCTCATCGCCCCGCCCGCAGGTGAGCACCTCGTACCCTTCTTCGCGCAGATGGTGCGCCACCAGGTTGGCGATGTCCGGCTCGTCCTCCACCACGAGGATGCGCTTGCCCGCGCCGATGGGTTCGGCCTCCTCCGTAACCTCTTCCCGCGGCGGTAGCGGCTGGTCAAATACGGCGATGGGCATCGTGAAACTGAAGGTGGACCCCTTGCCCAACTCGCTCTTCAGCCAGATGGTGCCGCCGTGCATCTCCACGAACGACTTCACGATGGCCAGGCCCAGGCCGGTTCCGCCCGTCTCCTGCACCACCGGATGGTCGGCCCGATAGAAGCGGTCAAAGACCTTCTTCTGGTCCTCGGGCGAGATGCCGATGCCGGTATCGGCCACGTCAATCTGCACCTTGTCGGACACGCGCCGCGCCGACACGGTAATCTTCCCGCCCGCTGGCGTGTAGCGGCAGGCGTTGTCCACCAGGTTGGTCAGAATCTGGGTCAGGCGGTCGCGGTCGGCGTACACTGGCGGCAGCGGCGACTTGACCTTGACCGTAACCGTCAGTTGCTTCTCCTCCGACTTGGTGCGCAGCGCCGTTACCACATCCTGGATGACCTTGGCGGCGTCGGTGGGCTGACGGTCAAGGCGGATGCGGCCCGTCTCGATCCGCGAGATATCCAGCAGGTCGTTCACCAGCGTCGCCAGGCGGTCGGCATTGGACTTGATGACGGTCAGGAATTTGCGCTGGGCGTCGGTGATGGGGCCGGCTGCCTGCATGAACAGCAGGTCGGTGTAGCCTTTGATGGAAGTCATGGGCGTGCGCAACTCGTGGGACACGGTGGAGATAAACTCGTTCTTGACGCGCTCGGCCTCCACCTCCTTGGAGATGTCGCGGAAGAGCGCCACCGTGCCCAGCAACTCGTCGCCCATCATCACCGGAGCCACGCGCACGCTAGCCACCTTGTTGCCCACGGCGAAGCGCTCCTCCATCTGCGGCTTCTGGCGCGACGCGATGCCCACCCAGCGGCTCACGGCGGCCAGGCCACGCGCCGCCATCTCGGCCCCTGCCGACAGCGTGGCCGGCAGCGCGTGCACGTTCTCGTTCATCACCACGCTGCGCGGCACGCCCAGAATCCGCTCGGCGGCGTCGTTGAACAGGATGATGCGCCCGTCGGTGTCGGTAACCACCACGCCGTCGGCGATGCCTTCCAGGATGGCACGGGTCTTGGATGCCTCGGTCTGCTGCATGCGCAACATGTCGCCCAGCCGGTCTGCCTGCTCCTGGATGAGGCGGTACAGTTCGGCGTTGCCGATGGCAGTGGCGATCTGCGTGGCCGCGGCGGTTACCATCTTCAGGTGCACCTCGCTGAAGTAATCGGGCCTGGGATCGGCCAGCGTCAGCACGCCGAGGATGTCCTCACCCGCCTGCAATGGCACCGACAGCGCCGAGCGGACCGTCTCCTCGCCCGCCGTTGTAATCCAGCGTTTGTCCTTCGTTACGTCGGGGACGATAACGGCCTGGCGGTGTTGGAGCACCCACCCAGCCAGCCCAACGCCCACGCTGAACGCCCGCGTTCCCTCACCGGCCTCCGTAGGCCCGCGCGTGAGAGACGCTCGGTGTACCAGGTTGCCCGTCTGCTGATCCAGCAGGAGAATGGAACCCCGCTTCATGCCGATAGATTCTTTGAGCAGTTGCAGGGCGCGGCTCATGACGCGGTTCAGGTCCAGCGTCTGGCTCAACTCGCGGGCGATGCGGTACAGGGCCTCGGTGCGGTCGCGCTCAATGGTGAGTTCCTCGTTGGCCTTGGCCAGTTCGCGCGTGCGCTGCTCCACGCGCGCCTCCAGTTCCGAGTTCAGGCGCGTGATCTCCTCGTACAACTGGGCGTTGCGAATGGCGCGCGAAGCCTGGTTCACCAGGAAGTTGACCAGCGACACGTCCCTATCGCCGAAGTGGTGGGGTTCGGTGGAGCCTGCGAACAGCACGCCGATGGTTTGCCCTTCCACCTGCACCGGCACGCCCAGCATGGACTGGATGCCCATCTGCTTGATCACCGGGCTGACGCGGTCATCCTGTGTTACGTCGTCCAGGACAAGCGGCTTGCCCGACTTTAGGATTTGCGCCGTCAGGCCCTTGGCGCGTGGCTTGTGCACCTCAACGTGCTGCGCCAACTCCGGCGGGTCCGACACCACCTTGAAGGTCAGTTCGTCCTCGCCCGCCCCCTTGATGTACAGCGTGGCGATCTGCGTATGGGTAAGTTGCAAGGCGCTCTGGGCGATGAGGGTGAGCACCCGGTCCAGTTCCAGCGTTTCGCTGAGGGCCACGCCCAGGTCGTACAGCAGGCGCATCTCCTCGGCGCTCTGGCGCGTCTCCTGGAACAGGCGGGCGTTCTGCACCGCCGTGGCCACCTGCGCAGCGATGGTCTGCAGCACGTTCAGGTCTTCTTCGGAGTAGGCGCGCGGCTTGGCGTAACTCTGCACGGCGATCACGCCGATGACCTTCTCGCCCACGATCATGGGCACGCCCATCCACGACAGCGCGGGCCTGCCCACCGGCGGATTGCCCAGAATCTCGGTGGCGACCTCCACCACGTTCTCGGGCAGGAACAGCGGCTGCCGCGTGCGGATGATGTGCTCGGTCAGGCTGCGCGTCCCGCGCCGGCTCTGCCAGGTTACGCGCTCGCCTTCCTCAATCGCCAGCGGGAAGGATACCTCGTCATTCTCCTCGTCGTAGAAGGCGATGTAGAAGTTGGACGCATCAATCAACTGGGCGATCTGCTGATGCGCTTCTTCCAAGATCGCCGGTAAGTCCAGCGTGGAACTGATGGTCTGGCCGATGCGGTTCAGCACGGCCAGCGAGCGAATGCGCCGCTCGGATTCCTCAAACAGGCGTGCGTTCTCAATGGCCACGGCCAACTGGTCGCCGAACGTCTGCAAGAGGAACAGGTCATCGTCGCCGAAGGCATCCAACTCGTGGCTCTGCACGTCCAGCACGCCGATGACGCGGTCGCCGATGACCAGCGGGACGGTGCACTCTGAACGCGTGTCGGCCAGCAGCGGGTGCGGCACGTAGTAGGGGTCTTTGGTTACGTCGTTGGCGATGAGCGGCTGGCGGGTGCTGGCGGCATGGCCGATCATCCCTTCGCGGCCCACCTTGAGCCGCAGCCCCTCCTCGCGGATCGCGCGGCCCACGGAGCCGTTGCCCGCGCGGTACACGGCCTCCTGTGTGTCGGGGTCAATCAGGAACACGTGCACGTGGTCGTAGTTGAACGTCTCGTGCACCAGTTCCACCACCTCGTTGAGCAGTTCATCCAAGCCCAGGATGGACGCAATGCGCCGTCCTACCTCGCTGGTGGCCTCCAACTGGGTAGCGCGTCGGCGCGTCTCCTCGTACAGGCGGCTGTTCTCAATGGCCACGGCCGTCTGCGCTGCCACCGCCGACAGGATGCGCAAATCTCGCTCGCCGAAGGCATCCAACTGGGTGCTCTGCGCGTCCAGAACGCCGATGAGACGATTGCCCACCATCATGGGCACCGCGATCTCCGAGCGTGTCTGGGAATCCTTTTGGATGTAGCGCGCGTCCTGGGTAACGTCCGGCACCACCAGCGGCTGCTTGTTCTCGGCCACCCAGCCGGTGATGCCCTCCCGCCCGACTTGGATGCGCAGGCCCTTGATGTCCTCCATGTACCCCACAGCGGCGCGCACCACCAGGTCGTCGGTAACCGGATCTAGCAGCAGGAACGCGCAGTTGTCGTATCCCGCCGACTGCCGGAGCGCGCTCAACACGTCCTCCAGCATCTCCTCCGGGTCCAGGGTGGAGACCAGCCCGCGGCTCACGTCGTACATGGCCGAGATTTCGCGCATGCGTGAGATGACGTTCTCGTACAGCATGGCGTTCTCAATGCCAATGGCGGCCTGGTTGGCGAACACCTCCAGCGCGGCGATGTCTTCCGGTTCGGGCCTGCGGCGGCTCACGGGGTCGTCCAGCGACAGGTAGCCGATGTGCCCTTTGCTGCCGGTCAGCGGGACGATGAGGGCATCGGTCGGCTGCCATTCGCCGGGCTCGCGCTCGCCCAAATCAGGCACGTACACGGGCGCCCCGCTCCCCTCCAGCGCGCCTTTGCCGTCGCCCGTGATAAGGTACGACTGGCTGATTCGGTATCGCTCATCCAGCAGGCTTTCCAACGCGGAGCGCGGGAAGGGCGCGGACGAAACCGCCGCATCGTCGCCCAGGCCCGCCGTCGCCACCACCCGCACCAGGCTGGGGTCTTCGCCGTCAATCAGGTTCAGCGCCACGAGCCGATACCCCATCTGCTTGTGCGCGGCCTCGGCAATTTCGCGGCAGACCTGGTCCAGGCTCATCTCAGCCTTCAGGGCATTGCCGAAGTTGAGCAGGTTGCTCAGTTGCTCGGCGCGGCGGGCCATCAGTTGGCTCTGCGCCAGTTGTTTCTCGTATAGTTGCGCGTTCTCAATGGCGATGGCGGCCTGGTTGGCGAAAATCTCCAGCGCCTCCACCACGGCGCGGGTGGGCACTCGCCCGTCGCGCGGCTCGTCCACGCTCAGCAGGCCCAGAATCTCGCCCGACGACGAGTGCAGCGGAATGATGAGCATGTCTTCGGGATGCCATTTGCCCTGCTCCCATTCCTCCTCCTCTGGCGCTGGCGGGGTATAGACGTGGAGGCCCTCCTGCCACTCGTGCGCCTTCTGGTGCGGGAAGAAGTAGGACTGGCTGATGCGGTACTCGTCGCGCATGATGCGGGTGAACCGCTCCAGCGGCTGGCGCACCCGGCGCATCTCCTCAAAGACGGAGATGGGCAGCCCCGCCGCCGCGACGCGCCGCAGGTAGGGCGGATCACCCTCCACCACGCTCAACAGGGCCAGGTTGAACCCCGTCGTGTCGGGAATGGCATAGACGATCTGATCCAGCACCTCTTCCAGCGACAGGTTCATGCGGAGCGCATTGCCAATTTCCAACAGGCTCCGCAACTGCTCGGCGCGACGGCTCAGGCTGGCCCCGAGCCGCACCTGCTCCTGATACCGCCAGGCGTTGCCGATGGCCACGCCCGCCTGGTTGGCCAGCGCCTCCAGGAATCTGACCGTGTCCTCGTCAAAGGCCTGGACTTCCATAGAGCGCAGGCTAATGACACCCGCGACGGCCCCTTCGTACAGAATGGGGACAGCCACCGCGGACAGGGTGCCCTTGCGGATGCAAACGGGGCGCGTCTCCTTGCGTGCGTCGGCCACAATGACGGACTTGGCCGAACGGATGGCGTCCTCGGCGACGCTAGGCCCGTCGCCCAGGACCAACTTCTTGAGGATGGCCTCTTCCTCCTCGGTGTAGCCTTTGTAGGCGGCGACATGGAACTTGCCGCTCTCCACATCCAGCAGGGCGATGTTACCGTGAGATGCGCGGGTGGCGCGGATGGCCTCGGTGATTACCACCTCCAGGATGCGCTCCAGTTCCAGCGTGGCGTTGAGTTCGCGCGTGATGCGCTGGAGCGCCGTCATCTGGTCCACCTGGTGCCGCAACTGCTCGTCGGTGCGCTGGTACAGGCGCAGGTTCTGGATGCCGGTCGCCAGTTGCGCGGCGATGGTCGCCAGGAGCCGCTCGTCTTCGGCCGTGAATGCGCCATCGCGCTTGTTGCCCGCGTGCAGTTCGCCCAGGATGACATCCTGCGTCCGCAGGGGCACCGAAAGCACCGTGCGGAAACCGTACTTCTGGATCAGCGGGCGATAGGCCGGGATGATGCGCTTGTCATTCGGCGCGTCCGACGAGCGGAACGGGCGGCCCGTGCGGAACACGCCGTAGGCGAAGTCGGGCGTCTGCGCGTCAATGGACAGGGCCTCGGCCTCTTCGGGCGGCAAGCCTACAACTGCGCTGGCCCGCGCCTCCAGGCGGTTCGTCGTCTCGTTGTACAGCAGCAGCGCCATCTTCTCGGCTTTGAGCAGGTCTGCCGCCTTGCGCAGCGTCTCCTGGAGCATCTGCCCCATGTCCAGCGTGGAGGTAACGATGCCCGCGATCTGGAACAGGCCCGCCATCTCGTCCACCCGGGCCTGGGTCTCCTCGTAAAGGCGGGCGTTTTCAATGGCCACGGCCGCCTGGCCGGCAATCGCCTGGAGCAGGCGCAGGTCCTGCTGAGAGAAAGCATTGGGCCGGTCTGCCGCCATCTCCAGAGTCCCGACCAGTTTTTGCCCCTTCATCAGTGGCACGCCCATGTACGAGCGGTACGGGGCCTCCTCCAGGCTAAACCGGGGTTGCACGTCGGTGCGCGCCCGCGTGTCGGGGATGAACAGGGGCTTCTGGTTGCGGGTGATCCAGCCGGTATACCCCTGGTCGGGCGTGTAGGTGGTGCCCACTTGGGTCAGATAGCCCGACTCGCCCGCCGCGGCGCACGTAACCATCACACCCTGGTCCTCGTCCCAAAGGTTCACTTCCGCTACGTAGTAGTCAAGCAGGCGGCGCGCGCTCTCCAGAATGGTCTGGAGCGTGGACTCCAAATCCAGGCTGCCCGAAATGGCCTGACCCACCTCGTTCAGCAGCGAAATCTCCTGGAAGCGGCGGAGTTCCTGGTCGTAGAGCTGCGCGTTGCGGACGGCCACCGCCGCCTGGTTCGCCAGGTTCTCCACAAACGCCAGGTTGTCCGTCGTAAAAGCCCCAGGACGGTTGCTCTCCAGGTTCAGCACGCCCAGCACCTGGTTCTCGTAGCGGATGGGGACCGTCAACTGGGAACGCGTATCGGGCAGGGCCGGCACGTAGTCCGGGTCTTTGGTTACGTCCGGGACTAGCGCCGGCCTGCCGGTGCGCACCACGCGCATGGTGATGCCCCCCGGCGACGGCCGCTGCATGTCCCCTTCGGGCGTGATGAGCGTGGGATAGTTGCGCTGCGCCAGGAGTTCCAGCGTATCCGTGTCCGGGTCGTACAGCCCCGCCAGCGCCGAGGTCGCGCCGGTGGCCTGGATCGCACGGGCGATGAGCAAATCCAGCACGCGGTGTAGGTCTAGCGTGCTGGCCAACTCGCGGGTGATCTCGCTCATGGCGCCCAGTTCTTCCACGCGCCGCGCCAGCGTCCGGTCGGTGGCGGTGTAGAGTTGCGCGTTGGCCAGCGCCAGCGCCGCCTGGTCCGCGATGGCTTCTAGGAAGTGCACGTCGGCGTCGGTGAACGCCTGCGGGGTCCGCGCTTCCAGGTTCAGCACGCCCACCACCACGTTGCCGATGCGAATGGGCACCGCCACTTCGGAGCGGCTTTGTGGCACCAGTGCGAAGTAGTCCGGGTCCTGCGACACGTCGGGGATGAGGGCTGGCTGGCCGGTCTCGCGCACCCGCCCCACGACGGTCTTGGTGGAGTCAAAGTCCAACTCCCTGTAGGCCATGATCTGGTCGGGGGTGTAGCCGTAGGCTTCGCGCAGCGTCAGTTTGCCGGTGCTCTCGTCCACCAGGAGCAAGGCCCCATGTGTGGCGGGCGTCGCAGCCACCGTCTCCTCAACGATCATGGGCAGGAGTTTGTCCAGTTCCAGCGTGCTGCTCAGTTGGCGGCTGATGCGCTGCAAGGCGGTGAGTTCGTTGACGCGCCTGCGCGACTCGGCCAGCACCTCCTGGCTTTCCAGGTGTTCGGCCTGCTCCCGCTGTTCCGACTGCACCAGGTAGCGGACGATGTACGCCAACGCGTAGTAACTGAACAGGCCCGTGACCAGATAAGACCAGCGAATCGGCTCGCTCGACGGCCACAGGGGCGGAACGAGCGGCAGCAGGAACGCAATGGCAACGCCCGCGACGTACGCCGCCAGGGCCGCAAGCGGTAGGTGCGCTGCGCCCAGGCCCACGAGGAAATACGGTAGAACGGACGCGGGGCTCGTGCGCCCGCCCGTTAGGTAGAACGCCGCGATGGAAAACGGCACCTCAACAACAAGCAGCCCCAGGAAGGCATGGCGCTCGCGGAAGGTCCGAACCGCGCGGATGCGGAGGACGAGCAACTGCGCGACCAGCAGCCCTAAGACCCAGAACCCAACTCGGCCCTGATTGGCCAGGGAAGAAATCAGCGCGTATAGCCAGCCAAACCAGTACAGCCAGACGACGACTTGCTGCGCCCTCAATCTCCCTCTGGAAACACTCATGCGACACTCCGTCTGTATAGGTTTTTGGGAACGTTAGCCGATCTCACCGCACTGGGCGATGGCTGCAGCGCGGCGCGCGTCCGAGGCTACCTCGGTGATCTCGCGGATGTCGCTGAAGCGGCCCGCCACGCCGTGCACGGTTCCCACGGCCAACATCATGAGCGCGACCTTCTTCTCCCGTCCCGTCTCATCCTTGACCAGAAGGTAACCGCGCTCGCGGTCCTTGAAGTTGTAGAAACTTTTGACTTCAGCATTGAAACGAGAGGTGATCCGTTCTCGGAGTGTTGCCTCGCGGTCGGGCGTCGTGATAATGATGAAATCGCCGCCGCCAATGTGACCGACGAAGTCCTGCCCGCCCTCCAGCGCGTCAATCGTCTCCCCCAACACCATCGCCGCGAACCGAAGGACATCATCGGCCGCGACGAATCCGTACAGGTCGTTGAAGGCGCGCAGTCCGCACACCCCGATATAGAGCACCGTCCAGTTGTCACGCTGAATGAGGGACTTCAACTGCTCTTCTATCAGCCGCCCGCTGGGCAAGCCGGTAACGGGGTTCGTGAGATTCTCGTAACTGGCTCGGCGCAGGGCGTTTTTTACCCGCAGGTGCAGTTCTTCCATGTCAAAGGGCTTGGTGATGTAGTCGTCCGCGCCCAGTTGGAGGCCGGCGATGCGGTCGGCCCGCTCGTCCTTCTGGGTGAGGAAGATGATGGGGATGTGGCTCGTGCGCAGGTTGGTGCGCAGGCGGCGGCACACCTCGTAGCCGTCAATATCTGGAAGTTTGATGTCCAGAATCACCAGGTTGGGCAATTTGCGCCGCGAAATCTCCAGGGCGTCGTTGCCGTGCGTGGTAACCAGCACCTCGTATCCCTGGGACTCAAAATAGAAGGCGAGCAGGCTGGAGATGTCGCGGTCGTCCTCTACAATCAGAATCCTGTCCTTCGGCATGTCTATCCTCCCTACACCTTAGGCTACAAGCGCACCTGCCGATTATACCATTCCGACACACGATGGCACTTTCAGCAATGCCCCGCCCCTGCCACGAAGGGGCGCGGCGCGGAAACCGTGCCTTTCGGCGATGATGCTGATCTTCAACACCTGTTCCGGGGTTATGGTCCGCCCCAGTGTGAAATTCTCGTATCGGCCCTCCAGAGCCAGAGCAATCGTCTCGGCCATACAGGCATACGTATGCCCCGGCGGCAGGCCGAAGTCAAACCCAAAATCCGGGTTTCCCGGCACAACAACATAACCGCCGGAGTAGACCTGCACAGCCAGACCCAATTCGCGCACCGCTGCCGATACATCGGGCGGTAGCGCCAGATCGTACACCGCGGTGCCTGGGCGCAGGTGCTCGGGGCGAATCAGCGGCCCCGCCGAGTTCGTCGCGCTGATGACGAGGTCGGCATCCCTCAGTGCCATCAGGTCTGTCGTGCCCGACACCGTTGCAGGCGCCGACGCCTGCAGTGAATCCACCAGCCGCCACACGGCACCGGCGTCGCGGCCCACTATGGACACATGGCCCACCCATCGGCACAGAAGGCGGGCGCAGGCGCTGCCGATAGATCCCGTCCCGCCCAGCACCGCTACATGCAACTCCCCCAAAGGCTTCCCCTGGTCGCTGGCTATCGCTTGCACCGCGCCGCACGCAACAGCCACGGTGTAACTGTTGCCTGTCGTAACCGGAACGTGTAGTTCGCGCGCGACCGTCTCACCTGCATCGCCCACGGACGAGGTCAGCGCCCCTAGGCCCACGATGCGCGCACCCAGACGCTCCGCCAGTTGCCCCGCGCGGATGATCTGTCGGTAGACGCGGTGCAGCGGGAACCGCATCATGGCCGCCGGCGTGAGCGGACAGGCGACAAGCCAGCCCTCTGCTTCATCACCCAGTGCAGAGCGAATGCCAGTAACGTGCGATAGGTACACCGGCGGGAAATAGCCCGAAAGCAGGTCTATCCACCGCAGCGGCAAGATGCTGAGAACGGCGAAGCGCTTTGCCACATCCTTCCGCACGTCCAGAGGGTGCAGGATAAAACCGAAACGCTCCATACTACCCCCTTGTGTACTTCTGCGGATGCAGTCGCTCCTCCCCCAGCCGCACGTGGTCGCTCTGCTCAAACAGCACGTTGTCCGAGATCACGCCGCGGCCTTCTGCGCGGATAAGCACTGTATCCGACTCAATGGTGCGCGCCGGATAGATCACCATCCCCGCGCCGATGCGGCAATTGTGCCCAACGCACCCGCCGAGGACGGGCAAGCCCACAAGTTGAGGCTGGCCCTTGTGCATGGTTCGCAGCGGTTTCCCCAGCAGGTTGAAATCGGTGAAGACCGTGTTCGCCCCCACAAACGAGTGGCGCCCCACCACGCACAACTGGAGCGTGGCGTTCTGGGCCACCATGGAGTTCTCCATGAGCGTCGTCATGAACAGCGCCGCGCGGAATGGAAGGTAGCACCCGTCGCTGACGACGCTGAGCATGACCTGACAGCCCTGCATCACGTTGACGTTGCTGCCGATGATGGAGTTGGTTACCACGGCCCCCGGGCCGATGGTGCTGTTGTCGCCGATGATGGCCGGCCCCTGGACGATGGCCGTGGGGTCAATCTGCACGTTGCGCCCCACGCGGATCATTCTGGACGACGAGAGGAACTGCCGCCGCTCCAGCAGGGAGCGCAACAGCACGCGCGCCGCCCGGGAGAAGCGCGTTACCTCGTGTTCCATCTTCGCCCCCATGCTGAAGATGCCGAAGGGCGAATTGGCCATGAAGATGTGCACCCAGTTCTCTATGGACAGGAACGGCCGCAGCGGCACCCAGAAGACCAGTTCCCCCTTCTCCGAGGCCATGTACGTGGGGATGTGGTAGTATCCGATTTCCCGTGCCATGGTGTCCACGACCACCGGCTCCGGTATCTCGTCGGTCGGCCCGTTCGGGTAATACCACAGGTCGGCCACGTACACGTCGCCCTGGCGGCGGATGTTGTCCTGCAGGGGCAACGCATGGACGACGATGGCCTTGTCGTCGGGCGAAAAGGCCACCTGGCAGGGCTTCCGACGGGCCTTCGCCAGGCGCAGGAACTCGTGGATGAAGTCCTCGTCAAAGAACAGGTTATCGCGGTAAACGATGCATTCCTCGCGGATGGGCGGGAGCGGGTCGCCGCTCTCCACCTCTACCTCGGTGAGGCAGTAGCGGGCGAGGACGTCGCGCTGGTGCAACCACAGGGGCTTATTGAGCACGCGCAAATCCCGCGCAGGCTCATTGAAGGGGGGTATCTTCGTCCGATCGCGAATGACTATTCGTATCATGGCCCTCTGGCACCCTCCAGATTGCCCACCGTCTTGCGCGCTCCTCCCCACGAGTCCGGGCGAGGCGCGGAAAGCCCTTGGCCAACCGGCGGGCTGGGGGTACCTCGCCCGGCCTGGGATTCATCCTTGAGACAAGTGCTCGGAGCGGCCGCGCCTGCGACCGGCCCCGGCTGGCATTGCTGGGTCTGTCCGTGCTCCCCCTACCTAGTCCAACGGTTTCTTGTCAATCACAAAACAGCATGTGGGGTCGCCCTTGGCGATGCAGGTCGTCTCCACGACCGACATGTTCTTGCCGCCCGTTACCCAAGCCAGGCTCTCCTGCAACAGGCCCAGGGCAACGTAGCAGATGGGCGTCTGCGACTTGCGACCCCAGCACACCGGACAGCGCACGATGTGATAATAGAAGTGCTCGTTGTCCTCCTCCAGGCGCACCACCTGGTCGCTGGAGCGGTTGAAGGTTTCGGCCATGACGCCCAGGCCCAGCCGCAGTTTCATGCCCAGCGGCATGAGGCGCATGGCCAGGTCGCTGATGCCGAGCATCGCGCCGTACTCCTTGAGCACGTACTTGAACGTGGCGCGGCCGCCGCGGATGCCCAGGCCCCGCCCGCCGCGCGGCCCGTACACGTCGTCCAGCGCCTGGTTCAGCGCCGCGAAGTCCTCAAACGGGAACTCGCGCTCAAAGTTGTTGGGCGGGTAGTTATTGATGAGGTGCTTCAGTTTCGCCAGGTTGAGCAGCGCGTTCACGCCGTTCTTGCCGAGCACGTCCTCCAGCGCCTGCAAGTAGATGCGCGCCATCTTGTTGCCGTAGTAGTACTGAGGCTGGGTCCCCTCGCCGTGCTCGTGCTCCGCATGCTCGTGCGGCCCCTCGTGCGTGTGCTGCTCCTCTTGTCCGTGCTGCTCTTCGTGGGTGGCTTTTTCCTCGTCCATGAGTCCTCCAATGACAAGTCATGAAACCCTAATGGGAGCCGTGTTCGCCCCTCAATGCGATGCCAGAAACTGTCTCAATCGGCTGTTGAACAGATTCGGGTCGTCCAGCATCGGGAAGTGCCCGCAATGCTCAAGCCGGACCAGATCTGCCTTCGGGGCGCCGCGCAACAACACGCCCCCCTGCCGCGGGTCCACGATGAGGTCCCGCTGCCCGTAGAACCCCAGCACCGGCACTTGCACCTCGCCCAGTCTGGGCGTCAGGTCCGTCAGGCGCAACGAGCGGATGCTGGACAGAAACGCCTCCAGCGTCGTGCGCGACAGGTCGCCCATGATCATGTCGTACCATTTGCGCCAGTCGTGAGCCAGCCGCGGCGAGAAGGTGCGTATCCCCCAGCGCAGCAGCGCCGGCGTGTGCCAGACCAAATACGCCACCGGCTTGCGCCCCGCCAGCCGGAGCGGCAGGCTCAACGAGCGGCCATTGATAGGCGAGCCGACGACCGCCACCTTCGCAACCCGCTGGGGGTACTCCATGGCCAACTTCAGCGCCACGGTGCCGCCCATGGAATGCCCGACCACGGGGGCCACCGGAATCCCCAGCCGATCCATGAACTGATCCACCAGGCTCACGAAGTCGTCCACCTCGTAGCCGCTGCGGGGCTTGCCGGATTCCCCGAACCCCCAGAAGTCCAGCGCGTATGTGCGAAAGGAATCGGCCAGGGCCTCCATCGTGTTGAGCCAATAGCCCCAGGAACCGAGCCACCCATGCAGCAGGATGACCGGCGGGCCGCTCCCCTGGGTCTCATAATGCACGATCCCTTGGCGTGTTACGATGGAACCCAATCGCTGGCCCCTCGCTATTCCTCGTCCTTGGAATTCTCCAGAATCGTGTACAGGAGTTCCAGCAGGACGCTTTTCACACTCTCTTTGTCGGTGGACACGCAGGGCACCACCTTGACGTTGGGGTCCACGCGCAGGGCAATGCGGATGTCCTGCGGGCTCCAGGCGTCGGGCAGGTCCTGCTTGTTCGCCGCCACCACGTAGGGCGCGGGTGCGTAGGTACGGAACACGTCCAGGATTCGGCGCGCCTCGCGGAACGTCTCGGGCCTCACCGAATCTACCAGCACGATGAACCCCAGCATCCCCTCGGACAGAATTTCCCACATGAAGTCAAATCGCTTCTGCCCGGGCGTTCCGAACAGGAAGAGGACCAAATCCTCGTCAATGGTGATGCGGCCAAAGTCCATGGCGACGGTGGTCTCTTCCTTGGTAGCACGCGTTTCGTCCGAAATTCGCCGCTCGGTGGAAACAACGTCAATCTCGCTGATGGTCTTGATGAACTCCGTCTTGCCCGCGTTGAATGGGCCCGTGATAACCATTTTGACCGCTTGCATTCCGCAGTTCCTCCGAGTCAGCTCAGGCGGCGAATTTTGTCAATCAAGCGCAAGATCACCCCCCGCTTGACCGCTGGCGATGGCGGGATGCCCGGCAGACCGGGCGGCACAGCCCCCTCAGGTCGCACCAGTTCCACCAGGCCCGCCGTCAGCAGGCCGTACACAATCTTCCGAATCTGAAACTCGCTCAGGCCGATGTACTGCGCGATCTGGCGAATCGTGTTGCGCGGGCTGATGAAGGAAATCACCCGCCACTCCTCCACGCTCAGGCTAATGTTCTTGAGAGATGTGCCCGGCCGATCCGTGAACTTCAGGGCCACATCCAGGTCGGGCAACTCCGCCTGCAACTGCTCCCACTCCTTCATGCGGCGGGTGCCCTCCATGATGACGTTGTCCAGGTCTATGGGGACGCCGATCTTCTCCTGGGGGAGCATGCGGTTGGGATCAAACTGAAACGCGCCGTCGGTGAGGGCGAAGATGGCGTAAACGGTCTCCAGCGACGCCGCCCGTACCACCTGGAGGATGTCCTTCTGGGTTACGTAGTTGTTGTGAAGGAGAAGCAGGCCGATCTCTTTGTCGGTGCGCGTCTCGGCGCGAGAGAGAACGCTCTCCGCCTGCTGGGCGGTGATCTTGCCGGCGCGCTGGAGCAGCGCCAGGAGGCTGTCGTCCCTGCTGTCCTGGTACGCGCCGAGCAGTTTCCCTTCGCGGAAGTAGAGCGTGGCCGAGAGTCCATTGCTTCGGACGGAAAGGGCGCCAGTCTTGCGGGCGATGTGAATCAGGTTCAGCAGTTGCGCGACGCCGAAGTCCTTCAGATTTCCCTTAAGGGCCATCTTCTCTCACCTTGTGTGCTTTTGCAAATGGACGCAAAGAACCCTCCGTTGTATGTTGATTATAACCCTAGTCTCATTTTCCGTCAACCCCTTTGCATAACTGTTTCGGTTCTAGCCCTTGTTGGTGAACTATGCACGTGCGTTGCCGACTCCGTCTGGCCTTCCGTTGTGACGCACCCCGCCTCTAGCGGCCCCAACCTTGGAGCCGAGCGGCTCAAATTGCGTTCTGCCTCTGCTTTGAGCTCGTTCAGATAGGTTAGTGACACTGGACAGGAGATGAAAGGAAGATACAATGGCTGCTCTATGAGTGTG
>JARYMK010000066.1 GCA_029907165.1 Anaerolineae bacterium
TGACCCCGACCGGTTCCCCGACTCCACGCACCGCGAACTCAAGGCCGTGCTGGGCATTCCCGCCGATTGCAAGGTGATCGTGTACCTTGGCCTGCTGGGCAAGCATCAGGGCATCGCGCATCTCCTAGAGGCGGCAGCCGCGTGGCCCTCTTCGGCCCCACCCGCGCATTTCGTCATCATGGGGTATCCCAACGCCGACACGTACCGGCGCCTGGCCGACGAGATGGGCCTGGCAAGCCGCGTTACGTTCACCGGCAAGGTCGCCTATGACGACGCTCCCCGCTACCTTTCCATCGGCGACGTCGCCGTGGCGCCGAAGGTCTCGGACACCGAGGGGCACGGCAAACTGCTGAACTATATGGCTATGCGCCTGCCGACGGTGGCGTTTGACTCGCCCGTGAGCCGCGAGTACCTGGCCGACCTGGGCCGCTACGCGCCCGTTGGCGATTCGCGGGCGCTCGGGGCGCTGCTGGCAGAACTCGCTGCTTCGGAGGGCGCGCAGGCCCTGGGGCAAGCCCTGCGGCAGCGGGCCCAGGCGGAGTTCTCCGCCGACGCCCTCGGTCCCGCACTGGAGCGCGCCCTGCTATCCATCGCAGGCAGCCGCGCTGCGGCGTCGGGAGGGTAATCGGCGATGGTGCGGGCGCTGTGGCGAATCGTGGCGCTCCTGGCGATTCTCGCGGCGCTGACCCTTGCCCTGCGCGAACCGTTCGCAGACGTGGCCGCGCTGGTGGCCGACGGCGACGCGCACGCGCAGGCGGGCGAATGGACCCTGGCGCAGGCCGCCTACGAGCAGGCGCTGGCCGCGTTGCCGGGCCGCGCGGCGCTTTTGCTTCGCCTGGGGATAGTGCAGGTTGCGCTTCACAGTCGGGACGCCGCGCGGCAATCCCTGGCGCAGGCGGCGGCTGCACCCTGGACACGGGCGCGGGCGCTGGCCGGGTTGGCCGAGGCCGAGGAGGACACCTATCGCGCCGCGCGCCTCTGGGCCGAGGCGCTGCGCACAGGCCGAAACGACGCCCAGGTGCTGGGCCGTTACGCAGAGTACCTCTGGCAGCGCGGGGACTGGGAGCAGGCGCGCGCCATCGTGGACCGCTGGCTAAGCATCGCGGCCGAGGACGAGCAGGCGCGCTTGCACGCCGTCATCCTGCTCCTCCTGGGCGGGGACCCCGACGGGGCGGCGACGCTCCTGCGCGGGGTTGGCGCTGCAAGCCCGCTGATGGCGGCGCTGAGCGTGGGCGACGCGCCCGCTTCGGCCGACTTCTGCCTTCGCGTCGGCGTGGCGTTGCTGTCCATAGGCGAGCACCAAGCCGCGCGGGTCCTGTTCGCGCGAGCGCGGAACCTGGCTCCCGACTCGCCCGTGGCGCAGTCGTACTACGCCTACTGCCTGCACCTGGCGGGCGATGAGGCGGGCGCGCTAGGGCTACTGCGGGATGCCGCCGCCCATTGGCCTGCCTATCCGCTGGCCTGGTACTTCCTGGGCGAGGTGGAGCGGGACGCGGGGCGATTTGCCGCCGCACGGGGCCACTACGCCCGACTCCTGGCCCTGGACCCGGGGAACGCCGCCGCGTGTGTGGCACTGGCCGACGCCTACGCCGCCGACAACCTGTTCGCCGACGCCGAGGCGTGGTACGTGCGGGCAACGGAACTCTCGCCACAGGAAGGGCGCTTCTGGCTGGCGCTGGCGCAGTTCTACGTGGAGCACTTGGCCGGCGTGGCGGGCAAAGGTGTGGCCGCCGCGCGAAAGGCCGTCTCGCTCCTGCCTGGGGACCCTGCCGCCCACGACGCGCTCGGCTGGGCGCTGTTCCTGTCGGGCGACATGGCTGCCGCGCGGGAGTCGTTGGAAATCGCCCTGCGGCTGGACGGCGACAGCCCGTCGGTGCAGTACCACGCGGGGAGCCTCTACTACGCGCTGGGCGACCGCGCTCGGGCGGCGTACCACCTGGCGCGCGTGCTGGACGTGCAGCCCGACGGCCGTTATGCGGCGCTGGCCCGCGACCTGCTGCGCGTGCTGAAGTAGGGCGAGCGCCGAGACATTCGGATTTCCAATGCCCACGACATGCGGCGAAAAGCCTTTCGTGCGTTTCGCGCGCTTCGTGCTTCAACCGTTCCCCTACGTCGCTCGCAGGCGGCGGCCCCATTTGCGAGGATTCGCGCTCATTTGCAGTTCCCAGCCGGAAAAATAAGCGAATTGTACTATTTAAATTAGTAGAATCTTCTTGACAAGTCGCCCGTCTTGTGCTATAATTGTACTAGTTAGAATCGTACAATTTCGGAGGCGCGTGTGAACATCCGAATCAACGCCGAGAGCGGCGTGCCTATCTACATGCAGATCGTGGATCGCATCCGGCACCTTGTCGCCACCGGCGCGCTGCGGCCCGGCCAACAGTTGCCCACCATACGCCAGTTGGCCGTGGATCTGCGGGTGGACCCGAACACGGTGGCCCGCGCCTACGCGATCCTGGATAGCCAGGGCGTCATCTCCACGCAACAGGGGCGTGGCACGTACATCGCGGAGCATCCGGACGAGGCGCGGCTGGCCGCATTTCGGGCGGAGCAACTGCGGCAGATGATGGACCATGCCATCCTAGACGCCCTGAGCCTGGGATACCGAGCCGTAGAGGTGCGCGCTGCCTTCCTGGAGCAGTTGGCCCGTTGGGAGGAGCACGCCCAGGACGATAAGCAAGACGAGAATATCGGGGGCAATTTGCCCGATACCCAATAGCAAACGAGGAGGACAAGAATGGTAACCCGATCTACCAGGAGAGCAACGCTGACCCCCGAGCAGGCCGCGCTGGCGGCGAGGATGGTCAATGGCGTGTCGTTGACCGCCTTTTTCATCATGCTGGCGATCACATCGGTGCTGGCCATCGTGCTGGACACCCAGACCACCGCGCCAGACTGGGTGATCGCGCTGGTGAGCATCGCAGGGCTTCTGATCGGCTTCTACCTGTTGTTCGCCATCAAGATCGCCGACCAATGGGAAAAGGCCGTCGTCCTGCGCTTCGGGCGGTTCCGGGGGCTGAAGGGGCCGGGCCTGTTTTGGATCATCCCCATCGTGGATTCGGTCCGCAAGTGGATTGACCACCGGGTGATGGTAACGCCATTCAACGCCGAGAAGACGCTGACCAAGGACACGGTTCCCGTGGACGTGGACGCGGTCCTGTTCTGGATGGTCTGGGACGCGGAGAAGGCAGCGCTGGAGGTGGAGGACTACAAGGCGGCCATCGCGTGGGCAGCGCAAACGGCCCTGCGCGAAGTCATCGGCCAGATGGACCTCGCCGACATCCTGGTGGGCCGCGCCAAGATGGACGACGACCTCCAGCGGATCATTGACGCCCGAACCAATCCCTGGGGCATCACGGTGCAGTCGGTAGAAATCCGCGACATCGTGATCCCCGAAGCGCTGGAAGATGCCATGTCCCGCCAGGCCCAGGCCGAGCGTGAGCGCCAGGCCCGCGTCATCCTGGGCGAGTCAGAGAAGCAGATTGCGGAGAGTTTCCGCGAGGCGTCGCTGGCCTACCAGGAGAACCCGACGGCATTGCACCTGCGCGCCATGAACATGCTGTTTGAGGGGTTGAAGGAGAAGGGCGCGCTGGTGATCGTGCCATCCAGCGCCGTGGACACGATGAACCTCGGCGGGTTGTTGGCGACGACCGCGCTGGCGCAGAACGCCCCCAAGAAATAGCGGCGCAATTCTGGGTGTGAGCGGAGGGCCTTGCCCACGCCGGGCCATTCGCTCCGACCAGCACCGCGGGAGAGGAATGTCCATGACCAAATGGGAATATCGGGTTCTTGTAATCAAGATTGGGTGGGGCGCGCAATTGAAGGAGCAGCACGAAGAGACGCTCAACGCGCTTGGACAGGAGGGATGGGAACTGACGGGCATGGCGGCGGAGGGCGCGGCCATGAGCCTGGTGTTCAAGCGGCCCATCGGCGAGGAAAGACCGTCGCAGCGCAAAGAGCGAGTTTGGCCTTCCTGGCAGTGATAAGCTACCGCGCGCTTCGTGCTCTAACCGTGCCCCTTCGCTCGCGGTTCCTGGGCGTGAGGCGTGCGGTTGGAGAAAGAGGCCGATTCCCATATAATCCCCGTGAGGAGGGATTCTATGGCGGACTTCAACAATCGGCCTCTTATCCTGGTTACCAACGATGACGGCATCGCTTCGCCCGGGCTGCGTGCGGCGGTGCGTGCGGCCATGCGCCTGGGCGAGGTCCTGGTGGCCGCGCCGTCGGGCCAGCAGACCGGCGCGGGCCGCAGCACGCCCGGCAATGGGCCCCTGTTGCTGGAGCGGGTTTCGCTCGTCGTGGATGGCGAACCCGTGAGGGCATACGCCATCCCAGGCACGCCCGCCCAGACAGTCATGTACGGCGTGCTGGTGCTGGCCGATCGGCCCGTGGACTTGGTCATCTCTGGCATCAACTACGGCGAGAACCTGGGCGTGGAGATCACGACATCGGGCACGGTCGGCGCGGCGCTGGAAGCGGCGGCCATGGGCATCCCGGCCCTTGCCATCTCGCGCGAGACGCACAAGCGGTTCCACTTCAATCCAGAGGAGGGGATGGACTTCCTGGCCGCGCAGCACTTCGCTGAAGTCCTGGGCCGGCTGCTCCTGGAGCGCAAGATGCCGCCGGACGTGGACGCGCTGAAGGTGGATGTGCCCGAAGGCGCGAGCGCGGAGACCCCGTGGCGCGTTACCCGTGTATCGCGCCAGCGGTACTATCATCCGCTGCCGCCCGCGAGCCCAGACCTGTCCAAGCCGGTGTACGTGGACTACGGAGTGCGCTTGGACATGGACACATTGGAGCGCGATTCGGACATCTGGGCGTTGGCGGTGGACCGGGTGGTGTCCGTCGCGCCGATTTCGCTGGACTTGACATCGCGCGTCGCGCTGGATGAGGTGGACCGGGCGCTGCGCCGATAGGCTCGCCGGACTAACGCGGAGGAGACACTCGATGATGATTGAAACGCATGACCTGACACGTAGGTTCAACGGCAACCTGGCGGTGGATCGGTTGACGATAGACGTCCGCGAGGGCGAGGTCTTCGGCTTCCTGGGTCCCAACGGCGCGGGCAAGACGACCACCGTCCGCATGCTGGCATGCCTGATTCGCCCCACGTCGGGCACGGCGCGCATCAACGGCTACGAACTGGGGCGCGACAATCAACAGATTCGCCGCATCTGCGGTATCCTGACCGAGACGCCGGGCCTCTACGACAAGTTGAGCGCCCAGGCGAACCTGCTGTACTTCGCGCAACTGTACGACGTGGAGAACCCGGAGGCCCAGGTGCGCAAGTACCTGCAAATGCTGGGCCTGTGGGACAAGCGCGACGAACCCGTGGGCACGTTCTCCAAGGGCATGCGGCAGAAGGTAGCCATCGCCCGCGCCCTGATTCACGAGCCGCGCTTGCTGTTCCTGGACGAGCCGACGGCGGCGCTGGACCCGGAGTCGGCCAAGACCGTACGCGACTTCATTGAGGAACTCAAGGGCGAGAAGCGCACCATTTTCCTGTGCACCCACAACCTGGACGAGGCCGAGCGCCTGTGCGACCGCATCGGTGTCATCCGCCAGCGCATCATCGCCGTGGACACGCCCGACGGCCTGCGCCGCAGCCTGTTCGGCCGCCAGACGGAGGTGCAACTGGCGGAGGTTACGCCCGCCATCGTGGACGCCGTGAGCGGTTTGGAGTTCGTGGCTCACGTCAAACAGGATGGCAATCGGCTGCGCATCTCGCTTGCGGACCCCGACGCGCAGAACCCAGTTCTCGTGGAACAACTCGTGCGCGCGGGCGCGAAGGTGCAGTACGTGAGCGAGGTCAAGCATTCGCTGGAGGACGTGTACCTGACCCTGGTACGGGAGGAGGCGCGATGAAAAAGGCGCTCATCGTATTCCGCAAGGAGTGGCGCGAGATACTCCAGAACAAACTCATCCTCTACACGATTCTGGTTCCGCCCATCCTGCTCGCCATCATCCCGCTGGTGATGATGTACTTCATGCGCAACGAGCCGGTGGACCCCGAGGATTTGGCGATGTACTCCCAGTTCGTGGCGGCGCTGCCCTGGCTCTCGCCCGAGGAAGTGGTGATGTACGTGCTGCTCAACCAGTTCGTGCTGATGTTCCTGATGATGCCGGTGGTCATTCCGGTTACCATCGCGTCGTTCAGCATCATCGGCGAGAAGGAGCAGCGCAGCCTGGAGCCACTGCTGGCGACGCCCATCCGCGTAACCGAACTCCTGGCGGGCAAGACACTGGCGGCGGTGGTGCCGGCGCTGCTGACCACATGGGTGGCGTTCGGCATCTTCCTTGTGGGTGCGCGCTTCCTGGCGACGCCGGCGCTGTTGCGCGCGCTCCTGTCGCCCATGTGGTGGTTGGCGTTCTTCGTCATGGCGCCGCTGTTCTGCATCCTGTCCGTGGCCATCGGGGTCGTCATCTCGTCCAGGGTCAACGACACCCGCGTGGCCCAGCAGATTGGCGGCCTCATTGTCCTGCCCGTGATGGCCCTCGCCATGCTCCAGACCTTCGGCAAGGTGCTGTACACCACACAGACCTTCGCCCTGGCTTGCCTGGTGCTGGCGGTGTTGGACGTCCTCGTCATCCGCATGGGTAGCAGCCTGTTCCAACGCGAGACGATTCTCACGCGGTGGAAATAACCGTCATTGCGAGGGCGCGGAGCGCCCGAAGCAATCCCCAGAGTGCGAGATTGCTTCGCTTCGCTCGCAATGACAGATGACTGTGTCATTCTGAGCGGCGAAGCCGCGAAGAATCTCGTCAACCGAGATGCTTCGCTTCGCTCAGCATGACAGTGAGGGGAGCCTGTTACATTCGTGTAGATTCGTGCGATTCGTGGAGAACGTTCGCGCAGCGCCGAAGAATCTCGCCAACCGAGATGCTTCGCTCGCAATGACAGGTGTGGATGGCAATGCCCTGCGCGTAAGGGCGAACCTTGTGTTCGCCCACGTGTCTGCCCAACAAGGGTCAGGGGCGATGGGGTTCGCACGGTCGCGGTGAACCGCAGGCGGCGCGGACGGGTAGTCTCATGGCAGGAGGACGTGCGCAATGGACAATCTGCTTCTCGTGTTGGCCCCTTTGGTCGTGCTGCAGGTGGGGCTGATGGTGCTGGGGTACGTGGACCTGGCGCGGCGCGAGCGCGTGCGCGGCGGCAAGAAATGGATATGGGCGCTGGTCATGCTCCTCAGTTTCGTCGGCCCGGTCCTGTACTTCGTCCTGGGCCGAGAGGAATAGCCATGTCGGATGTCGCCATTCGCTGCGAGAGCCTCACGCGCCGATTCGGCAAGATCGTCGCCGTGGACGACCTCAACCTGGAGGTCAGGAGCGGTTCCGTGTTCGGCTTCCTGGGCCCCAATGGCGCGGGCAAGACGACGACCATCAAACTCCTGACCGGTCTCCTGCATCCAACGAGCGGACGCGCCTTCATCGCCGGCGAAGAGATTCAGGTGGAGCGCGTGCGGGCGCGGAGGTTGTTCGGCTACCTGCCCGAAGACCCGGTGTTCTACGGCTGGATGACGGCGCGCGAACTGCTCACCTACGCCGGGCGCCTGTTCGGCATCCCGGACCGCGTCCTCAAGCCGCGCGTGGAGGAACTACTGGACCTGGCGGGGCTGAAGCCCGTCGCCAACCGCAAGGTGGGTGGGTTCTCGCGCGGCATGCGCCAGCGGCTGGGGCTGGCCCAGGCGCTGGTCAACAACCCACCGGTGCTCATCCTAGACGAACCGGCGTCGGCGCTGGACCCGCTGGGCCGCCACGAGGCGCTGGCGCTCATCCAGCGGCTGCGGGCGCGCGACGGCATCACCATCTTCATGTCCACCCACATCCTGGCCGACGTGGAGCGGACCTGCGACACCGTGGCTATCATAGATCGCGGGCGGCTGCTCACCGTCGCCGACCAGGAGGAACTGCGCCGCCGCTACGCCGTGCCGGTGTTCACGGCGGTGGTGGCCGGCGAGGAGGCCGACATCCGCGCGCTCCACGCCCGGCTTCAGTCCATGCCCTGGGCCGACCATGTGGAGCGCTCCAACGACACGCTGCGCGTGTTCGCCGGCGACGAGGAGGCCGCGCGCCGGGAATTGCCCGCCGTCATCACGGCCAGCCCGGTGATCCTGCTGCGGTACGAGGTCGGCATGTCCAGCCTGGAAGACGCCTTCTTGCGGGTGGTGGGCCGGGAACCCGCCAAGCGCAGCGCGCCGGGAGGTGTGTGAACATGCGGCTCGGAACGTTGCTGAAGAAGGAACTCCTGGAGTCCTGGCGTACCTACCGCGCCGTGGTTCTCGGCGTGGTGTTCGTGGTCTTCGGCATCCTGTCGCCGGCGGCGGCCCGCTACATGCCCGACATCTTCGCGGCGACGGACATGCAGCAGGGCGTGGTCATCCAACTGCCGCCGCCCGCGGTGGCCGACGCCAACGTCCAGTTCGTCAAGAACATGTCGCAAATCGGCGCCATCGTGGTGATTCTCATCGCCATGGGCGTGGTCTCCCGTGAGCGGGACAAGGGCACGGTGGCCTTCACCCTGAGCAAGCCCGTGCCGCGCGGGGCGTTCCTGCTCGCCAAGGCGCTGGCGCTGGTCATCGTAACCTGGGCCGCGCTGGCGTTAGCGGCGCTTGCCCACTGGTACTACACGCGACTGCTGCTCGGCCCGCTGCCCCTGGGCGACTGCGCAGCGATGGCGGCGCTGACCGGCGTGTACCTCACGGCGCTGCTGGGGATCACGTTCCTGGGCAGCACGCTCACCAGGAGCCTGGCCGTGTCGGCGGCGGTGGGGTTCGGCGGCTACCTGCTCATCAGCCTGCTGGGCTCAATCCCGCGGCTGGCCCCATACCTGCCGGGCGACCTGCTGGGGCGGGCGCTGGCGGCGGGCAACGGCGCGCTCCAGATGGCGTGGGGTGGACTGGTCAGCGCGGTCGTCATCGCCGTCGGGTGCTGGGCGCTGGCGTGGGCGGTGTTCCGGCGGGTGGAACTGTGAGCGCGGGAATCGCCATGCCGCAGCCGCCCGCAGCCTCGCAGATGGGAAGGGCAGCGTAGTGGAAACCCAATCGCGTCCGTACTACCGCTCTTTTCCCGCCCAGTTGTGGGTGCTGGTGGTGGGCGGCTTCATCAACTCGCTGGGGGGCGCGCTGGTTTTTCCGTTCCTCACGCTGTACCTCCGGCAGCGACTGGGCATCTCATTGCTACAGGTGGGGCTTGTCTTCACCGTGAACGCCGCGGTCAGCCTGTTCGCCGGAATGCTGGGCGGGTTCATCGCCGACCGGTTCGGGCGGCGCAGGGTAATGCTCGTGAGCCTGTTGGCCTCTAGCGTCGTGCTGCTGCTGATGGGGCTGGCGTCCACCTACGCGCAGATGGTCGCGCTGGCCGCTGCCATCGGCTTGGCGGGCCCCGTCTCCCAGCCCGCGCGGGACGCCATGATCGCGGATTTGACCCAGCCGGCCCAGCGTCCCGAAGCCTACAGCGTGCTGCGCGTCGCCACCAACCTGGGCTACGCCATCGGCCCGGCTGTCGGCGGGTTCCTGGCCAGCGTGTCGTACTTGCTGTCCTTCGGCCTGGCCGCATCAGCGTCGCTGGCCGTCTTCGTGCTGACGTGGTTCCTGGTGCGCGAGACGCTGACCGAAGCCGCCAGAGCGCACGCGAGCAACAACCCGTCGCGGGGGTTCGGCCCGGTCTTCCGCGACACGCCGTTCATGCTCTTCTGCGTGCTGGGACTCTTGACCGCGGTGGCCTACGCCCAGGTAACGACGAACCTGCCGGTGCACATGAAGGAATCGCTGGGGCTGGGCGAACGCTATTTCGGCTGGGTCATGACGACGAATGCGGCAATGGTGGTAACGCTCCAGATGGCCATCACCCGCGCCATCGCACGCTGGCCGCGGCTTCCCACCCTGGCACTCGGCGCGGCGTTGTACGGCGTGGGCTTGGGGGCCATCGGTCTCATGTCGGCGTTCCCTGGGCTCATCGCCTGCGCGGTGATCTACACGATGGGCGAGATGGTGATCTCCCCCACGGCCAACGCCTTCACCGCCGACCAGTCGCCGGCCGACATGCGTGGGCGCTACATGGGGCTGCTGGCGCTTACCTGGGGCGTGGCCTACGGCATCGGCCCTGCGCTGGGCGGCGCGATGTACGACGCGGGGCTCAAGACTGCGCTGTGGTTCGCGGCGGGCGGCCTCGGCCTGCTGACAGCGCTGGGCTACCTGGCGCTCCAGCGGTACGTCCGCGCGCGGGCATCGCACCAGTAGGGCGGCTTTCCACGGCCGCCGTACAATCAGCGCAGGCCGCGGAACACCACAGGCAGGAAGACTCGCTTCACGACGGGCAGACGGGTCGCTGTGGGCGTCGCCGACGGGGTTCGCGTCGGGGTGGCCGTCGCCGACGGAGTCGCGGTCGGAGTCCGCGTGGGCGTTGCGGTCGCTGTGGGCGTCCGGGTGGCCGTCCTCGTGGGCGTCGCGGTGGGTGTCGGCGTGTCGCCGCCCCGCCATGCGTACATCACCCGCACCAGGTCGTCCGTTCCCAGTTCGGCCCAGGCGAGGTGCACCATGCCACTCGCCGACACCCCCACCGCCACGTCCAGCACCATGCCGGCCGCGGGCAGGGTTTCGGTTGTGCCCCAGTTGCCCGCCGCCCAGCGGCGATAGGCTACTGCGCCCTGTTGCGCCCAGGCGACGTGCAGGCTGCCGTCGGCCCCAGGCACCAGGTCCGGCGAGAAGGCGTCGGCGCTGCCCGAGACCGCCACTGCCGTGCCCCACCCCACCGACGACCCCGCGGCGTAGTAGATTCGGTAGCCTGTCGCCGTCTGCTGCTGCCAGACGGCGTGCATGCCACCCGCCGAGCACGCCAGCCGCCCGGCTGAAGCGTGGAAGTCTGGCGCGTTGGACACCGAGACGGGAAGCGACCAATCCACGCCCTCTCGGGCCGTGTACCACAGTTGCGTCTTCCGCGTCAGCGGGTCCATCTGCTGAAAGAGGACGTGAACCCCCTGGGAGTTCAGGCAGACGTCGGACGCGCTGCCCGAAACGCGAGGCACGGCCCCGCCCGTCCAAGGCTCCGCGCCGTTCCGCGTGGCGAGGAACACCTCGTCGTACGCGGCGCCTCGCTCGGTCCACACCACAGCCAACAGGGTGCCGAGTCGGTCGGCGGCGGGCACGAGGGAATCCCCCGCCGTAGGCAGAAGACCCACGGGCAGCGACCACGCGCTGCCGTTCCAGTCGGCCTCGTAGATGTCGGTCTGGCCCCCGAACTCGGCGGCAAATGCCAGGTGCGCGGCGTTTCCCTGCCCACCCACCAGCGCAGGGCTTTCGCCCTGTGCCACCTCGCTGGCGGCGGGGTTCACCGTCGGTGCCCCGTGGGCGTGGAACAGGCGGCCGCCGTCTTCCCATACCACATGCACTTCGCCCGCCTCGGAGACCGACAGGGCGATGTCGGTGATGCCGTCGGACGCCGAACCGAGCGGGATCGGGGTCGACCAGCCTGTGGCCGCTGCGTCAGCGGGCGCACCCACCTGCGCACGGGCAGCGGCGCTGACTAAAAGGCACAGGATGCACACGGCAATGACACTGCGACGCATGGCTCCTCTCCAACAAAATGCCGGGTGCGGAGCAGGCCGCACCCGGCCAGACGACCCATCCCCCTCGCCTATTCGGCAGTGCCGCGGATGGCCTGAATCTTCAACGCTACCATGTGCCCGCTGACGGAACGGAGCGCGATGACGTGCACGTGGGAACCCACCTCCACCGGGCCGACGATAACCGTCCACGGAGTAACCCAGACATCATAGATGACCGGCAGCATCCCGTCGGGCGCGATCTTCCAGATGCCCGGCACCGGCGACTTCTGCACGACTCGCCCGTTGAACTCTATGACGTCGGGCACCGCTTCCCTGACGGTGATGTGCGACGCTTCCACCACGCGGTCGGTGCGCAGCGTGCCCGTAACGATGGCCATCAGCCCCACGGCCGGGGTCAGCCCGTCTATCACCGTCTCGGGCTTGATGAGCACGCGGATGCCGCGGACGATCCAGTAGTCGTCGTGAATCTCGTCAATGCGGCCCGCGAAGGTGATTTCCTGATTCAGCGGCGGGCGGAGCACCTTGATGCGCTGGGCCACGAGGACCGCGTTGGCGTCCGCGGCTGTGCTCACGCTAATGGGCACTGCAACCACGTGCACCAGCGCGCCCACGTCGGCAGGCCCCTTGGTCTCGTCAATCGTCGTGCTGACGGTAACCGTTACGCTGATGACGCTGGGGAGCACGTCGGTGCTCGTGAGCGGCCGAATCCCCCAGACCGCCGGCAGTCCCTCGCCCGATTTGCTGACGATGATGCCCTGGAAACTGACCGGTTCGGCCTGCGGCTCGCGGACGCGGATGCGGGTCGCCACCACGGAGCGGTCGGTCTGCAGGAAGCCCTTGACCTCGGCGATGAGGCCCACCTGCGGCGTGCCGATGATTTCGGTCGTCGCGGTGATGATGACTTTGACATTGCGCACCGTCCATTCGGTGTCGCCGATGCTCTGAATGGGGCCGGTGAACTCCACCTCTACCTGGCTGGGCTTGCGAATGGCGACGAGTCGTGCGTCTACCTTGCCGTCATTGGTGCGGAAGCCTGTTACGCTGGCGATGTCGCCAACGGCAGGGACGACGCCCTCCGGCAAGAGTTTCGTCTTGTCGGACACGATGACGGTCTCCTGGCCCACCGTCCACTCGCCCAGCAGGCCACCCGTTGGCAGCGCCACGATAGGCGCAGTGAACTGCACCGGGCGCAGTTGGACCGGCGGCCTGAGCACCTTGATCACCCGTGCCAGCACAGAGCGGTCCTGCTGGCGCACGCCCACCACCTGCACGGTGGCGCCCACGTCGGCGGGGCCAGCCTGCTCGTTGACCACCGTCTGCTCGTTGAGTCGCACCGTTACGCCGGACACGACCCATTCGGTGGCGCTGCGCTTCTGCTGGATAACACCGGTGAAATTCACCGTGGGATTTCCTGGGGGTTCCGGTGCGGGGCCTTCGGCAAACGCCGCGGGCACCAGCAGGGCCAGCACAGCCATGACTACCGCGACCGCCGAGAGAAGCCGATTCACCTTTCGTTTCATCGTTGTCCTCCTCTGCTTAAGGTAGCGTGCGGGGTCTCCCAGGATTGGTTGGGCGGAGGGAGGCCGCCTGCCGCCCGAATGCTTGGGGGGCATTCGTGGACAGAGGTTGGGCCAATCCCGGGAGACACCCCGCCGCTTGTTTCCGCTGATTCAAACGCACGGCATCGGCTGCGGATACGGCCGCGCGTCCATGGTTGATTGTAGGAGCGGCTGGGTAAAAAGAAAGCCAGCCATTCCGACGGCTGACTTCAGGCAAATGCTATGCAGTTTCACCACGCCATCACAGGCGGGACCCCTGCCGTCATGGCTGCGGCGGTTGCAGGCGCGTCGCGCTCCCTGCCGCGTGGCAGGGCGTCCGCCTACTTCTTGTAGCGGTACACGATGCGCCCGCGGGTCAAGTCGTAAGGCGAAAGTTCCACCAGAACCCGGTCGCCCAGCAAGATGCGGATGTAGTACATGCGAATCTTGCCGGAGATGTGCGCGAGCACCTCGTGGCCGGAGTCCAGTTGAACGCGGAACTGGGCGTTGGGCAGCGTCTCCACCACGGTGCCCTGCGCCTCAATGACTTCTCGCTTCTTTGCTGGTCGTGCGTCTTGCTTGGCCATGCAACCTCCTGCATTCAAACTTGCGTGCGCCTACGCGCGCGTTCCGGGGCCCCCGCCAGTGGGGGAGCCGCCAACATCCAGCGTCCCGTTGTCCGAGAACTCGTCAAAATCGTCCAACAGCACTTCTCTTGGCTTGCCGCCGACCTCTGGCGGCCCGATGATGCCGCGCTGCTCCATGAGGTCAATCAGCCGTGCCGCGCGCGGGTAGCCAATGCGCATCCGCCGCTGCAACAGCGACGCCGAAGCGGTGCCGGTCTGCCGCACCAGCGCAATCGCCTGGTCCAGCAGGTCGTCCTCCTCTTCCGCGTCCTCCAGCGACGCCCACGGGGCCGGAGTCGGCGGGCCTTCGGCGGGCAGCGCCTCCATCCAGAACTTCACCAGGTTCTCCACCTCGCGGTCCGAGACGAAACACCCCTGAAGCCGCTGCAGATGGCTGGAATCCGGCGCCATGAACAGCATGTCGCCGCGCCCCAGCAGTTTCTCGGCCCCGGCCGTGTCCAGGATCACCCGCGAGTCCACCTGCGACGTTACCGCGAACGAGATGCGGGCCGGGAAGTTGGCCTTGATGAGGCCCGTTACCACATCCACCGACGGGCGCTGCGTGGCGATGACCAGGTGGATGCCCGTGGCCCGCGCCATCTGGGCGATGCGGCAGATGGACCGCTCCACCTCTTCCGGCGCCATCATCATCAAGTCGGCCAGTTCGTCAATCACCACCACGATGCGCGGGAGCGGGTCCTGGCCCTGCGCCGCCATCTTGCGGTTGTAGTCCTCCAGGTGGCGCGCTTTCTCCGCCGAGAACTTGCGGTAGCGCTCGTCCATCTGGAAGGTAACCCACCGCAGCGCCGCTACGGCCGACTCCAACTCCACGACCACCGGCGCGATGAGATGGGGAAGCCCGTTGTAGCGGGTGAGTTCCACCATCTTCGGGTCTATCATCACCAGGCGGACGGCGTCGGGCCCGTTGTTGAAGATCAGCGACGATACGATAGCATTGATGCATACCGACTTGCCCGAGCCGGTGGCGCCGGCGATGAGCAGGTGCGGCATCTCGGCCAGGTCCGCGAACACCGGCTTGCCCGATACGTTGTGCCCCAGCGCGATTTTCAGGCGACCCTTGCTCTTGCGGAAGGCGTCGGACTCCAGCACCGACCGCAGCGACACCAGGCTCACATCGGCGTTCGGGACCTCAATGCCAACGACCGACTTGCCGGGCACGGGCGCTTCAATGCGAATTGGCGCAGCGGCCAGGGCCAGCGCCAAGTCGTTGGCCAGGCCGTAGATTTTGCTGACCCGCACCTTGCGCTGATGCACACGGCCATTGGACCCGGGCGCTTGGATGTAACCGGGTTCCACGCCGAACTGGGTTACCACCGGCCCGACGTTGATTTCTACGACCTTGGCGGGCACGCCAAAGGAAGCCAGCGTCTCCTCTATGACGGCGGCCCGCATGCGCGCGTCGGTCTCGCTGAACTTCTGCGGCGACCCCGGGTCCAGCAGGTCAATCGGCGGGAGGTTCTTCGCCCGCCTGACCCGCGGCTGGAGAGCAGGCTCGGGTTCCGCGGCAGGTTTGGCCTCTGCCTTGACCTTCGGAAGGGATGGCCGCTTCCGCGCGGGGGGCTGCGGCGGCAGGTTCACCACCGGCTCCTGGGCCTCGCCGCGGCGGAGCCGCCCCCAGACCGCCTCGGCCAGCCCCGCAATCGCCTGGCGCGCCGCGGCAAGGTGCTGCGGGCTCAGGCTCAAGCCCAGCACTGCGCCGCCCACCAAGATCAGGGCCAGGATAAGCCAGGCCCCGAACGTCCCGACGGAAGACGTGAGCAGGCGGGAGATAGCCCAGCCCACATAGCCGCCGCCTTTGCCCGCGTCGGCGGCTGCCAGCGGATCGGGCCCGCCGCCAATCAGGTGAAATGCTCCTAGCAGGCCCAGGAGCAGCAGTTCTAAACCTACAATGGTATCCCATTGTTGGGACACCCGTTCCCACAGGCGTGGCTTCAACAGGGAGACGCCGGTGGCCACAAAGCCCACGGCCACCAGAAACGCCCCCCACCCGAAGACGCGACGGAGTCCTTGAGCCCACCAATTGATCCACGCGCCTCGGGTGATGGAAAGGAGGCTGAGCAAGGTAACCAACCCCAGGGCAACCAGAAGGACGGCGACGATTTCCCGTCGGTAACGGGCTGCGTTGAGCCCAGGGACTTCAGTTGCTGGGTTTGATTTCTGGCGTGTCATACAGGCGCACTGAGCAGGCCGCTAGTCGGCGGTGCTGCCTTCGTGCTCGCACCCCTCGCTCTTTCCGCAAGACCGATGCCTGGCGTTACTCCAGGCGGCGGGCCATGCGTCGCTGCTGTTGACGCATCTTGCGCAGGCCGCGCCGTTTGGCCTTGCGCTTCAGTTCGCTCTTGGAGACATACCAGCGCTTCTGGCGGTACACGCTGAGGATTTTGTCCTCGGTTACCTGCTTGCGGAACCGCCGGAGCAAGTCCTCGTATGATTCTCCAGACCGCAGTGTAACGGTAGCCAACTGTGTTTCACCTCGCTTCCCTATAGGCCGGAGCAGAGCGCCTCTGCCGTGGGCAGCAGATGCGCGCTGACGGCCGGTATTCCGTTCGGATGCGGGGCCAAGCGCCGGGCATAGAAAACGGCCCCGCTGTGGTCAGCAAGGGCCGCTCATGGTCTGTCGCTCGCGCTCTGCTACACTCTGCGTGCACTCAACCCTTCTCGCTCCGCAAGACCCTTGATAGCGAACGTAGCCGCATCCCCGGAACAGCCCACGCTGACGTTACGAGAATCGGCGGCCTCTCGGAGACGAAACCTCTAAGTGGCCCTCCTGACCTCGCAATGCACCCGCCCTGAATCCTGCGAACGGGTTTACACTGCCATTATACGGAATGAACAAAAAGATGTCAAACATCTGTACTCGTTCAGTACCTTAGTGACACATCCTCCTTTCCCAGGATTCCATTGTGCACGAGGTACTGGAG
>JARYMK010000067.1 GCA_029907165.1 Anaerolineae bacterium
TGGCGATCCCGGCCAGAAATTCCAGGATCACGGGCAGAGCGAGCATCGTGAGCAAGATCATCGCACCGCACACTTCCATATAGGCCCTCCTTGCCGAGGCAAGTCTGAGTGCCGTACGGCGATCTCCTGCGAAACCTACGCGGACTCCAAGATCGTGCCGGAACGGAACCATCTGGAGGACTTACGGGCGGATTTGGAATCCCCTTCGGGCTCCGCCCTCGGCGCCCCGAATGCATCCCCGAACGTCAGCCGGTAGGCGCATCCGGGGCGCGAGGACGCCCCCCACTACACATTGTGGGCATACCCGCGACATCTAGTGTCGCGAGAGGCGAATTTGTAGGCGACGGGAGGAGCGCCAGGAGAGCGCCGAACTGCCGCCGTGTGTGACGAATGTCACAGCCCCTCCACGGACACATGATGTATAATTGCGCCGTGTCCTGAACTTGGAGACGGAGGTCATGCTTTGCGTCCGCAATCTCGCTTCCATCGCCTATTCGCAACTCCAGAGGGCCTTGCCCTGATTGCTCTCGCATGGGTCGGGCTCGTGCTCGCCCTGCTTGCGCTGCTGTCGGGGCCTTCGCAGGCGCTCGGAGTTGCACGCCACCTGCCCATCGCACTGAACGAGGACCAACGCGTGGGGCGCATCGTCATGCTCTACCACAGCCTGGCGATTCCGTTCTTGGCATCGCTGGTCTGCCTGACCCTCGCGCGGGTTGAGATTCCGCAGAGGATTGCCCAGGCGATCAAACCCGCCCTCACTGCGGGCTTCCTGCTCACCAGCCTCGGTGGACTGACCTTCGGATACCTGGGCCGAAACTGGTTGTTCCACGGCGTGTATCTCCTCGGCCTCAGCCTCACCTTCTACGCAGGCGTGCTCCTTGCCGTCGGCCTGTTCCCCCGCAAGGGCAGCCCTGAACCATTGGTTCGGTGGGCCTTCTGGCTCATGGCCGTCGCCACGCTGATTTCGGCCATCCTCGGCGCGGCTGTGGGGTCATTTTTCGGCAACGGGTTCAAGGCCGTCCTGGCTGAGGACATCATCCGCCACGAACACGACGTATTCCAGCGCGGCGTAATCGCCCATTTGCACATCATGCTTACCCTGATTGACGTGGCGATCCTGCTGCTGGTCGCGCGCATCACGCCCATGGGCAAACGGTCCGCCCGCTGGGTGTACGGCCTGACGATTGTCGGCACGGTCATCGTCTCCCTGGCCACGTGGAGCGTCATCATCGGCCCGCTGGAGAAAGTCGCTCACAAAGTCATCAACGTGGGCGCGGGCTTCCTGCTGCCTGCGGGCATCCTGGTCGCGCTACTCGGTATCCGAGCGCTGGCGCGCGAGGGCGGGGTGATGCGCGATCCATTCCGGCTCGGCCTCTACTGGTTCCTGTTTTTCGTGAACGTTGTGGTTACCGTCCCCGGCGTGTATGTCGCCATGAACCTGGAGACCTACCGCCTGCCCGCCTACCTAGAAGTGGAGCGCACGATCGCCGTCGGCCACTGGCACGTGCTGGCGACGCTGTCGGCCGCCATGGGCTTCTTGCTGGTCGCGCACCTGCGCCGCTCGCGCACGCGGGCTGCCCGCCTGAGCGCCTGGGGCCTGATCGCAGGCACGTCGGCGGCGCTCGTGTTCATCATGCCCTACATGTTCCGCCAGCCTGGAACCACCGTTACGTGGCCGGAGCCGTTCTTTGAGGCGGGGGTCGGCGTGGCGATGTTGTCCCTGGCCGTCTACCTGGTCGCCGAAATCGTGGCCTTCTTCCGCGGCCAGACCGTAGAATCCACCGGGAGCGCGCTGCCATGAGCGACCTGCACGACTCGCGAACCCTCGCGCTGCCCCTCGGCGGCGTGGCCCTGCTGCGCGACCTGTTCGCGCTGACGAAGTTCCGCCAGACCCTGCTGCTTCTCATCACTGGTGTCTGCGCCTACGCGCTGACGCTTCCCGGCGCGATCCGTTGGGGGGAACTGGGATTGGCAACCCTGGCGCTGCTGGCGGCCATCTCGGGATGCACGGCGCTCAACATGGTTGTGGACCGCGACATTGACGCGGCCATGCGGCGCACTGCCAGACGGCCACTGGCCGAGGGCCGCCTGTCGCTCTCCACGGCGGTCGCCTTTGGCGCGGGGTTGTCCGCCGGTGGCCTCCTCACCGCATGGCTGCTTCAGCCACTGTTTGGCTTCATCGTAACCGCGGGCTTCGCGCTGGATTTCGGCGTGTATACGCTGTGGCTCAAGCGGAGAACGCCCACCTCCATCCTCTGGGGCGGGCTTTCGGGCGGGATGCCAGCCCTGGCAGGGCGAAGCCTGGCGCTGGGCCACGTGGACGCAATCGGTATCCTGCTCGGGCTGGCCGTGCTGCTCTGGATTCCTGCCCACATTCTGAGCCTTTCCACGCGGCACGCCGACGACTACGCGCGGGCCGGGGTGCCCGTCTGGCCCAACGTGTACGGCCTGCACGCCACGTATCGCCTGATTGCCGTCGCGACGATGCTGAACGTCGTGGTCCTGCAACTGGCGGGGATCCTGTTGTCGCTGGGCGCGGCGGCCCTGGCTGCGCTGGGCGCATGTGGCACTGCGCTGCTCGCGCTTGCGCTGGTCGCGTGGGCTCGCCCTGCCGACGGCAACACCTGGCGGCTGTTCAAGTTCGCTTCCATGTACATGCTCGTCTCATTTGCGCTGCTCACAATCGGGTCCATCGTCCGGTAAGCATCGGCGGCCGCCCGAGGGGGCAAGTCGTAGCGTCGGCGATTTTGACAACACCGTGGGACTTGTGTAGAATACAAGCAGGGTTGCCGAGGTAGCTCAGTTGGAAGAGCACATCACTGAAAATGATGGGGTCCCCAGTTCAAATCTGGGCTTCGGCACCTTTGGGCGGAAGTGGCTCAGCGGTAGAGCATCTCCTTGCCAAGGAGAGGGTCGCGGGTTCAAATCCCGTCTTCCGCTCCTTTTGTTCTGTCGGGCGACGTAGCCAAGTGGCAAGGCAGGGGTCTGCAAAACCCCGATCGCGGGTTCAAGTCCCGCCGTCGCCTCCACAAGGCTGTCACCTGGTGGCAGCCTTTGTTTTTCGCCCCCAACGCAGCGTAACATGACCGCCGTCATGGTCTTCTCCCCTGATTCTGCTATACTATCCACAAAACCTCTGTGGAGGAATGCCATGAGCGAGATGCCGAAACCTGGTCAGGCCGCACCGGACTTTGAACTGCCATCGGACCGCGGCGACAAGGTCCGCCTGTCCGACTTCCGGGGCAAGAAAGTCGTCCTGTACTTCTATCCTAAAGACATGACGTCGGGTTGCACAAAAGAAGCCTGCTCGTTCCGAGACAACTATCCCCAGTACGAGGAACAAGGCGCCGTCATCCTGGGCGTCAGTCCAGACCCGCCCCAAAGCCACGTGCGATTCAAGAGCAAGTACAACCTCCCCTTCCTGCTCCTATCCGATGAAGATCACAAGGTCGCCGAGCAGTACGGGGTCTGGGGCGAGAAGCAGATGTACGGCCGCGCCTACCAGGGCATCTTGCGAACCACGTTCGTGATTGACGAGCAGGGCCGAATCGCCAAAGTCTTCACCAAGGTGAAACCCGACGGCCACGGCGAGGAAGTGCTGGGGGCACTGGCGGAGTAAGATCCTCTCACGGGTCAACCCGCAGGTTGGCAGGCTGCACCATCTCTATCCAGTAGCCCTGGCCCGGCGTCAACTGCTTCAGCGTGTTCGCCTCGGGCGGCACCGTGAAATCGTACAGCAGCCACGGCGAATCCGGCTGGTCGGCCCGGTAGGAGTAGAGCCGCACGTACTTGCCCGCGATGGAAGCGAGCGCATCGGACACGTCGCGCGGCACAAGGGAAGGATAGCCAATCAGGTTGAGGCCCGTGATCAGGGGAATCTCCGTGGGCGTTACCGCACGCCGCCCCGAAACGGTGAGCGTGCAGGGTTCGGTGGCGCGGAGCCATACCCCGTAACGGATGTCCAGAAAATCCAGCCCCCCGCTCTGGACCGGAGCGCCCGGCTGGTACACCCGCCAGCGGCTGTAGGGCGCAAAGGCGTCGTACTGCATCGCCATGTCGTACTTGCCCGCGATGCTGGCAAAGACGTTGCTCGGCGTCGTGTCGCTGATTGGGATGGGGATTGAGACCAAGTTCCAGCCCGCCTGCAACGGCTGCGTGAACGTTACGATCGGCTCGGGCGTTGCGGTCGGCGTCGGGGTTGGCTGGGGCGTCGGCGTAGGCTGCATGCCCATCAGGCTGATGCCGGTGTAGTAGTGCCGCAGGATTTCGTCAAACGTGGCGCCGCGCTTGGCCATGGCGATGGCCCCCTCCTGGCACATCCCGACGCCGTGCCCCCACATCCACGTGTACCCGCACCCGCAGGCGACGCTGCGGCAGTAGGGCAGCGCCTGCACCCACACGTCCTCGCTGTTGCGCGTGCGCCCGTCGCAATGGCCGAAGTAGAAGGCGCGGATGATGCTCCCCCGGTAGGTGGCGAACACGCCCCGCGTCTCTGCAACCGCCTGGTTTGTGCGGGAAAAGTGGACGCCCTTCCACACCTGACAGTGGGTCGTCGTGCAGACGTTAGCCCCCTGGGCGGCGTGATTCCACGAGGTAACGGCATAACTGCGCGCGGCCACGGCCTGGGCCTTCAATGCTTCCAACGGCGCCGAGGGCGGCAACTCCTGAGGCACCACGCCCTTCACGTACTCCTCCAAATCCATCTGAACCACCTGGCCGTCGGGCATGAGCACGCGGATGGTGGTCGGCACGGTGGCGATGGAGACATCAAAATCGGGGGACCACGCCTGCTCGGGCGGGGTAGCCATCAGGCGGAACAGTGCTTCCTCTTGCGCGGGCGTGGGATTCTCCACGACCAGGTCAAAGTCCACGCGGGCCTTGCGGCCGACCAGCACCTGCACGTAGGTCTGCGACATGTCCAGATAGCCCGCGGCGCGGATCGCCACCGTCCACTGGCCGGGGGGCGCGGCAAGACGATAGTACCCGTCCGCGTCCGTGTACACGCCGCCGCGACCGCCTTCCAGGTACACGAACGCGCTTGCCACAGGGCGCTGGGTCAAGATGTCCCGTGCTTGCCCCCAGATGACGCCGCTCTCAACCAGCGGCGCGAACCCCTGTCTCGTGTCCGTTGCGGGCGTGGCTGCCCATACGATCGGCGCGGCCAAAAGACATGCGACTGTCACCAGAAAAGCCCAACGACGCGCACCCATAGCGTCTCCCCGGAATATGGTTCCCTCTTATCCAAGAAAACGCGCCATGCCGCCGCAAGGCACGGCAAGTCTCAATGCGACGCCGGCTTAAGTATCTGGAATCGGTTCGCCACCATGATGCCAAGCAGGATCGCCCCCATGCCGACGACCGATGTCCAGTGAATGTCCTCGCCCAGGAGCAGCCAGCCCCAGAACAGCGCCCCGATGGGAATGATGTAGGTTACCAGGGACGCCTGGACCGCGCCGCCGTGCTCCAGAATCCAGTAGTAGATGAGGTAGGCAATCGCCGTGCCCAGGATTGACAGCGCCAGCGTGGAACCCCAAGCCTGCAGCGAAGGCGCGAGGGTGAAGGGCCTCTCAAAGACCAGCGCCAACGGCACGGTGATGATAAAACCGGCCAGCAACATGCCCGTGGACAGCACGGCCGGCTCGCGCCCGGCCAGGTGCCGCCGCGCGAACACGGCCGCGATGGCGTAACTCAAGCCCGCGCCGATGACGGCCAGGTCGCCGAGGATGTTGTGCGTAACGCCGGCCCGAAGGTCGGGCGCGACGAGCACGACAACCCCCGCGAAGCAAATCACCACGCCGGCCGCTTTGAATCCGTCCATGCGCTCGCCCTTTGACCAGAAATGCGCCAGGATGACGGTGAACAAGGGCATCGTTCCCGTGAGAATCGCGGCGAGGGCGCTGGAGATGTGCAATTCGCCCCAGTTGATGAGGCCGTAGGGGATGAGCGTGTTGAACAGGCCCATCACGAACAGGGGGCGCCAGAGTTCACGCGACGGCAGCCGCCGCCCGCGCAGAAGCAGGTACGCGGCCAGCAACCCGCCGCCCAGCCCCGTGCGCAGCACCACGAACGTCAGCGGCGTGATTTCCGCCACGCTGACCTTGATGAACATGTACGACGCGCCCCAGATGGTGCCCAACAGGAGCAGCATGAACGCATTCTGCAATGGCATATCGTTCTCCTGTGTTTTAGATGTCCGATGGAACGTGCTCCGCGGCTACAGCAGGGCGGAGAGCAGCCAATAGGCAAGCATGCCTGCGACGATCGTCCACAGCACCGACCGCGTGCGCCATGCCATCACAGCACCGACCGCGGCAGCAGGGATTTGAGGTCCCAGCGTCAGGTGACGGTCAACGAGAAGCACGGCGGGTGCGATGAGCGCCGACAGGATCGCCACAGGCACCAGTTGCAGGTACCGCAGGACCGGCCTCGGGAGTTCCCGCGACAGCATCGGCATCATCGCAAACCGCGTCAGGAACGTTACCAGCGCCATGCCTGCGAACACAGCCCAGGGGTTCAACTTCGCGCGCCCCCTTCCCGCACGGCGGCCAGGCCCGCCAGCGACCCCAGCAGTCCCGCGCCGATGATGTGCCAGTTTCCCGGAAGCCACACCGCGCCTAAGACCGCCGTAACCGCCGCAACGCCCGCCGCCACCGCCGAGGCGCGTCCCTTGAAGAATGACGCCGCCAGGCCGATGAACGCCAGCGGGAACACCATCTCTAGGCCGTAGCGCGACAGGTCGGGGATGGACTGCCCCGCCAGCGCGCCCGCCAGCCCCGACGGCCACCACACGATCCAGATGCACAAATTCGCACCGAGAAAGTGCCACTCGCTGCCCCTGCCCCGCTCATACGCTGCGATGGCGGTCGCGTAGGACTCATCCGACATCCACAGCGCCAGCAGCATCTTCCACCGCAGCGGGAGGTGCCGCAGGTAGGGCGCGACAGAGGCCCCCATCAGCAGGTGCCGTAGGTTGATGATGAGCGTCGTCAGCACGATGGCGCCCGGGGTCGCCGAGAGCCACATGCCCAGCGCCGCGAACTGCGAGGACCCCGCGTGAACGATGGCCGACATCCCGGCCGTCTCCACAGGGGACAGACCGACTGCCCTCGCCGCCACGCCGTACACCAGGCCGAACATAACAACGCCCGGCGTCAGGGGCAGGGCATCCAGGAATCCACGTGCAAGCGATGCTGACCGATGGGTTGCGCTCATTGGGGAGATATGATACCATTCCGCCGCCGGAACGCAAAAAGAGACAGCGGCTTCCATCACATTCCTAGGAGGCGCCCATGGCATCGCTGCTTCAAACTCACAACGTGATTTTCCTCGCGGCACTGGCGACGTTGGGGACCGGCATCGCGACCGGCCTCGGCGCGCTTCCCACGCTCCTGACCGTGCGCGTCAGCGACAAACTGCTGGACGGCCTGCTGGGGTTCGCAGCAGGCGTGATGCTCGCGGCAACCTCCTTCAGCCTGCTCATCCCGTCCATGGAAACGGGCGGCATCTGGGTTACCGTCGTGGGCGTTGTGGTAGGGGCCGCGTTTGTCGCCCTCATGGACCGGGTTGTCCCTCACATGCACTTCATCTCCGGCCCGGAAGGCCCGCCCTCCGCAACGCTGAAACGCATCACCCTCCTCATCCTGGCCATCACGATCCACAACTTCCCCGAAGGGCTGGCGGTCGGCGTCGGGTTCGGAGGTGGCGATTTGACGGTGGCCGTCGCCCTGGCCATCGCCATCGCCTTGCAGAACATGCCGGAGGGGCTTGCGGTAGCCCTGCCCCTTGTCCGCGAAGGCTACTCGCGCTGGAAGGCAATAGGATACGCTCTGCTGTCCGGCCTCGTGGAGCCGATTGGGGGCGTGCTCGGCGCGGCGCTGGTATCCGTGGCGCGGCCCATCCTGCCCTGGGGGCTGAGTTTCGCCGCCGGCGCCATGCTCTACGTCGTGAGCGAGGAAATGATACCCGAGACGCACCGCAAGGGGTTCGCCAAGGTCGGCACGACCGGGCTTCTTGTCGGCTTCGTCGTGATGATGACGCTGGACAACCTATTTGGCTAGCAATTGCCATTGCGGGCGAGAGGCCATGCTTCACCGCGGAGACGCAGAGTGCGCAGAGAAACGAGCGGAGATTTGGACCGCGAAGGGCGCGAAACCTCACGAAAGGCGCGAAAGGGGGTTCGCGACTTTCGCGTTCTTTTATGCCTTTCGCGCCCCCAACCCCCTGATTGCCATTGCGGGCAAGGCGACGCATCTCGGTTGACGAGATTGCCTCGTCGCCGCGCGCCCTCGCAATGACAACCTCTATCTGTCATTGCGAGCGAAGCGAAGCAATCCCATGCCCTGGCCTGTCATTGCGAGCGAAGCGAAGCAATCCCAGACTCTCTACCGAGATTGCCTCGTCGCCGCGCGCCCTCGCAATGACAACCTCTATCTGTCATTGCGAGCGAAGCGAAGCAATCCCAGACTCTCTACCGAGATTGCTTCGTCGCCGCGCGCCTTCGCAATGGCACGGGACCGGGGACCACCGGCGTGTACGAGGCCGCGCGACGGGCTCAGAGCCTCGCGGCATGGCTACTTCAGCGCACGGGCGAAGCGCGCCCCGAACTCCTCGGCGGCCTTCAGGTCCTCCGCCGTTGGCCCGCCACGGAACTCCATCGTCTCCACCAGGTCCCACTTGAGGGGCGCGATGAGGTCGGTCAGTTCCTTCTGCGCGCCGCCGCTCCAACCGTAACTCCCGAACCATGCCGCCTTCTTGTTCATCACACGCTTGCGTGCGGCGACGTCCAGCACATGCGCCATCGGCGGGAACAGGCCCACCTCATACGTAGGAGCCCCCATCATCACGCCGGACTTCGTCCACAGCGAGGGCAGAATGTAACTGTAGTGGGTGCGCGCCACGTCAAAGACCTCAACGGGGATGTCCTCCCGCGAAATCCCCTGCGCCACCGCGTTCATCATCTTTTCGGTGTTGCCGTACATGGAGCCATAGAGGAGGGTAACGCCAGGCTCTGCTGGCTCCGTCGCGTACCGCGCCCACTGCGCGTACAGTTCCACGATGCGCTGCGGGTTCTTGCGCCAGATGAGGCCGTGGGACGGTGCGATGATCTCAACCGGCACCGGCTGCAGTTTCTTGATGGCGCGAAGCACGGGGCCGCTGAATTTGGCAAGGATGTTGACGTAGTAGCGCAGCGCCTCGCGCTCGTAGAAGCCCATATCCACGCACTGGTCGTCAAAGATGGCGCCCCGCAGCGCCCCGTAGCCGCCAAAGGCATCGCAGGAGAACAGCACCTTCTCGCCCTGGTCGTAGGTCATCATCGTCTCCGGCCAGTGCACGAAAGGCGTGGAGAAGAACTGAAGCGTGTGGCGTCCCAGGCTCAGCGTTTCGCCATCTTGTACCACGCGCACCGACTCCGCGCCACCGTAGAAAGCCTCCAGCAATTCCTTGGTCTTCTCCGTGCCCAGAATCGTCGCCTGGGGAGCAAGCCTGCGGAAAAGGGATAACAGACCGGAATGGTCAGGCTCAATGTGGTTGACGACCACGTAGTCAATCGCCCCCAAGTCGCACACCTGGGCGATCTGCCCCAGGAATTCGTCGGCCTTGAATGCCTTGGCCAGGTCAATCAGCGCGGTCTTCTCGTCTCGGACAAGATAGGCATTGTACGAGACTCCGGTCTGGTCAATGGGCCAAAGCCCCTCAAACAAGTCTGTCGTCCTGTCGTTGATACCGATCCAGTAGATGTCCGGGCGCACTTGCACGACGCTCATTGGGCCACCTCCTCCCTGAGATGCACGATGTTTGCAGAGAACATCTTACCCTATTGTTGCAGAATTCGCAAAGTCTTGTCTGGGTCTGCGGCGAAAGGAGAAACCAACACCGGAGCGAGCCTGCCCGCATGTCTTTGACAAAGGGCAGCGCGGATAGTAGAATGCGGCCAGACAGTGCTGCGCCTACCGGGAACGGCCAGCCCTGCCATTCCGAGAACTCCGGAGTCCTTCCGTGATCGGCAGCGATGCAGAAAACGCCCTGCATGTGTTCCTAGAGGTTTGGTCAGCGCGCGGCGACGGCCGCAGGATACCGCCAGCCCTCGCAGAAGCCCGCATGCGCACGGTACAGCACCTGGCCCAAGCCGCGCAGGAATGCGGCGCCCGTGCCGAACTGTTGGACGGCAACCGCCGCGAGCCCCCCAGCCCGCCCGCCGGACATGCCATCTGGGTGCGCTGGGGCGCGGGCGCGCTGCTGGATGGCGAGTCCATCTGCCGCCTGGGCCTGGCCGCGCGGGATGGCTCCATCTGGGGCAACCGCCGCGAGGATCCGGACCTATGGGCCTTCCCCGCACCAACGTGGCCCAAGCCGGGAACCAAGCCGCAGAAGGTATTCCCGCCCAGCGCCGCAACCCTGTTCCGCCTGGCCACCGGTGGCGACCTGTGTCTGCTCGTCGCACTTGGCCCGCAGGGGCTCGTCGGTGCTGACGACCTCGGCACAAGCCCCGCCGTCCTGGACGGCATTCGCACCGTTATGCGCCTGCTGACGAAGCGAACCGCCGAACTCCTCGTCGTGGGCGATCCGGGCACGGAAGGCTGGCGACACCTGGAGCAGGAAACGGCCTGCCGCGTGCGCCTGCTGGCCGATGCGACGGGAGGGGTGCTTGCATCGCTGCTGGCGTCGGCGGGGCCTGCGCAGTTCGTGCGGTATCTGTCCGAACTCGGCGACGCGTTCCTGGTGAACACGCGCATCCTGTTCGCGGATGCGGACCGTCCCGCGCCGCAGGATTTCTTCCAGTCCGACCTGGGGCAGGTGGAGCGCATCTCCCATCGGGGGCTGCGCCTGCTCACGGAGGCGCTCCTGAGCAGCAGCCGCCCCACCGTCCTTGGAGGCAGCAGCCTGTTGACGGGCGGCATCTACCTGCTGATAGAACGCGCCTGGGAGGGCGAGGATTTGCCACGGCAGTACGAGACAGTCCCGGCGCCCAGCGCCAAGCAAATCACAAAGGAGTGAGAGCATGGGTGAGAATCGCGATTTTCTATTCCGGGGGTCGCTGGCTTCGCTGGACCCCGACGTGCAGGGCCTCATTGACCTGGAGCGAGAGCGCCAATCCCGCCGCATTATCCTGATTCCCTCGGAGAGCATGGCCCCGGCGGCGGTGCGCGAGGCCCTGTCCTCCGAGTTCTCCCACATCTATGCGGAGGGCTACCCACCGACCCGCATGACGCGCGAGCCGGAAGATCTCGTGCTGGACTACGAGTACCAACTGACCTACTACCGGCGGTATGCCGACCGCCGGTTCTACAAGGGCGCGGATTATGTCAACTTCGTGGAAACCCTGGCACAGCGACGGGCCGCCGCCTGCTTCGCCAATGACCGCGTGCGCGCCGACCAAATCTACGTGAACGTCCAACCCCTGTCGGGAGCCGCCGCCAACAATGCCATCTACGAAGCGTTCGTGCGGCCCGGAGAAACCGTCATGGGCATGAACTTGATGCACGGCGGCCACCTCACCCACGGCAGCCAGTTCAACCGCTCGGGCAAGCAGTACCGCATCGTCTCCTACACCGTAGACCCGAAGACCGAACGGCTGGACTACGACGCCATCCGCGAGTTGGCACTGCAACACCGCCCGAAGATGATCATCGCGGGCTATACGTCGTACCCCTGGGCGCCGGACTGGCAGAAGTTCCGCGAGATTGCCGACGCCGTGGGCGCGATCCTCATGGCCGACATCGCCCACACGGCGGGCATGGTCGTCGGCGGGGTGTATCCCAGTCCGGTGGGCATCGCCGACGTTACGGTGTTCACCACGCACAAGACCATCTGCGGGCCGCGCGCCGCCGTCATCCTCACCACCTCGGAGGAGCACGCCGCCAAGATTGACAGCGCCGTATTCCCGGGCGAACAGGGCGGGCCTCACGTCAACACGTTCGCGGCACTGGCTGTGGCGTTCAAACTGGCCCAGACGCCCCAGTTCCACGCCCTGCAGAAGCAAATCGTGGCGAACGCGCGGGCGCTCGCCCAGAGTTTGCAGGATCGCGGCCTGCGCCTGGCCTATGGCGGCACCGACACCCACCTGCTGCTGGTGGACCTCAAATCGGTGAAGTCGGGCAACGGCGAGTTCCCCAGGGGCGAGGTGGCGGCGCGCCTGTTGGAAATCTGCGGCATCATCGTCAACAAGAACACCATCCCCGGCGACGACATCACCGCCCTCGCCAGCGGGATTCGGCTCGGCACGCCCTGGGTTACCCAGCGGGGCATGCGCGAGCAGGACATGGACCGGATTGCCGACTTCATCTTCCGCGTCGTGCGGGAGATTCGCCCGTTCCAGTATCTGGGACTGAGCGGCGTGCTGCCACGCGGGAAGGCCCCGTTCTCGCTCCTGCGCCAGGTGCGGCGCGAAGTGGACGAGTTCGCGGCGCGGTTTGAGCCGAAGACCGAACAGCGCTCCACCTACCCCCACTACCACCTGCCCCCAGCGCAGAGCGCCATCGCCTGGCCGACGCAGAGCCGCCAGGCCGACGCCGCAACGGTCGCGCGCGCCCTGGCCGAAGGGGCAGTCATCGTTGACCCGTCGCAGTTCAGCGTCTTCATGGTGCGCGGCGTCAGGGCCCATGCCTTCCTCCAAGAGGCCACCACCGCCAACCTGGCCGCGCTGGAGCCCGGCCAGATGGCACACACCGCCCTGCTGGACGGCGACGGGCAAGTGCTGGACGATGTGCTCGTCGTGCGCCTTGCTCCCACCCCGCGCGGCAAGGACAGGTACTACGTGCTCGCCAACGCCGCCAATGCCGACACGGTCAAGGACTGGCTCCGCGCGTTGAGCGACGGATACGTGCTCTTTGACAAGCGCGACGTACTCCGCAAGGTGCAGGGCCCCGCCATCGTAGCCGATGTCAGCACCGAGGCATCGGACGAGCGCACGCGGTTGCTCGCCACAGTCGTCGCCGGGCCGGCGGCGACCGCGCTGCTGAAGAAGACGCTGGCACTCGCCGACACAGGCAGCAATGGTGTCGTGGAGACGCAGGTCGCGGGCAAATCGCTGCTGGTCGGACGTATGCCGTCGTTGCACGATGGCTTCCTCTGCATCGGCACTCCCGACGCCCTGCTGGCTCTGGAGACCCGCCTCACGGGCGCGGGCGCAGTCGCGGGCGACAGCGACGCATGGGCAGCGGTGCGGCGTTCGGCGGGGCTTCCCGTGTACGACCATGCGTCGCCCCATCCCAGCGGCCTGGCCCTGTTCCATGGCGGCCACGAGCACCTGTTTGACCTGCGGAAGCCCTACTTCGTGGGACAGGATTCCCTCGCCGCGTCGGCCCCCGTGGAGAGCCTGCCCGAATTCGTGTGGGAGTGGCGCGAGGAAGAGACACTAAAGCGCACGCCGCTCTACGAGGAGCACAAGAAGCGCACACGCAAGTTGATTCCCTTCGCCGGATGGGAGATGCCAGTCTGGTACACCAGCGTGGGCGAGGAGCACGCCGCCGTTCGCAAGGCCGCGGGGCTGTTTGACGTGGCCCACATGGGCGTGCTAGAGGTCTCCGGGCCGCACGCCGCCGCGTTCCTGGACGTCGTGGCGTCCAACTACGTGCGGTGGCTGGAGCCGGGCCAGTCGCAGTACGCCTACCTGCTGGACCCCGACGGCAACGTGCTGGACGACATCATCATCTACTGCCTCGGCCGCGAGCGGTACATGGTCGTGGTGAACGCCGCCAATGCCGACAAGGACTGGGCATGGCTCAACGCCGTGAACGAAGGCCGCGTGCTGATAGACCGCAGCCGGTCCTACCTCCGCGTGGAGGCCCCCGCCACGCTGCGCGACCTCAAAGACCCGCGCTGGGGCAAGGACTGCAAGGTGGACCTGGCGCTGCAAGGCCCGGCATCCCTCGCCATCCTGCAGACGCTGGCCCGCGACGCCAGACAAGCCACGGAGTTGGCTCACATCCGTCGCACAGAGTTGATAGAGACAACCCTGGCGGGCATCCCGCTGGTTGTATCACGAACGGGCTACACGGGCGAGCCGGTGGGGTTTGAACTGTTCGTCCACCCCGATGAGGCCGTGCGCTTGTGGAATTTGCTGCTGGAGAAGGGCGAGCCGTTCGGGCTGAAGCCTGCCGGGCTGGCGGCACGCGACTCCACCCGCATTGAAGCGGGCCTGCCCCTGTACGGACACGAGTTGGCCGGAACTTACGGCATCACGCCGATTGAGGCCGGCTTTGAGCCTTATGTCAAGTATCATAAGCCGTTCTTCGTGGGGCGCGAGGCCATCCTGCGCCACTCGGCGGAAGCGACTCATACCATCGTGCGGTTCCGCGTCAACTCGCCCAACGCCCGCGCCTTCCGAGGCCACGAACCGGTCGTGAACAAGCGCGGGCAGTACATCGGGCGCGTTACCAGTTGCACCCTGGTAGGCGAAAACCAAATCGGCATGGCGCTGGTGGACAAACGCTACGCGCAGGAGGGTACGGAGATCGCCATCTTCCCGACGGCCGCTGCGAAGAGCGACAAGCCGCTGTCTCTCGCCGAACTGGAGCGCGGGGACCAGGTACTCCTGCCCGAGTGGTGCACCGTCGTGGCGCGGTTCCCCAGGCTGGGCATGCCCGTTTCCCCAGACGCCAACGAGTAGCGCACAAGTTGCATAGCCGAAATCGCGGAGACCACAGAGGCACATGCGTAATGCCCCCTGTGGTCTCCGCGTCTGATGCGGCCATCAGTGTTCGGCCACAATCCGCTCGGCCAGTTGACGGATCCCGCGCGCGGCCTTGTTGCGCGGGTTCGTCAGCGTGATAGGGCTGCCTTGATTGGCGGCCAGGGCCACCTCCACGCCGCCCGATTCCAGCGGGAAAGGCTCTCTCCCGCCGAGCACGCGCTTCACATCCTGCTCGCGGATGCCGGTGTCCACGCCCGTGCCGTTGAGAACGGGCACCACCTTGTCCGCAGGGTAGCCGAGCGTACGCGCCAGCGTGAGGAACAGACTGGCGTTGCGCAACGCGCCGATGTCTGCGGTCAGGACTAGCAGCACGATTTCGGCCTTGTCCAGGACCATCAGCGTTCGGTCATCGTACACCCGCTGGGTATCCACCACGATGTAGTCAAAACTGTGCGAGGCCAGGTCCAGAACCCGCCCAATCAGCCGCGCCGAGACTTCTTCCGCGCGCTCGGGGCGTGGCGGCGACAGCAGAACGCGAATGCCCGACGGATGCTCCACCATCGCCTGGGCGAGCATTGCCGTATCCAATTCCTCCACATACTGCACGAGGTCGTTGATGGTGTGGACCGGCGGCACGTTCAGGTGCAAGCCCACATCGCCGAAGGACAGGTCGGCGTCAATCAGCGCGACGGCCTCGCCCGTGATCTGGCGCAGCGCCAGGGCCAGATTCACGGCCAGGGTGGTGGTTCCCACCCCACCTTTGCAGCCGAACACCGCAACGATGGTCGCCGGCTTCTCCTGGATGACAGCGGGCGCCGGAGCAGCGCCGCGCCGGGCCAGCAGGGCCTTGACCCGCACCTCCAACTCCGCAGGCTCAAAGGGTTTCACCATGTAGTCGTCGGCACCTGCCTCAAAGCCGGCGACCTTGTCGGCCACGTCTCCGCGCGATGTGAGCACCAGGACGGGGACCGCGCTCGTGCGAGGGTCCTTGCGAATCCTACGCACAAGTTCGTATCCGTCCATGTCGGGCATCACCACGTCGGTGATGACCAGGTCCACGGGCTGCGCCCCAAGGGTGGCCAGCGCCTCAGGTCCGCTGCTGGCTTCCACCACTTGCAGCCCGAACCGCACGAGCGCCGCTCGCGCGAACGCTCGCGCTGTGGCACTGTCATCCACCACCAGGACTTTTGGCGCACTCATCGGTATCGCGCTCTGCCTCCGCGGTCAGACTAGGGCTACACCACACCAATTCCTGAGTATGTCATTGCGAGGGCGCGCAGCGCCGAAGAATCTCGTCAGCCGAGATTGCTTCGCTTCCCTCCCAATGACATCAGGGACCTGAGATTGCTTCGCTTCGCTCGCAATGACAATGTATGCTAGGGCTGCCAGCGCAGTTTGGGTTCCCGCGCCGCGCGCACGTCGTCCAGCCGCCGCAGTGGCGCAGTGAACGGCGCGTCGTGCAGCACCTCCGGCTTGGTGCGCGCCTCCTCCGCAATCCGAAGCATAGCATCGGCGAAGGCGTCCAGCGTCTCCAGGGACTCCGTCTCCGTCGGCTCAATCATCAGGGCTTCGGGCACGATCAGCGGGAAGTAGAT